>CAZKFE010000014.1:0-15027 GCA_964551955.1 uncultured Candidatus Actinomarina sp. | reverse complement strand
TATTCTTTCCTCCTGCTACGTTTGAAAAAAAAGAAGATAGAGAAAAAAGAGAAGCAAAAGCCAAAGCCGTATGCAATGGATGCCCTGTTAGAGTTGATTGCTTGGATGAAGCAAAGGAAATTTCTGAACCATTTGGAATATGGGGAGGCTTAAATGAAGTTGAGAGAAAGAGAAGTTTAGTTTTTTCAGACTAGTTTTTTTCGTTCCCCTGAAGTATTTATTTTTGATGTAATTAATTTTTTATCTAATAATTCCAACATAGGTATTGCATACTTCCTTGATAATTTAGTTTCATCTTTGAATTGAGATACGGTAAATTCTAAAGGGAGTTTCTCAATATGTTTAATCAGAATCTCAAGATGTGAATCTGTAATTATGATGTTTTTTGATACTCTATAAATTTTTTCAGATAAAAAGAGAGATTTAATTGATTCCTTGTCATATTCATTCATATCTACTTTATTAACTTCTAATGTTTTACCTAATTTAGTTTTAATATCTTTAAATGTTTTACTATCTTCTTCTTCATTCTTGAAATTTATTGTTATTTGATCCTCAATAATGTTTAAATTATTAAATTTTTTAACTAGTTCATCTACAATTTCTTGATCTATAAAATATTTACTATTCATATATTTAATAAATCCAATCTTGTTAATTTGCTTATAGTTTTCATTTAGATCTTCCTCGATACTGTTTAAGGTCTCTTCTTTAATACACCATTTATCTATATTTATACTTTTGATATTGTCCTCTACATAGTTTTTTTCTAAAACATTGAATAAATCATATAGGGAATTTATTTTCTCATTGCTCATTGATTGATTCATAATATATTTTTTTAAGAATTTATTATTAACAAAAAATTGAAATTCTCCTCCAAAAAATATATGATTTTCAATATTTTGAATAACAAAATTTTCATAATTAACAATTGGTATTTTTTTATTAAGCTCAATTAATCCATATGTGTTTGAGTGAGAATCTACATTCCAGATATTTTTTATTAAAATACTAGTTGTCCCAAGGAACATTCTTCTAGTGCCTTTATTAAAATTTTTATTAGTTATCTTGTTTTTAAATTTAACAAATAATAAATTGCTAAAACTAATATTTTTATTTGTTAATAAACTTCCTTTTTTTGGGAATTTCTTATTATTTTTTTTAAGAGAGATAGCGACTCTTTTTGAATTTAAACTATCTTCATAAGATTCATTTATGCTTTGTAATTCTTTTATTTCTAACTTCCCACCCTCAGAGGGGAAATAAATTTTATCAGTAGTAAAACTAGAATTTGCTGTACCTGTAATAACCCTACCAATTCCGTCAATAATAAAACTTCTATCTACCCACATAGAACCAATGTTTTCTTTAAACGTACATTTTTTGATAAATTCAACGATTTCTTTAATTACCTCCTCTCTTTTGCTGTTTTTTAAATCAAATTCAAGAATTGTATAGTTTAAATTTATTAGCTTTTCTGATTGTTTATTTAGATCATCATATTTTGTTAAAGGTTCTAATAAGTCTATTTTTGTATAAACAAATATAAAATTTTCTTTACCTAATTCAACTAGTGTATTGAAGTGTTGTTCTGATTGTTGAGACCAGCCTTGAGTTGAGTCAATTATGAATAAAATTACATTTGCATTTGAAAAACCAGAAACAGTATTCTTGAAAAAATCACTGTGTCCTGGAACATCAACAATAGAATAGGTTTGATTTTCATGCTTAAAGTAGGTATAGCCTAAATTAATTGTTAAGCCTCTCCGTTTTTCTTCAGCTAATCTATCGGTTTCTTGATTTGTTAGGAAATTAACAAATGTTGATTTTCCATGGTCCACATGGCCTGCCGTTGCCAATACTGTCATAAATTGTTTAACTTATTAATAATAATTTCATCATTAGCCTCAAATGATGATCTTATGTCAAAAATAATCTTGCTATCTTTAATTCTGGGAATTATTGGCACTTCTAAACTTGCTAACTTACTTAAAAGATTGTTATCCTCAGAAGCAGCTATCAATATAACAGGAGATGGTATCTTTACCTCAGGCATGCTTCCCCCTCCTATTAATGAGTAATCATTATCTACAGAATGATCTATTTTTAATTTACTTGAAATGTTTTTAATTCTTTTTAACAATTCATCATGTGTAACCTCCAAAGAATGCCATAAAGGGATAGAACTTTCTTTTTTAGATAAGTATAAATTAGTAGTTTTCTGAAGCTCATGCGTAACAACAGGGGAACAGCGATAGGTTCGAAAAAGGGGAGATTCTTTGATGTTGTTTACAAGTTCATTCCTCCCTGCAATTATTCCCGCTTGTATAGATCCAAATAACTTATCTCCTGAAAACATTACCAAATCAGCACCATCTTTAAGGGAGTCCTGAACATGCAGTTCATTTTTGAAATAGTCAATATTATTTTTTTCTAAAAATTTTTTTTCAATAACTAAACCACTACCTATATCATGAACAAGCAATACTTCATAGTCATCAGCAATACCTCTTAATTCTTTAATTGAAACTTCCTCAACAAATCCTGAGATAGAGAAGTTAGATCTATTTACCTTTAAAATGAGCGATCTCGGGTTTTGTTTTAAAGCAGAAGAGTAATCTTTTTTGTGTGTTTTATTTGTTGTTCCAATTTCAATGAGTTTTAAGCCTGTTTCAGCAATTATTTCAGGCAATCTATATGAGCCACCAATTTCAACTACCTCGCCCCTAGAGATTATTACAGAATCTATATTTTTAGTTTTTTTAATTGTATTAAGTGCAATAAATAATGACGATGCATTGTTATTTACAAAACAAACCCCTTCTGAGCCGAGAAGTAAATTCATTGAATAAGTTAAATATCTATTTCTTTCACCCCTTTTTTGCTTACTTAAGTCAAACTCTATATTTGTAGCATGGCCATCGAACAATATTTCAGTTTGTGCTCTCCCAAGATTTGTATGTAGAAGTGTTCCTGTGCAGTTAATAACTTTTACTTGTTCACTAATCATTAAGTTGTCAATTGCTATTATGTATTCTTGGAGAATATTTTTTTTATCTGTAAACTTGCTTACAATATCTTTAGCGACATTTAAACAAACCTCTCTGGGTAGATGATTCTCATATGAATCTACTAATTCGTTTACAGATATATTATCCATAAAATTTACTCTTCTGCTTCTAGTTCTTCAAGGACTTTAGCCAGTCTTCCCGTACATGTTTCATCTGAGATTGGCGGTAAAACCTTTATAAGCTCATTGACAAGATTTTCCATAGTTTTTTTGGTCGGGCTTTCATTCTTCTGCAAAAGAATCGGAACACCATTTTCTGATTCTTCTACCGATGTTTCACTTATAGGTATCTTGCTTAATAGTGGTATACCAAATTTTTTTGAGAGCTCATCTCCACCACCTTCTCCAAAGATTCGATATTTGTTTCTATCGTCTGTTTCAAAATAGGACATATTTTCTACAACACCCAATAGGGGTATGAAGCTTCTTTTTGCCATGTCAGCAACTCTAGTTGCTACTTTTTGCGCGCTTGGTTGAGGAGTTGTAACTACAAGAAGTTCTGTTTGTGGGAGTAATCTACCTAGAGCCATTTGAATATCTCCAGTACCTGGTGGAAGATCAATGACTAAATAATCAAGATTGCCCCATGCCACATCAAATAAAAATTGTTCCAGTGCTTTGCTTAGCATTAAGCCTCTCCACATCAAAGCAGTATCTTCATCTTCAGCTATTAAACCAGTTGATACAACCTCTAAACCATCTTTTTTATACGGAATAATTTTTTTCTCATTGTTAGCTTCAAGACGACCTTCTATTCCTAATAATCTTGGTATTGAAAATCCCCAAATATCTGCATCGAGTAATCCTGTAGCGAATCCTAATTTCTCAAGACCAACAGCAAGATTTGTTGAGATTGTAGATTTTCCAACACCTCCTTTACCGCTTCCAATTGCTATTACTCTTGTTCTTGTATTTATCTGTGTAGGTATAGCTTTTTCCCTTGCGTTTTTTCTAGCTGTTGACATTAAAGAAGCTCTATCTTCTTTACTCATTGCAACAACATTTATGTTTACTTCATTCACATTTTCAATTAACTTGAGCTTTCTTTTTATCTCAGACTCTATTTGATTCCTCATAGGGCATTCTGCAATTGTTAAAGCAAGATTAATTGTGATTTCTGAATCTTTATATGTTATATCTTTAACCATTCCGAGGTCAACAATATTTACACCTAACTCCGGATCCATAACACTTGATAAGTGTTTCAATAGAATATCATTTTGAATCATAGGCTTATTTTATAGGCAAAACAGTTCTTCCAATAATTAATTTATTTAAAATTCAATATTTTGGTATAATTATCCTATGGACATACAAATTAAATCAACAAGAGTAGTTTTAGCTACCGACAGTGCGGTTGAGAAGCTTAAAGAACTTAAGCTTGCAGAAGATACAGAAAATAGTTTCCTAAGAATGGGAGTTAAGCCTGGAGGCTGTTCAGGATATTCTTATGAAATGTATTTTGATACAGAAAAACTCGAAGGCGATTCTATTGAAGAATATGATGGTGTTGAGATAGCAGTAGACTCTGAAAGCACATCTCACATACAAGGTGCTACATTAGATTATAAAGAAGGCCTAATGGAAACCGGGTTTTCAATTGATAATCCAAATGTTTCAAGAACTTGTGGATGTGGGAATAGTTTTAGTTAAATTTATATCCAACCGAATGAACAGTCTTAATCCAGTCTAATCTTTTTTCGCCCAGTTTTGATCTTAATCTCCTAACATGGACATCTACCGTTCGAGCACCTCCAAAATACTCATATCCCCAAACTTTTTCGAGTAACTCTTCCCTAGACCAAACATTTTCTTGATTTTCAATAAAGAATTTTAATAACTCATATTCCATATAAGTTAAATCTAAAAGATCATTATTTACTTTTGCTTCATAAGTTTTTAAATTAATTATTAAATCTTTAAACTCTAATTTTTCTGAAATACTATCACCTATAAGTGAATTAATTCTTGCGTTAATTTCACTAACCCGACTCTTATTTGAAATAACTTCAATTTGACCATTTCTAATTAAATCAATTGTTTGATCAAAGTCCTTATTATTACAAATAATTAAAGTAGGTATTGGGTTACTAGAACTTTCGATATCTGATAGATTTTTCTTTGTTTCACCATACTTAGATAGTGAAGTTAAAACAATATCAATCTTGCTTTGATTCCTAACTTTCTTTAAAGTCAGCTTTTTAACACCAACATTCTTAAATATTGGTACAAATTCACTATGTTCTTTATCTAAATTTATATATCCGTTAACCATAATCTTGAAACAATATATTAATATCTAGAAATTCCAAATATTAAAAAATAATACTACATTAGTAAGTATGAAAATAAAAGCAGAATATATATGGATTGATGGTAAAACTCCTACCAGTAAATTAAGGAGTAAAACAAAGATAATAGAACAAGGATCAGAACCACCAATATGGGGTTTTGATGGATCAAGTACGGAGCAAGCAACAGGAGATAACTCAGATTGTGTTCTAAGACCTGTTTCAACATTTAAAGACCCAATAAGGGGTGGTGATAATATATTAGTTATGTGTGAGGTTCTAAATGTTGATATGACTCCACATGAATCAAATACAAGAGCCGCTTGTCTGGCAGCTGCAGAAAATTTTGCTGAGTTTGAACCGATGTTTGGTCTAGAACAAGAGTATACATTTTATGAACAGTCTTATGATTCTTTAAAATATGGTCAACCATTAGGATTTCCACCATCAGGGTATCCCGCACCACAAGGAGGTTATTATTGTGGCGTTGGGGCTGATGAAGTTTATGGAAGAGACATATCTGAAGATCACGCCTCAGCATGCATTGTTGCAGGTCTAGAGATTTCTGGCACAAATGCAGAAGTTATGCCTGGACAATGGGAGTATCAAATAGGGCCTGTTGGAGCTCCAGACATTGGAGACCAAATATGGGTTTCAAGATGGCTTCTTTATAGAATTGCAGAAGACTACAATATATCAGCAACTTTAGACCCAAAACCAGTAAAAGGGGATTGGAATGGTGCAGGCATGCATACAAACTTCTCTACAAAGGAAATGAGAGAAGAAGGTGGGTATGATGCAATAATTTCAGGATGTGAAGCTTTAGGAAAAAATGCCGAATTACATGTAAAAAATTATGGTGCTGGAATAGAAGAAAGACTAACAGGAGATCATGAAACGCAAAGGTACGATACTTTTTCATACGGCCTAAGTGATAGAGGAGCGTCAATTAGAATCCCATGGCAAGTAGAGGTTGATAAAAAAGGATATCTTGAGGACAGAAGGCCTAATGCAAATGCAGACCCTTATGTTATTGCTATGTTAATGATCGACACTGTTTGTTCAGCAGCTTCTAGCTAGAGGTAGTAGCCGCAATAATTTCATCGATTTTTTGTTGAAACTGAGCTAGGTTTTCATTAAAAGACTCTAGTGCAGCAGACCTTCTTTCACCAGTGTCTGAAGATGTGAGACCTTCAAGTAATTCTTCAGTGTCTTCATAGATCAAGTTAGCAAGAACTTTTAATTCTTCATGGCTTGTTACTAAGCTAGCAAAAGTGTTTGGAGGCCCTGGTTCAGAAACTGTTAATTTGAATTGATTAGCATCTTCAATAAACTTAGCAAACTCATCTTTTGCTTCCTGGTAAGTTGACATTTCATCATCCCATTTTTGATTTGCTTCTAATACTTTTTGACCTAATTCATCAGATTGAACTTTCTCACCTTGAATTTCTTCAAGATAGGTAACAACTTCAACAGGTAAAGTAGTTGTAGTAGTTGAGGTAGTTGTAGTGTCTTCTGCAACAGTTTCATCCTCAACTACAACCACTTCTTCTTGGTCAACTGAAAGGTCTAAATCATTATTAGTTGCTACCCTATTAACAAAAGTATAAGTTGTTGCAATCATTCCTACCAACACAAGCGGTAAAACTAATCTTCCTGGTTTTGGATCTTGATTAAATGTTTCCATACATTACAGTTTATCAAAGATGTTAATAATGTCTTCATTTATTGATTCCCAGTCTATATTTTCTTCTTTTGTAATTGTTACAAAACCAGGACCAAAAAAAACAGAAGACACACCTTCTATTTTATATAATTCTGCTTGAAGAATGTTTCCAGATAATTCAGTTTCTATTTTCTTCGCATTTGGATTTGGTGTGTCAATTAATTCCATAATTAGTATTTATTTTAATAGAAAAAACATTAGTATATGACAGTATGCAATATCAAAAATTACCAAATGAATTGAACTTTAGATTTGAATCTAAGAACTTTTTAAGTATTTTCGGTCTATATTTATTTTCCCTAGGAACCGTCCTTTCTGGCTATTCTCTCTATTTGTTACTTGAGTCTGTAGGCAGGGTTGAAAGAAGTATTATTTCGTGGACCGGTCAGGGTTTGTTTTGGTTTTTGATATTGTTTTTTATATCGATTTTTATTTTATTTATACCTGTTGAATTCTTGAATGTTTTTAAAACCTACAATACCTCATTTAAAGACTTGATTATGAATATTATTTACACAATACTGATTTCACTATTTTTTCTAATTGTATTCCAATATTCATTTAAGGTAGAAACTTTTATTCTTAATGATATTTCCTCAATAGGGAAAGCGGTGTCTTTTGCAGGATTTATATCGGTTCCTTTAGCTTTATTTTTACAATTTACTTTACGATCTGCTTTAGCAGTTATTGATAAAATCTCATATGGCTTTACTTTATTTGTGTGGATTCTTTCAACACAAATATTTTTATAATTTACATTTTGTCTACAGGCTCAATTCCCAAACAGTACATTACATTGTGGCATGTTCTTAGAAAAAAATTTGCTATAAAGAGTTTGGATTTCTGAATTTCCTTATTACTAATATTTAATATTTTTTCATCCTCATAAAATTTGTTGAAGAGATTTGATATATCATATAGATAGTCAGCTAAATGGTGAGGCTCGCTGAGTTCTATACTTCTTTCCAAGTAATGATGAAAAAGAAAAAGCTTAGAAAGAAGGTCAGCTTCGATTTCGGAAATATTAGTGGATATTTTATCGCTTTCTGTATCTTTAAATAAATTAAGCAAATTCTTTGCTCTTACTTGAGAATATTGGACATAGATGCCAGTTTTTCCTGAAACATTTGTAAATTTTTTAAGATCAAACTTATAATTTGTTTTTCTATTTGTCAATAAATCACTGTATGTCAGGACAGTGTTTGTTAAAATGCTTATTGATTTATTATCTAGATTTTTATTTACTTTAAAAATATATTCATAAGTTTCATCAAACAACTCTAAAAGGGGTTTTGTCCCACCTTCGCGAGTTTTAAAAGGATTACCATTTTTGTCATTTAAAGTACCAAAGCCAATATGATGGTAGTCTAATTTATCAAATTCAAAATATTTTGCTGAGCTAAACAATTGTTTGAAATGGAGTGATTGTCTACTATCTACAACATAGAAAACCTTGTCAGAAGGATTACTATTCTGCCTAGAAATAATAGTTGCTAAGTCTGTTGTAATATATAGATATGATCCATCTGATTTTGTAATTAGAATTCTAGGATCAGTATCTTCTTTACTTACCAAAGCATTATCATCATATTCAATCTTTTCCTTCTTTAATAAATTTTCTAACATACCTGGGATCAAGTCATTTACATCACTCTCTCCAAACCAATAATCAAAATCATGGTTTAATTTTTTAAGACTTTCTTTGATTGAGTTAATAGATAATTCTTTAATTATTTTCCATTTCAAAATAACTTCTTCTTCGCCATCATTTAGATGTTTATTGGTTTCTTTTGCGTATTCTTTAAATTTTTTATTAGTTTGGTACTCATTAGAAGCAATAGGATAAATTGATTCTAAATCACTAACTTTTAAAGAATTTATATCCATTTCTTCGACATCTATATAAGAGATTATTTGGGCAACAGGCATCCCCCAGTCTCCTAAATGTATATCGCTACTTACTTTGTTGCCGATAAATTTATTCATATTATATAAACTTCTTCCAATATTTAAGCTGCGTAAATGACCAACATGTAAAGGCTTTCCTATATTTGGACCTCCGTAGTCAAGCATTATTTTTTCAGGGTTATTAATAGTAAAATCTTCTTTTAAGTTTGTAATATTACTTACACAACTAATATGGTTGAACTTTAAATTTATAAAAAACTTTTCACTAAATTCGACAGAGCTAAAATAATTTGTATTTTCAATTTTCTTTAAGAACGCCTCTGCTATTTCTTCTATTGATTTATGTTCTTGATATTTAACAAGGTTATTAATTTGGATATCAAAATTTGGAATTTTTGATACTGAAATTTGAATATTTTCATCAATATCAAATTTAATTAGAATTTGATTTAATTCTTCTTGAAGTTGTTTTATAACTGTATTCATCTAAATAAATAATATCAGCTTTATAGGGGGAATTAATCTTTCTTATCTTTTTTAAATTTTATTTCTATATATTGCTTAATAAAATAAAAAATAAACAATGTATTATCAATAAAGTATCTTCGATAAAGCCTTCTTGGCTCTTGTATTAATCTAAGTATCCACTCTAAGCCTAAATTAGCTATAAATTCTGGTGCTTTAAATTTAGTTCCTGCAGTCCAGTCAAAAGTAAATCCAACTCCAACGAGGTTAGAGTTTAAATTATATTTTTCTCTAATAAGTTGCATAAGCCTTTCTTGCTTAGGGAAGCCAAAAGATAGCCAAACTATATTTGGTTCTAATTTAATAATCTCCTCCATATAGTCTTTACTTGCAAGTTCTTCTATGTCAAGGATGGGGGGACAAGAATAACCAGCAATATTTATTGAAGGGTATGCATTCTTAAACTTTGTAATAATTTTATTTACCACTTCTTCTGAGTTGCCATAAAAATAGTGAGATGTTTTATGCTCAATACTTTTTTTAATTGTGTGATTAAATATTTTATATCCGTCAACTCTTTGCTGGTTATTTTTATATAAGATTTTTGAAGCTTTAGCTACAGGAAATCCATCTGGAGTAGCTACATCAAAATTGTTAATAATAATTTGTAGTTCGGTATCTTTATAAGACCTAACAAGTGAATTTGCATTACACACAGCGACATCCAGGTTGTTTTCTTTGATTAAAATATCAGATAAATTATCAAGTGTTATTTGATTAATATTTGTCTTTAGAATTTTTACTTTATTTTTCACATTAAAGTTAATTATAAGTACGATTAAATCTTTTGCGCCTGTAGCTTAACTGGATAGAGCATCTGACTTCGGATCAGAAGGTTGGGGGTTCAAATCCCTCCAGGCGTGCATTACTTAAGAAAGTAGATAATTTTTTTTACCCTAGTATCCAGACTAATTACCTTTAATTCATTTTCGTTAAGAGGTTCAGATTCTTTAGCTTCTTCTAAAGCAGTTAGCAGGCTTTTCCTGTCTTCTAAATTAAAATAATTAATTCTTTCTGAAAATGGTAAATCTCGATGAGATGGAAAATTAAGAGCTACAACAGCAAGACCTCCAAGTAAGTATTCAAAATATTTAAGTGGAGAGGTATATTTATAAGAATGTAAATTAGATTTTGTATTAACCAAAAGACCAATCTCTGCTTTATTAATTATATCTGCAGTTTTTTCTCTATTAAGTCTTCCATGAATATTAATAGAGTCTTGAAGTCCGTTTATCTTTATGAAGTTTCTCAGTCTTTTAACATCGCTACTAGGTCCTCCAACAATATCTAATTTAAATTTACCTCCGATTTCTTTTGCAGTAAAATGTCCAAGTATTATTTCTAAACCCCTTGACTTATTGAACCGTGAAAGATTTCCTATAAAAACAATTGAATTTGATTTTTTCTGTTGCTTTATTTTTTTAAGTAAATCAGGATCAACACCATTATGTAGGACTATCGAATTATTTAAATTTTTGTAATAATTTTGTAAGTGATTATTTAGATAAATAAATTTTACATTTTCATAATTTTTAATTTTTCTCACTATTAAGTTCCTAAGTTTTGAAGTTTGATGACATTCAAAGATAACCTTCTTTCCACTTTTGGCTAGGAAAAAGGCAACCCAGTCAGATCTAGTAAAAAATTGTGTATTTTCATCAAACTTGTCTTTAATATTTATTACTGTTTTTTTAGACCATAGATAATGACTTATATGAAACCATAAAGGTTTTAAAAGTTTAAATTTCCCATGAGGATAAGGGTGGCTAATGCCACTTAATTTAAAATTTTCTGAAATATTATAATAATTTTGAATCTCCTTAATATTGTCACTACTTTCGTTATTTCTTAATGGAAAGTAAAGCTCAACATCAATTCCATTTTTTATAAAATATTTAATATTTGAGATTGTTTGTAAACTGTTTGCAGTACCTGCTGGAAAAGTTTGGTAAGTAACGTATATAAGCTTATCTAACATATTTATCTTAAATTAAGTATATGTTCGATAGGTACTTAAAAAACAATTAAAAAAACTATATAAATTATTTATAGATTATTAAATTGATAAAATTTAATTATGAAAGCAGACCCAGGATATTTTGGACCCGACTCTATGATGTGGAAAGTTAATAAAGAAATAACGGTTCTCTTTGGTGGGGCAAGAGCTCTGTTAATGCATGCAGCCCACCCTTTAATTGCTGCTGGAGCAAGGCAGACATCTTTTTATCAGAGAGACCCGTGGAAAAGACTTATTAGAACTTTATCTTTGCAAAATTCAGTTACTTTCGGGACTAAAGAAGAAGCAGATGAAAGTGCTCTTAGAATAAACAAGCTACATGAAGTTATAAATGGGAAAGATAAAGTTACAGGCGGTATTTATGATGCACTCGATTATGAACAGCTTTTGTGGGTTCATTCTTGTTTGCAAATTTCCTCAATATTTTTTTATGAAAAAACAGTAAAAAAATTATCAGAAAGAGAAAAAGATCAATATCACAGAGAAAATATGCTAGGAGCAGAAATGGTTTTAGTAGATAAAAATTTAATGCCAAAAACACATAATGAACTTAAAGAATGGGTAATTAACAAATCAAGAGAAGAAGATTATATTTTGCTAACTGATGTTGCAAAAGATGTAAAAGAAATTATTGCAGGAGGCCCTGTGCCAATTCACATAAAGCCAATTTGGCCATTTATTGCTTTCATAGCATTTAATACATTGCCTGAAGAATTTAAAAAATTGTACGGGATAAAAAACACAAAAACTAGGAGATTCTTAGTTAATTTTAATTTAGCATTGTTAAAATCAATAAGGCCTTTTCTCCCTCCATTCTTTAGATTAATTGCTCCTGCAAGGTGGGCCAATCAAAGAATAGATAGAAAACCAGGATTAAAATTTAAAGACAAATCAAAATTGTAAGTTACTTATAATTTCTTATATGGAAAAAAATAACTGGTCTGAAATATCAAAAGAAGTTTCAGATGTTACAAAAAAAATTAAAAATAAAGTTGACGAAGAAGATTTAATGGATGACCTAAAGGATTCCTTAAAAGACACTATTGAAAATACATCTGAAATATTTAAAAATATTTTATCTGCTATCGAATCAACGATAAAGGATGAAGAGATTAAAAGTGAAACGAAAGATATAGTTGAAAAAATAAACAAAGAATTATTAAATTCAATTAGACAAGCTAGTAATAAGATAAAAGGAGTCTCTGAATATAAGGATTTATCTGAGGAAGAATAATTAATTTTTTACTTAATTTATTTTAAGGTGCTATTCTTTATTAATTGATAGGGTCGGTAGCTCAATTGGTAGAGCAGGAGCCTTTTAAGCTCAAGGTCGTGGGTTCGATTCCCACCCGACCCACAGTTTCTCTAAAGACCCTTTATTTTTTTTGAAAAAATAGCTAATGGTGTTTTGAATATAATTTTTAAATCTAAATAAAGACTCCAATTTTCTATATATTCAATATCGTATTTATACCAGGTTGCAAAATCATCAGTGTTTCTCTCATTAATTTGCAATAACCCAGTTATACCAGGTAGGACATTTAATCTTCTCATATAGTTTGTATTAAATAATTTTGTATCATCATCGAATAAAGGCCTAGGTCCAACGATAGACATTTCTCCTTTAAGAACATTTATAAATTGAGGTATTTCGTCTAAACTATATTCTCTTATAAATCTTAGTTGTTTTATTACTCTTGGATCATCTTCAATTTTAAACAACGGGCCCTTTCCTTTATTTAGACTTGATAGAGAATCCCTAAGCTTGTGAGAGTCTTTTCTCATTGTTCTAAATTTATACATATTAAAATGATTTCCATGCAATCCGACTCTTTTTTGTTTAACAAAGAATGGGTAACCGTCCTTTATTAAAATTAAAATTACAATTAACAAAGAAATTGGTAAAAATAAGATTATTCCAATAGTTGAAAATATTATATCGATAATTCTTTTTAGTATATATTTTGAACCATATTGAACATCATTATTAAAATAAACTAGATATTTTCCATCCACTACTTCTTTTCTGTAAATTAATTTATTTTTAAATATCAATTCATTTTCTGAAAGCAACATCACTTTTTTGTTAAGATTAATTAAATATTCTTCAAGACTTTTCTTTATAGAATTTTTATTTTCTAAATTTATAACAATTAAATTAATTTTTGTATCTTTATTTATTTTGTCTATTTTTTTTATTAAATTAGTAGGGTTGTCAAAATTTCTTATATTGTATGAGCCGATATTTTTTCTAAATGTCAACAATCTTAAGTTTCTAAAATTTGAATTTTTATCCAAATTAAATGTTACAAATGTTTCATTTGTAACAGATCTACCCAGTAGAGATGAAATAAATTCAGTATTTCTAAAAATTAATAATATAACTGGAATTAAAAAAGAAAAGAGTAATAAATATCCTCTAGATATATTTTCAAATCGGAATATAAAAAATGTAGCAAATAAATAACTTGTCCAAAGTAAATATAACTGAAGATACTCATCTATTAAGCTTTTGTTTATTGAGAAACTCAGTTCGTTTACATATGTGTAGAATTTAGTTGAATATAGAATTATTAGAAATACAAATATAGCTAATCCTAAAAATATATCTACAGAAATAAACTCACTATTAATAAATGGTGCAAACCTCTCTGCATCTTGAGCTAAATTTAAATAAATATTTTCTTTAAATTCCGGGTAAGAGATTAAATAATTATCAAAATAAAATATAGTTAAATAGGTCAAGGTAACCTGTAATAACATAAATCTAACAAAATATTTTAAGTAGCTTTCTAAACGCATACCTTTTATATTATTGTGAATATTTTTATTACGTTGAACTTTTTTTTTGAGTTATACTTTAAGGATTACGGGGGCGTGGTAAAGTCTGGAGTTTACGCCTGCCTGTCACGCAGGAGGTCGCGGGTTCGAATCCCGTCGTCCCCGCCAAAAGGCCAGATAGCTCAGTCGGTAGAGCACTTGTCTGAAAAACAAGGGGTCGGCAGTTCGATTCTGCCTCTGGCCACTAGGGTTTTCCGGTATCCCAATCAAAACTGTCACCAATTCTGACTCCAAATTTAGTCACACTATGGTTAAATTAAATTATGAGTAATGCTGAAGAAATTGGAAGATTGAAGAAACTTCTTGATGAAGGAGCTATTACTCAGGAAGAGTTCGATAAAGAAAAAGAGAAAATTTTTTCTGGTAAAAACTCAACACCTCTAAACAACAATATTCTTTATTTTTTAATAGGCAGTGTTGTGTTAGTTGGTATATTTTTTTTATCTCAGAATCAAGATGCACAAATAGATACAACAGAAACAGCTGATATTACAGAAATTACAACAGAACCACTTGAAGAATTGTTAGTTGATGAATCTCTTACAATCAATTCAATTGAAGAGATTTCATTAGCTACTGTTTTAGTTGAAGCAGAAGGAACATTTACCACTTTTGATGAAGAATTTAATATTGTTGATGTAGAAGT
>CAZKFE010000013.1:9518-16105 GCA_964551955.1 uncultured Candidatus Actinomarina sp. | reverse complement strand
ACTTTGAGCAAGAAATTCAAATTCAGATGGAGTCTGGTGATACACCTGACTTCGCATTATGGCCACAACCAGGTGCAGTAGTAGATGCTGCAACTAGAGGAATGCTTACTCCATTAGGAGATCTAGGGATTGACTTAGATGAATATCAAGCAAACTTCTCATCATACTTAGTAGGACTAGGTGTGGTAGATGGTGTTATTTATGGTGGTGCAAATGCAGCGAACCTCAAGAGTATTGTTTGGTATCAGCCAGCAGAATTTGACGCAAGAGGATATTCTGTTCCATCAACATGGGACGAGATGATTGCTCTAGCAGATCAAATAGTTGCTGACGGAATGAACCCATTCTGTTTCGGTATGTATTCAAACGGTGCTTCTGGTTGGTTAGCAACTGATTGGATGGAAGATATTATGCTTCGAACAGGACAGGGTGTCGAATCATATGACAAGTGGGTAAGCCACGAAATTCCATTTAACGATCCAGTTGTTAAAAATGCTGCAACCCTTCTTAGCCAAATTATGCATACAGATGGATATGTTGTAGGTGGTACAGATGCTATCGTATCAACATACTTTGGTAATGCACAAGATCCAATGTTCTCAAAGGATGCAAATGGCAACCCAGGTTGCTTTATGCATAGGCAGGCTTCCTTTATTACAGGATTTTGGCCAGAAGGTGAAAAAGAGGGCGCAGGAACTGTAACTACAGTATTCCCATTCCCATCAATTGACCCAAGTCTTCCAGCTGCTGCTTTAGGTGGAGGAGACATGTGGGGTGCATTTAATGATAGAGAAGCAACAAAAGCTGTTGCTGCATATATGTTAAGTGCAGAATTCTACAATAATGTTGCTACTAGACCTGATAATGCACGTTTAAGTGCTCACACAGGTTTTGACACATCATTGTACGCAGCACCTATCAATAAGATTCTTGGTGACACAATCGCAGCCGCATTAAGCGCAAACAGCTTCAGATTTGATGCTTCAGACTTAATGCCACCTGAGGTTGGAGCTGGTTCATTCTGGAAAGAAATGATGAACTTAGCTGTAGAAGGTCCAGGATATATTGATACAGCATTAGACACTGTTGAAAATTCTTGGCCATAAGCCAACTATTTTTTAATTAGTTGAGATAGCCACCCTAGTAGGGTGGCTATCATTTAGTTGATATAGTAAAATAGTAAAATTGGGATGAGAGAAGCAACACAACAAGAAAAATTAATGTCAATAGGAATATCTATGTTGGCTTTAGGAATCTTTCCACTCATTTGGTTTTTATCACAAGCTATTTTATTTAGAGAGTTAACAGACGCCATTTCTCGAAATTTATTAGTAGTAGTGGCTTTAATAATTGGTTCAACTTTTATATTTCTTTTATTTCTTGGGATGGACAAAATTATAAAACTTGCTCCTAGAGATAGTAGAGATGCACTCGAGGCACGGATGTTTGTTGGCCCGTCTTTATTTATGATTGCACTTTTTCTTTTTTATCCAGCTTTAAGAACTATATATATAAGTTTTAAAGATCGATACAGTAATGAATTTATAGGTATTGAAAACTATAAGTGGGCATTCACAGATCCAGAAATGATAGTAACAATAAGGAATCAATTAATTTGGTTAATTTTTGTAGTTTCTCTCGTTTTACTTATTGGGTTGGTTGTAGGTTGGTTATCAGATAGATTAAATAAAGGGGAAGCTTTCTTTAAGTCAATTGTTTTTTTACCAATGGCTATTTCGGCAGTTGGTGCAAGTGCGATATTTAAATTCATTTATGAATACAGACCACCACCATTGACACAAATTGGGATTATAAATGGCATTAGAGTTTCAGTTGATAGGTTGGGAACTCAATGTATGAATAACCGAATAATTGATGGGAAATTTAATGGGTTTGATAGTGAAAATTGTTTAAAACCAATTGGATGGCTTCAACAAAGAGATATGTCAAATTTACCATTTGCTCAGGCTCTAGACACAAATAATTGGTTTAACAGTATTTTGGTGAACCTGCCAGTAAATACTATGTTGTTAATGTTGATTATGATTTGGATGTTTACAGGATTTGCAGCTGTTGTATTTTCGGCTGGCATTAAAGCAATTCCTCAAGAAATTATGGAAGCAGGTCAAATTGATGGGGCTTCAGAAATGAGAGTTTTCAGATCAATTGTTATTCCATATATTAAAAGTACGATAATTGTAGTAGGTACCTATATGGTTGTTACTGTGCTTAAAGCATTTGATATAATATATGTTTCTACAAGGGGCGATTTAGAGACAAATTTATTAGCTGTAAAAATGTTAGACGAGTTCTCAAAGTATAGAAATTTTGGAAGGTCCGCAACAGTTGCAGTATTAATATTTGTCTGTGTCTTGCCAATAATTATAGGTACAGCTATTAGAGAAAAGGAAAATACACAATCATGACAAGAAATACTCAAAAATGGTATGACAAGCCTGTTTCTAAATTGATTTTAGTAACCATAGCTATAACTTGGATGTTTCCAATCTTTGGTTTTATGTTAAGTTCTTTTCGGCCAGGTGAAAGTATAAAAAGAGAATCATGGTGGGATGCTATTTATACAGGAAAGATATGGACAGAGCTAACACTAGATAACTATTCTGAAATCTTTTTTGCAGACAATCTAGATAGATCTTTTTATAATTCTTTCGCAGTCACAATTCCATCTACAATTATTCCAATAACTATTGCTGCATTTGCTGCGTATGCTTTTGCATTTATGGAATTTAGAGGGAAAGAGGTTTTATTTCTTTTTGTTGTTGGTTCTATGATAATTCCATTACAAATGTCATTAATTCCTTTAGTACAACTATTCAAGAGTGGAATTGAAGTTTTTGGGATTCCTATAATACCTGAACTTGATTTAAATGGAACTTTTGTAGCAACTTGGTTTGCACATACAGGATTTGGTTTACCTCTCGCGACTTTTTTATTAAGAGACTTTATGATGGGTTTGCCTAAAAGTGTTATTGAATCAGCAAAAATTGATGGTGCAAGCAATATGACAACATTTTTTAAATTAGTCTTACCATTATCAGTTGCAGGAATTGCCGCTTTTGGTACTTTTCAGTTCTTGTGGGTGTATAACGACTTTCTTGTAGCGAATGTGTTTTTAGGAGTTTATAACCCTGAGAACTTAGTTGTAACTTCCCATGTTTCCCAATTAGCTGTTGGTGCTTATGGTGAAGCTTGGCATTTAAGAACATCTGGAGCAATAATTTCGATGATAGTTCCTTTAATCGTATTCTTTAGCCTACAAAGATTCTTCATTAGAGGTCTTATTGGAGGGGCAGTAAAGGGTTGAGATCCCTAACTTATATTTTCTTTCTCATTGTATTTATTTGTTGTTCTTCAAATACTGAAGTTATTGAATATGAAATTTACTCTGAGGATAAAGTTGAATATGTAGATTCAAAATTGCTATTCAATATTAATCAAGGTAAAAACACAGTTAATCTTGAGGTACAAATTTTTCCAAAAAATAAAAAAGATATTGAAAGCTATTCACTCCTCTTTGATATGAAATTTAGAGAAGATTATGAAAGTGAGTTTAATGGAGTATGTTTGGGCCCTTCTTGGGAAAACTATGGTCCAGGAGAATTTTCACTTGAATTAAAAAATGAAAATAACTTTAAGAGTGAAATCAAAGCCTTATTAGATTCTAAAGAGGACGATAGGTGTAAAAATTATTTTTACTATTTGCGGTTTTTGACAATAAACTTAAGGAGTCAGGAGAAAATTCTAATTGGAGTAGCAACTGATTACGCTAAAGAATATCCAGATGCACCGTTTGTTTGGTCAGTAAATAAAAATAATCAACTGGAAGAAACTGGGACTACTAACATAGAAAAATATAGCTTAAATTTTGAACTGAGTAAATAAAATGAAAATTGGAATTGACTGGGGAGGAACAAAAATTGAAGCTATTGCAATTGATAGTAAAGATGGTTCTGAATTAAATCGAATTAGAATTGACTCTCCAAAAGATAGCTACAAAGAAATTATAAAAGTTGTAGCTAATTTGGTAAAAGATATATCAAAAAATAAACAAGATTTCACTGTTGGAATTGGAATGCCGGGATCTTTACACCCCGACACAGGGCTCGTACAAGTCTCAAATTCAAAAGCTCTTGAGAATATGCCAGTAAAAAAAGATATAGAGAAAGAACTGGGTTTTGAAGTTAAGATTGCAAATGATGCAGATTGTTTGGCATTGTCAGAGGCTATAGATGGAGCTGGGAAAGGCTACAACACAGTTTTTGCTGTCATATTAGGAACTGGCGTGGGAGCAGGTTATGTTGTAAATAAAGAACTTGTAGAAGGTCCAAATAAACTTTCAGGGGAATGGGGTCAGAATCCAATTCCAGGACCTATGGATGATTATGAAAAGACTATAAAAAGACACTGCGGAAGAATTGGTGCAATAGAAGTGTTCATATCTGGTCCTGGTTTAGAGAATCATTATGAATTTAAATCAGATAATAAACTTTCTTCTAAGGAAATTATTGATTTATATAGAAAAAAAGATCAATTAGCACTTGAAGTAATGGATGAGTATTTTGAAAGGACAGCTAGGTCGTTTAGTACATTTGTGAATATTCTAGATCCCGAAGTTATTGTCTGTGGTGGAGGGATGTCTGAGATAGATGAGTTATATGAGGAAATACAAACTAGAATTGTTCCTTATATTGCTTCTAACTTTTTCTTAACTCCCATTGTTAAAGCAGAACATGGATCAAGCAGTGGCGTTAGGGGGGCAGCATATTTATGGGGATAAATAATAAGAGCTTATTTTTTATTATTTTTCTTGTAGTAACTGTTTTCTTTTCTTGGTTAGCATATAAACCAGATGAAGTAACAATAGGTGGGCCATTCTTTCCACAAATGGATTACTTTATAGAAGAGTTGGATGAAATCTCAAGAGCTAGCAATATAAAAATTACATATTTTCCAGTATCAGATATTGAAACATACTTGATAGAAGTTACAGACAACGATATTGATTTAGCGATAATTCCAAACCCACAAGGGGTTGTCAATTTAGGGGAACGCAACATAGCTATTCCAATTAGTAATGTCATAAATGAAAAAGATTTAAAGAATAAATTTTCTGATCACCTAATTGAGATAACAACCTCAAAAAGAGATAAAAATAATTATGGGGTATGGTTTAGACTAATTCCAAATTCCCTTATTTGGTATGACGTAGAAAAATATAAATCTATTGGTTCTCCAAAATTTGAAAGTTATGAAGATATGATCTCTTTTACTAAAGATTTCTCTAGTAAAGAAAACCCCTTATGGTGTTTAGATATTGAAAGTGGTGCTTCTACTGGTTGGATAGCAACAAACTGGCTCGAAGATTTAATACTACATCAAAAAGGACCAGAGGTTTATGATCTTTGGGCTAATCAAGAATTATTATCTGGGTCTGATGAAATTACACTATCAATTTTGGAGATTGGAAAATTAATCTTTATAGAAGACGCTGTTTTTGGCGGCAATAAAAGAATGACTAGAAAAGAATTTAGAAATAACTATAAGAATCTTGTAAATGATGAAAACTCTTGCGTATTTTCTTGGTCAGGACATTTTGCATATAATTATTTTCCAAATGATAAAGATTACAGTTTAGATTATGATTTCTTTAAATTTCCATCAGAAAAAAATAAAGAGGCAATGGTTGGTATAGGGGATGTACTAATAGTTGTTAATTCGACAAGAGAATCTAAAACGGTAATAAATGCTTTAATAGATGATAATTTTGGCAAAAAGTGGATGTCAAAAAGTGATTCTACATATATCCCAGCTAACAAGAATTCTGAAATTAGCTTATTAAAGAATAAATTAACTATCAAGGAAGCCAAATTGATAAAAAAATCTTTAGAAAAAGATTTATTCAGATTTGATGCTTCCGAACTAATGGAGAGAAGAATAGGCTCAGACTCTCTTTGGTATGCGATGACAAAATATATCGAATTAACAAGTAAATATATTGATGAAATAACTGAAGAGTTAGACTTTAGTTATTGAAGCAAATGAGTTTAAAATATTTTGATTTTTAGTTAGAATACATGGAGTAATTATGGGATCTATAAAAATTAACTCTGTTGGAAAAATTTATCCAAACGGAACCAGAGCCTTAGAAGCTGTAAGTATTGAAATAAATGATGGAGAATTTGTAGTTTTTGTTGGACCTTCAGGTTGTGGAAAAACAACTTTATTAAGAATGGTCGCAGGACTTGAAGATATTACTGAGGGTGAAATCTCAATTGGAGATAAAGTAGTAAATGAGGTAGCCCCAAAAGATAGAGATATTGCAATGGTCTTTCAAAACTATGCACTTTATCCCCATATGTCAGTCTATGACAATATGGCTTTCTCACTTAAGCTACGTAAATTGTCTAAAAATGAGATAGATGAAAAAGTTAAAGAAGCTGCAAAAATTTTAGAAATTGATGAATTGCTTGAAAGAAAACCAAAGGCATTATCAGGAGGTCAACGTCAACGTGTAGCTATGGGTAGAGCTATTGTAAGAAACCCAGAAGCTTTCTTAATGGATGAGC
>CAZKFE010000013.1:0-9508 GCA_964551955.1 uncultured Candidatus Actinomarina sp. | reverse complement strand
TTTCTAATTTAGATGCAAAATTAAGAGTTCAAATGAGAGCAGAATTAGGTCAGTTACATACTCAGCTTGAAACTACAACACTTTATGTTACACATGACCAAGTAGAAGCAATGACAATGGGAGATAGGGTTGCAGTCATTAGAAAAGGAGAGTTGCAACAAATAGATACTCCTAGAGAAATTTATTTGTATCCAAAAAATATTTTTGTAGCAGGATTTATTGGTAGCCCATCCATGAACTTTGTATATGCAAATGTTAAGGTTTCTTCAAAAAATATAAGCCTATCTTTTGGTGAAGACTCTATTAAATACAATGCTGAAAAAAATAAGAAGCTAAAAGAGTTTGAAGGAAAAGAAATAGTATTAGGTATTAGGCCAGAAGCATTTGAGGATTCAAATTATGCTAATTCAAAGGAGTTCTCAGAAAAGTTAAGTGTAAAGGTGACTTTACTCGAACAGTTAGGTTCAGATTCATATATTCACTTTTACAAGGATATAAAACCTGTTCAAACAGAAGCTATAGAAGAGATTCTTGCTGATGAAGGTGAAGACATTTCTGTTTTAGGAGACCAAACAAAATTTATTGCTAGAGTGAACCCAAATTCAGTAGTTAAAGAAGGAGAAAAAATTACTTTGTCTATCGATCCTTCGAAGTTACACTTCTTTGATCCTACATCTGGGGATGCAATAGTCTAAATTATTGATTAGCTAATTGTATTAGTAGTTGTCCCACGTAATCTCCAGGAAGATTACCTGCTCTTCTAGCTATAACGTTTAAATCTTTATCTAAAAATACCCAGTACGGGAATGATGTAAGACCATAAGAGGTTGCTATCTTTTTATCAAGGTCATAAATTTGTGTTTCACTCCACCCTTCACGTGCTAACCAATCTTGTGGAGGGTAATTTTCTCTTCCTCTATCTATTGAGGTTGCTATTGCAATTACATCTACTCCATCAGGAACACCCATGAGGTTGATAACTTCTTGTACTGCTGGTAACTCATTTTGACAATGAGGACACCAGTGTGCAAGGAATAATAGTGCTTTTGCATTCCCATTTTTCTCTAATGAGACAATTTCTGAATTTTGATTGGGCCCAGAAAAAAGTGGTCCAGGTAAACCTACTGCTATATTGTCGTCACTTTCTCCAGCATATTGAGGCAGAGCTTCCCCATTTATTGTTGTCTCACCCTCAGGGAGTCCAGCAGCAACAGGTTCAGAGCTTAAAGTAACACCAATAGCAATAGCTAAACCCACAACTAGAAGGATTATTCCAGCGATAATAAAATTTTTATTCAATAGTTTGTTTCCTTGCATAGTCATAATACAAGATTGCTGCAAATATAGTAATAAATCCACTACCAGCCATGACTGGGATACTTATAAATCCGAAAATATCAACATACTTTAAATTACAAGGTACATCTATTGCACAAGAATCTCCACTTCCACCACCATTTTGAAGATAAATATGATAAATACTTAAGAAGAATCCTATCAAGCTTAAATAACCAAACTTATACAAACTTTTTTTGAAAATAGATCCAATTAACATTAAAGCAATTGGATACATTAAATATCTTTGGTACCAACAAAATTTACAAGGTATAAACCCAACAACTTCTGAATAAATTAAACTACCTATTGCACAAAATGTAGCAACGCTAATTGCATAATTTAAGAATTGATCAGTGATTAATTTGCTAAATGTTCTTTTTATAAAATAAAAATAAAAAATTAAAAGAGTAATTACCCAAGAGACTAAAGTTAAAAAACCAAATAGAGTATTAAAAAAAATTATTATGTCCATTTGTATAATTCTAGCCCTTTTGTCAGTAATTAATTAACTAGATTCCAAGCTGAGAAAAGTTCCTTATAAACTGGGTTATTTTTTACCAGATTATTATGTTTATTAAATCCTACGAGTTTTCCTTCCTCCATAACCATTATTTTTTCGGCATTTAAGACTGTTTCCAGCCTATGAGCTATAACAATGGATGTTTGGAAAGAAAGTAGTTGATCTGTTGCCTCTAATATTGATGATTCTGACTCAATATCTAGATTTGCAGTAGCTTCATCAAATACAATGATTTGTCTTTTTGCTAAAACAGCTCGAAGCAATGCGACAAATTGCCTTTCTCCAGCTGAGATATTCCCACCTCTTTCACCAACTTCTTGATCAAGTTTATTTTCATACCTATCAAACCATGTAAGAACACCAATTGTTTCTAGCTCTTCTTCTAGGTTCATATTCTCTGGATCTGAATAGATTAAATTATCTCTAATTGTCCCTCTAAATAAAAAGCTTTCTTGAGGGACATAAGCAACGTTGTCTCTAACCCATTGTTGACTTACTTCATTTGCATCTTTTTCAAAAAATTCCACTTTACCTTTATTGGCTAGATAAAATCTTAAAATTAATTTTGCAATTGTACTTTTTCCAGCACCTGTTTCTCCAACAATTGCTATTTTCTCACCTTTATTGATTGCAAAATTAATATCTTTAAGAACCAACTCCCTTCCATAAGAGAAATCAACATTTTTAAACTCAATAACTTTTTCTTTATCCATAGCAGGTTCAGAATCTCCTTTTGTAGATAAGAGTGGATTTTCATCTAAAATTGAAAATACTTTCTTCATTGATGAACCTGCAGATCTTAGTAAATCATAATTAAAAGAAAGCTGAATTAGTGGATCAAAGAAGTAGTTTAAATAAAATAATAAAGCAACAAGCTCTCCAATTGTTAAGGTTCCTTGAAATATTCTCTGAGACCCGAACCAAATAACAGTAGCAATAGAAGTTACTCTAGTAATTTCTATAAACGGGAAATAAAGGGCAATATTTTTTGCAGATCGTAAGTTTGCATCTAAATGTGATTTATTTACATCTTTAAATCTATCAATCTGAGTGTTTTCATCTCCATAAGCTTGAATTATTCTTACACCAGATATTCCTTCTTGTAATGACGATAGAACTTGTCCTATCCATTCTCTTACTGCCCAATATGCAGCGTCTGCATGCTTTCGAAATATTCTTGTTGCTACTCCTAGAAGTGGCAAGATTATAAATGCTACAACTGATAATTGGAAGTCTACAAAGAATACAGCAATTGTTGCTGCAAAAATTGTTAAAACAGAAGTAAGTATACTTGATGCACCTTCACGAGCAAATTCATTGAGACTCTGCATATCAGAAGTTAAACGAGCTACTAGAACCCCCGTTTTATTTTTTTCAAAATAATTTATATCTAATGAAGTTAGATGTCTAAAGAGTTTTTCTCTAATTTTTCTTACATAAGTTTCTCCAACTAATCCAATAGAAAGTATTGCTCTACTAGTAACAAAATACAAAGCAACAATTGTTAAAAAATATAAGAATGACACTTGAAGGACATAGGAATATTCTGATTTAACTACTCCTTCATCTACCCCTCTAGAGATAAGCCATGGGCCAACCATTCTCAATCCAGTACCAAATAAAACAATCAGAGAACTTTTTATAAGAGGATTTCGCATTTCAGGAACTAATTTATATGATCTAATAAATATTTTTTCTCTCATTTTGTTGATCCTAATTTTTCTTCTTCAAGGAATAGATTCATGTAAGATTTGTCCTTTTTAATAATTTCTTCATGCTTACCCTGTGCTTTAACTTTTCCATCTTGAATAAATATAACTTCATCACAAAGTTCAATAGTTGGGACTCTATTTGTAATTATTAAAGTAGTCATATTTT
Organism: uncultured Candidatus Actinomarina sp.; assembly: GCA_964551955.1. GTDB lineage: Bacteria > Actinomycetota > Acidimicrobiia > Actinomarinales > Actinomarinaceae > Actinomarina. The sequence continues at coordinate 5,772 of CAZKFE010000013.1, read as the reverse complement.
TCATTGCTGAATTAAGCTCATTTCTAATTTCTTCCTCAGTAGAAGCGTCAACTGCTGATAGAGCATCATCCAATATTAAGATTCTTGGATTCCTCAAAATAGCACGAGCTAGTGCAATCCTCTGTCTCTGGCCTCCTGATAGCCCATACCCTCTTTCGCCAACTGTAGTTTCATAAGCTTCAGGAAGTTCAGAAATGAATTCATGCGCTCTTGAAACATTTGCAGCGTATTCAATTTCTTCTTGTGTTGCGTCTTGTAAGCCAATGGCAATATTTTCTTTTGCACTATTAGAAAATAAGAAACTTTCCTGAAAAGCTAAACTTACATTTTTTCTTAGTTGAGATAAATCAAGATTATTAATATCGATACCGTCAATTTCAATTTTTCCTGAATCAATTTGATATAATCTTGGAATTAAATAGCCAAGTGTTGATTTTCCTGATCCAGTAGAACCAACAACTGCAACTGTTTTTTTACCTTCTACTTTAAAAGATAAATCATTAAATATTTTCTCATTTCCATATTGAAAATTAACTTTGTTAAAGCTGATTGTTCCATTTCCATCTTCAGGTAATCTTTCAACATCTTTTTTATTTATTATTGCAGGCTTTTCGTTAAGCAGTTCCAGGATTCTATTTGCAGCTGAAACACTTGCTGGTATTTCAGAAAGAAACCAGGCAGTAATTCTTAATGGCCACATCAGTAAAAATACATATTGGTTAAAAGCTATAAAATCTCCCAAAGATATATAATCATTTACTGATAAATATCCTCCTAGAATTAAAACAAATAATGTAATTATCATTGGGATAAGTTCAAAAATTGGAATAAATTTTGTTCTCAGAAATAAATAATCTAGTGATTTTTCGTATATATTGTCAATTGCTTTGTCTACTTTATTTGAAGCGATATTTTCATTACCAAAAGCTTTTACGACCCTAATTCCACCTAATTGCTCCTCTACTTCAGTTGTCATAGTAGCTTCTGCTTCTTTTACCCTTAGAGAAACTTCCATTGCTTTTTCAGAAAATTTTGCACCAACCCATAAAACAGCTGGAATAGAGAGAAGAACAACAGAACCCAATGGAAGACTTATACTTATCAAGGTTAGGCTCAAAATAAACAGTAAGAAAATATTTGCTGAAGCCAAAGGTGCAATTGCATATGCAAGACGTACTTGAGAGGCATCACTTGAAGCTCTTGCCATTAGTTCTCCAGTAGGAACTCTATCATGGTATTTAAATGCAAGCTTTTGCATATGAGAAAAAATGTTGTTTCTGATTCCAGCTTCTACACCATAAGATACAGACATTCCATAATACCTTCTAGTGCCAATTGATATTGCTCGTGTATATCCGATCACAATTAATGAAGACAATAAAATTGCAAGAATGCGAGTATTCCCTGTTACAATTCCATCATCAACAACTCTTTTAATAATGTATGGGTGCAGGACTACTAGAAAACACCAAATAACAGCTGATGACATTGCGATATAAAAGTGCTTTTTATTTCCTTTCATACCTTCAATATAAAAATTTACTGCTTTTTTAAATTCAGGTGTTTTGAAGACTTTAAACATACTTATTAATGATAAATCAAAAGGAAATAAACAGTAAAGACTTTGTGTACAATTTCACAAGCATATTACTCTTAATATTATGAATGATCTTTTAGATAAAAAAATCGAAGATGTCTTAGATTCAGCAGACAGGATGTTTATTGCAACTAGTGTTGGAGGAAACTCATCTGGGGCATCAGTATTTTTTAATAGAGACAGCGATGATTTAATATTTTTTACTTTTAATCCATCAAGAAAAGCAGAACAAATAAGATTAAACCCAAGAGTTCATGCTGTTATATGGCCTAAAGGTCATGAAGGCATCAGAGGTCTTCAAATTGATGGGGAGGCATACAAAATAAAAGATGAAGATGAAAAAAAGAAAGCCTACGAATTGATTCTCAAGACAACAGATGCTTTTAAAGAATTTATGGATGATGATTTTTTAATCAAAAATGATGTTGTAGGTTATTACAGAGTTAAACCAACAACAATTAAATATGTAGATTTTTATCAGGAAGAGAAATTTGAATGGAAGACTTTTCCAGCAAATAAAACCTCAGCTTTAAAGTTTGCTTTCAGGATGGCTTTAAAAAGAGTTGGTTTGTGGTTAAGAACCATTAGAGCACCTTTTTTAACAGCTACATTTGCACCAATATTTATAGGATCATCAATTGCTTGGCATGATCTAAAATCAAATAATTTATCAGATGAATGGTCGTGGAATATGTTTTGGTTGGTTCTTTTTGGGGCTTCTTTGGCTCAAATTGCTACTAATTCATCTAATGATTATTTTGATCATACTTCAAATGCTGATGAAATAAATAAAGTTCCGAGTCCATTTAATGGAGGAAGCAGAGTTATACAGGTCGGGTTAATGACCCCAGGTCAAGTTCTTATTACAGCTTTAGTGAGTATTGCAGGAACTATTCTTATTGGGTTGTATATAAACCAACAAATCAGTGGTGAATTTTTTGGTAATACTCCAATACTATGGACTGGAATAATAGGAACTTTTCTTGCTCTTGGATATACTGGCGATCCAATAAGGCTTGGTTATAAAGGCTTAGGGGAGATAGCAATTGCACTTGGCTTCGGCCCAGTTATGGTTATGGGTTCACATTACGCTCTAACTGTATCATTACATAATAATAATTTATCATCATGGAACTGGATAGAAGCTTTGATTGCCTCTGTACCAATAGGAATATTAGTTATGTTAATTGTATGGATTAATCAGTTTCAGGATGCTCCCTCTGATGCCGCTGTTGGTAAAAATACTTGGGTAGTTAAGAGCGCTGTTCAGGATGGTTGGATGAGACTTGAAAAGCCATTATCACTTTATAAACAGTTTATGGTTGAAGCATTTGTTTCAGTTGGAGTAATAGGAATTATCAGTTTTTTCACCGACTATGGCACAGCCTTTGCTTTTATTGCTTTACTTCCAGTTATTTTGGTATGGAAAGCTTTCAAAATGGCTGATGAATGGATGATAAAGTGGAATAATCCAGAAGCTAATCGACAAAAAGTACCTTATGAGCTTTTACTCGTTAATGTCTCAACAATTGGAATTCATTTTTTAACAGGAATATTACTGTCTATAGCTTATATATTATCTAGCTAGTTTCTTCTTTAATTCTTTTGTTAGCTAATTTAACATACTCTTCATTGGTTTCATACCCAATGTAGTTTCTTTTTAAATTAAGTGCTCCTAATGCTGTCGTCCCGCTTCCTATGAATGGATCGAGTACAAGCTCTTCTTCATAGGTGTATAATTTTATAAATCTTTCTACAAGTTCAGCTGGGTATGGGGCAGGGTGTCCAATTTTTTTTGCTCTTGCTGGTGGAATATTCCATATTGAAAGGGTTGAGTCCATAAATTCTTCTTTTCCAATAGTTGACTCTCCTTTTGAAGCTTTAGTCATAGATTCTTTTGAAAAAACTAAACAATATTCATGAATATCTCTGATTACTGGATTTGATGCTGAGAGCCAGCTACCCCAAGCAAAATTTGCATTTGCACCTTTTGACTTTTGCCAAATAATTTCGCCTCTCATAATAAATCCGATATTTATTAATAGCTCTGTATATTTATCAGAAAATGGAATATATGGTTTCCTTCCAAGGTTTGCAACATTAACAACTAGCCTTCCTCCAGATTCTGTAACTCTATATACTTCTCTAAAACACTTCTCAATCATTTTCCAGTAGTCTTCATCACTCAGCTCTACGTCACTCAATTTTCCTATGTTGTATGGGGGAGAAGTGATTGTTAAAGCCACACAATTATCAACAAGTTCTTCCATATTTTCTGAACTTTTATTAATTATTTTATTTTTAACTTTAGATGCATTATTTTTTGAAGAATCTATTTGCTTTATCTCATCTTGAAATTCAGAGACAAAACCTTTTCTTGATCCAGAGCCTTCTTTAAATACTGATTTTTTTGTCATTTATTTTATGTATTTAAGTCTATCAAACCATACTCAACAGTTTCTTGACTTTCTAAATCTAAGATTTTTTCTTCAACACCTTCGTAGTTTTTATGTTTTATATAGATAAGATTCTTAAGGTCGAGTATTGTTTTATTTGTTTCATTTTCAGAAACCCAAATTACCCTTTTTAAACCGCTCTCTTTTATTGCATTTATAAATATTTCTTTTTCGTTATTTTCAAAAAATACACCACAAAAGGCACCCCTACATGCAGTAGAAATATGAGTATCATCAGTTACATCACCAATAGCTTTTTTTCCTAATAATTTTTTTACATAGGTTTCATCAATTTTATTTGAAACAAAAAGCCTCAAATCTTGATTCTGCAAGCTTAGTTTATAAATAATCTCAGCTTCAGTTTCATTTGTTGGATTTATACATATAACTGGCATATTTTTTAGTTTAATTTGGTAAAAAATCTACATAGATAGTACTTATTATTGACCCAATTCATAACTAAAATAAGAGTATGGCAGACGTTAATATTGATATCGGTAAATATTCTCTTGGGTGGTCAGACCCTGAAAAGAATGTCTTTAAACCAGAAAAAGGTTTGAATGAAGACATAATTAGAAGAATGTCTGAAATAAAAGAAGAACCTAAATGGATGCTTGATTTCAGACTTAAAGCATATAAAAGATTTCTTGATAAACCAATGCCAGAATGGGTAGCTAAAGAAAAATTAGGCACTTTAGATTTTGATGATATTTATTACTACATTAAGCCAACTGAAAATCAGGCTAATTCATGGGACGAAGTTCCAGAAGAAATTAAACAGACTTATGAAAAATTAGGAATCCCAGAAGCGGAGAGAACCTATTTAGCTGGAGTAACTGCACAATATGAAAGTGAAGTTGTTTATCACAAGAACAGGGAAGATTTAGAAAAGCTAGGAGTTCTTTTTTGTGATATGGATACTGCAGTAAGAGAATACCCAGAGCTAGTAAAAGAATATTTTGGAACTGTTATTCCGCCAGGAGATAACAAGTTTGCTGCTCTTAACTCTGCTGTATGGTCTGGGGGATCATTTATCTATGTTCCAAAAGGTGTTCATGTTGAAGACCCTCTCCAGGCATACTTTAGAATTAATGCAGAGAATATGGGTCAATTTGAGAGGACTTTAATTCTTGTCGACGAAGGAGCTTCTGTTCATTATATTGAAGGATGCTCTGCACCTGTATACACAACCGATGCTTTACATTCTGCAGTAGTAGAAATCATAGTTAAACCATCTGGGAAATGTAGATATACAACAATCCAAAATTGGTCAAATGATGTATTTAATTTAGTAACAAAAAGAGCACAAGCCTATGGGAACGCAACAATGGAATGGATTGATGCTAACTTAGGTTCTTCCTTAACAGTAAAGTATCCTTCTGTTTACTTAATGGAGCCAGGAGCTCATGGAGAAGTTTTATCAGTTGCTTTTGCAAATAGTGGACAACACCAGGACACGGGAGCAAAGATGGTTCACCTTGCACCTGATACAACATCATTAATAACTTCTAAGTCTGTTTCCAAAGGTGGTGGCAGAGGTGCTTATAGAGGTTTAGTTAGAGTAGAAGATGGAGCAGAAACAGCAAAAAGTTTTGTAAGGTGTGATGCTTTGATACTTGATGACGAATCTCGCTCTGATACATACCCATATATGGAGATAGAAGAATCCACTGCAGAAATTGGTCACGAAGCTACTGTTTCAAAAGTAGGTGAAGATCA
>CAZKFE010000012.1:0-18297 GCA_964551955.1 uncultured Candidatus Actinomarina sp. | reverse complement strand
GCTGTAAGAGAAGTATTTATAAAACTTTATGAAGATGGATTAATTTATAAAGGCAAACGAATGGTTAATTGGGACACAGAACTTATGTCTGCAGTCTCTGATCTTGAAGTAACTTTAAATCCAGAAAAAGGGAAATTGTGGAGTATTAAATATAAAACAGGAGATTCCTTTTTAACTATTTCCACTACACGACCAGAGACTCTTCTGGGGGATACGGCGGTTGCTGTTAATCCTGAAGATGAAAGATATAAAAATCTAATTGGTAAAACAGCAGTTGTCCCATTAGTAAATCGTGAGGTTCCAATAATTGCTGATGAATATGTTGATCCAGAATTTGGTTCAGGCTGTGTAAAGATAACACCTTCACATGATTTTAACGATTATGAGATTGGAGAAAAACATAACTTAGAATTTATTCAATGTATAAACCTTGACGGGACAGTAAGTGATGAAGATTTTATTCCTGAAAACTTAAGAGGGAAGGATAGGTTTGAAGCCAGAGAGTTAATAATAAGTGACTTATTGAAAATAGAACAGCTTGAAAAAGAAGAAGATTATGAAATTCAACTACCAAAAGGAGATAGGTCAAAAAGTATTTTAGAGCCAATGATTACAGAACAATGGTTTGTAAAAACTGAAACATTAGCAAAGGAAGCAATAAATGCTGTAGAGACAGGTGAGATTAAATTTGTACCAAAAAACTGGGAAAAAACTTATTTTGAGTGGATGTACAATATTCAAGATTGGTGTATTTCAAGGCAAATTTGGTGGGGCCACCGAATACCTGCTTGGTACGATGAAGAGAATAATATTTACGTAGGGAACTCAGAAGAGGAGATAAGGGATAAGAACAATCTTCCTAAAGAAACAAAATTAAGACAAGATGAAGATGTATTAGATACATGGTTTTCATCTGCCTTATGGCCTTTTTCAACTTTAGGATGGCCTGAGGAGTCTGAAGATTTAAGGACTTACTATCCAACATCGTTACTAGTAGTAGGTTTTGATATCATTTTCTTTTGGGTAGCTCGAATGATTATGATGGGCATTAATTTCCAAAAAGATATTCCATTTAACGACATACTTGTGCATGGGTTAGTAAGAGATTCACAAGGAAGGAAAATGTCAAAAAGTCTTGGAAACACTGTTGATCCATTAGAGTTGTCAGATAAACATGGAGCGGATGCTTTAAGGTTCTCTTTAATTGAAAAGGCTTCTCCCGGTCAAGATGTTCCATTTGATGAAGAATGGACAGTAGCAGCAAAAAAATTCGGTAATAAGATTTGGAATGCTTCTAAGTTTGTGCACATATACACAGACGGTAAAGATTCAAATGATTTAAGCACAATAGAATGTGAAGAAAATAAATGGATAATTACGAAGTTCAACAGTGTTCTTGATGAATTTAATTCTTTGTTTGAGAAATATAAAATTTCAGATGCTTACAAGTTACTTTATAACTTTCTTTGGTCTGATTTGTTTGATTGGTATTTTGAGTTTTCGAAAAATTTAATTGAAAACGAAAATCATAAATCAGAAACTATGGAGGTTCTTAATTCAGTATTTCTTAAATCAATAAAAATTCTCAATCCAGCAATGCCTCATATAACTGAAGAAGTATGGGAAACATTTAATAATGAAGTATTAATTAGTAATCAATGGCCTGAAAAATATAACACAACTGAAGAAAATACAGGAAGTGTTGAAGATTTAAAAAATTTGATTTCAAAAATAAGAAACTTTAAAGCCACTTATAAAATAAAAAATAATACTGTTTTAAAAATTTATTTAGACAGAGAAACAGAGGATTGGTTTAAATATCAATTTGAATCTTTAGCAAAAGTTGAAATACAAGAAGATACTTTTAGCCATAAGGAAGGCCAAGCCGTTTTGCATTTTAATTCAGGAAATTATGATTTCGTTCTTTCAGCTGAAGAATATATAGATGTAGAAGTTGAAATTAAAAAATTAAACAAGAAAATTAATGACATAGAAAAATCTATAGAGATTTCAAACAAAAGACTTGAAAATGAAAAATTTATGAAAAACGCAAAACCAGAACTTGTTGATGAAGAAAGATTAAATAAGGAAGCTTTAGAGAGTGAGCTTAATGTTATAAAAGAAACTCTTAAAGAATTAGGTAATTGATAGATTTCGAAAAATTCTTAAATGATAGAATCAACAATAATAAAAATTTAGAAAAGCTTGAGTCGTTCTTTACTCCAGATGAACTCTCACACCTTTCAAATAAATCTATATCAATAGTTGGTACAAATGCTAAAACATCAACAGCTAATTACATCTATCAAGTGTTGTCAGAATTAGGCATAAAAACACTTTTATTTACCTCTCCACACTTGATTTCTTACGATGAGAGGATTCAGTCGAACCAAGATATTATTAACTATTCTCAGTATGTAGAACAGATAAAAGAATTTGAAAATAAAATAAGCATAAATTTAGGATATTTTGAGACTTTATTTCTTATTGCTTGTAAAACTTTTATTGATCAAAAATTAGATATATTTATAGTAGAGGCTGGGATAGGGGGACGTTTAGATACGACCTCTATGATAGATTATAAAAATGTAATCTTAACGAATATTGGTTATGACCATCAAGATATATTAGGAGAGACTCTTGAAGATATCTTGTATGAAAAAATAAAAATTTCAAACAAAATTGACAACTTAGTATGTGGTGATATTTCAAGTAAACATAAAGAGCTTATTTCTAAAGAATTAAAAGATACTTCGATATCGTATTTAGTTCAAAATAATAAATTTAAATCAAATAAAGAAGATTTTAGATTAAGGAATATTGATTTAGCTTTATTTTCAATAAATAAAATTTTAGGTATAGAGGTGGATACAGCAACTATTTCAAAAATTAAAGAATATAAGGTACAAGGGAGGTTTGAAATAATAAATAATAATCCAGTGAAAATTTTGGATGGAGCTCATAATATTTCAGGATTTAAAATTCTTTTTCAAAATCTTGATTCCTTATATAAAGATATTCAGCTTCACTGTTATCTAGGTTTAAAAGAAGGTAAAAAGTTTCAAAAAATACTAGATTTTTTATCAGAAAAAGAAAATATTTCTCTAAACATAATTGAAGATAATAGTTTCTATAGTCAAATGAGTAGTAAATATTTGATAAGTTACTTAGAAGAAAGAGATATTGATTTTCAGTTATCGACTATTGAAAAATTTCATCTATCTAAAGAGCATTGTATTCTGATAGGGAGTTTATATTTAATTGGAGAGTACAAAAAGGAATTTAAATGAAAACATTTTTTATGGTTAAACCAGATGGCGTAAAAAGAAATCTTATTGGAGAAGTTATTTCTAGAGTTGAAAAAGAAGGATTTCAGATTACAAAAATTAAGATGATGGAAATTTCAGAAGAATTAGCTAAAGAACACTATGGTGAACATTCTGATAAACCTTTTTTTAATGATCTTGTGAGTTTTATTATCAGCGGACCTGTTGTAGCCATGGAAGTTCAAGGTGAAGATGTTGTTTCAGAGATAAGACGGATAATGGGAGCTACAAACCCTTCAGATGCTGACCCAGGAACAATAAGGGCTGATTTAGCTACAAAACTTGAAGAAAATGTTGTTCATGGTTCTGACTCACCAGAGAGCGCTGAAAGGGAATTATCTCTTTTCTTTAAGAAATAATTTTTTATTTTCTTTGGCCCTCCAGTCTATTAATCTGAATATACATGGCAGGAATAAACATAAGAAGAACTTTATTTGGTGGCAATGATATTGCGATTGATTTAGGTACAGCAAATACTTTAATTTACGTAAAAGGCGCTGGAGTCGTTGTTGATGAACCAACCCTTCTTGCTATCCAAAAGAATGATAGGTCTATCTTTACTTACGGTGAAGAAGCAAAGAAATTAATTGGAAGAGTACCAGATTCCATAGAGTTAGTTAAGCCATTAAGGGATGGTGTTATTTCAGAGATTGAATATGCAGAAGAACTTGTTAAAACGTTATTGTCAAAAGCAATTGGGAGATCTTACTCTAGACCAAGAATAATTATATGTGTTCCAAATGGTGTAACTAGTGTTGAACAAAGATCTATTGAGACTGCAGCACATGCAACCGGAGCATCAGAGGTATTCACAATAGAAGAACCTATGGCGGCAGCGATTGGAGCTGGACTACAAATTTTTGAACCCTTTGGAAATATGGTAATTGATATTGGTGGTGGAACTACTGAAATTGCAGTTATTTCTATGGGTGATGTTGTCAATGCTAACTCAGTAAGAGTTGGTGGTGAAGATATGACGGATAAATTAATTGAATGGTTGAGAAGTGAACATGCTATGTTAGTTGATGAAGGCATAGCAGAATCATTAAAACATGCTGTAGGATCTGCTTATCAATATGATAAAGAGCCTCAAGTAACAGTTACAGGTAGAGATATAGTAAAAGGTGTACCAAAGCAAGTTTTGTTAGAAGCTTCAGATGTAAGAAATGCTTTAGCTCCAGTAGTTAATGAGATAATTGAAGCTGTGAGAATTTCACTATCTCAAACACCTCCAGCATTAGTTTCTGATATAGATAAATATGGAGCCTGGCTTACTGGTGGAGGATCAATGTTAAAACAGCTAGATAGAAAAATTGCAGAGGAATTAGGGATACCAGTGAATATGACAGAAGACCCTCTTAGTACTGTAGTTGTAGGTTCAGGAATTTGTTTAGAAAGATTTGAAGATTATAAAACAGTCTTAAAATCCTCAGATAAGCCTAGTTAGAAAATGTACAAGAATACAAATAAAAATAGAAACTATATAATCTACCTATTATTCATTTTTCTTTCGGGTTCAATTTTTTTAATTGATTTATTTTCAAATAGGAAATTTTCAAATATTATTTCAGATAATATAGATTTTTTATTTCCTGTTAGTGAGGAAACTGTCAATAGATTTGATTCTTTAGATATTAATATATTCGAAACGAGGAACGAACTAGTAAATGAGAATGCAAGATTAAAGAATGAAGTTATTGAGTTAAGAAAGCTTAAGTTAACAAATGAGAAATTAAAAGAAGAAATTGAATCAAATAACGATCTTATAAGGAATGTAGAAATACAAAATGTTACATTTTATAAATCATCTATATTAATTAAAAATACTGAAGAAGAGTTTTTTATTACAGGTGGAAGGAATATTAATGCAGCTAAAGATGACATAATTATAAATGAAGAAGGTTTTGTTGTTGGTTATATTATTAAAGTTTTTGATGATCGTTCTTTGATGAATGCAATTATTAACAAAGATTTTTCTATTCCAGGAATTGATAAACATGGAAATGAATATTTAATAACTTCAAATAAAAAAGAACTTTTGGTCAATTCTATTTCTGTCCAGGAAATGAATTCAAATATTGACTATATATCAACAGATATTGTTTTTGGACACATTGCTAAGTTGCCAATTGTAAACCTTACTAGCGTTGATATATCTACAGCAAACAACAAAATTTCAGCTCGAATAGAAATAAGTTATAATTTTAATTTTGATTCAAATATTTATATTGTTAAGCAAAAATGAATTTAATAAAAAATTTAAGTTACATATTTTTATTTATATTTGTGCTTACATTAGAACTGATATTTGGGATCTTTACTGAATTTACAGATTATAGATTTTTACCTTTTCTTATACTTTTATTTTATATCTCAATAAATAAATTCTCTAACTCTTTTGTTTTTGCTTATTTTTTAGCTGGAATTTATTACGATCTTTTTTACACTTCTAATTATTTCGGAACCACCAGTGTTAAATTTATTTTTTTTGCCATTCTTATCAATTATGTTTATCAGAAATTAGATAATAGTTTGTATAGTGAATATTTAGTTTTTCTATTGGCTGTAATAATTTATAATTATGAAATTATTATTTTTTCTCTAAGTTTCTCTTCATTTATGAATATTTTAATAATTAGTATCATCAATTACTTTTTATTTAAATTAATCAACATTACTCTTAAAAGGGATGTTTTTAAGAAATCGATTTAGCTATTTAGCTTTAATTTTTATTTTTTACTTTTTATTTATTATTTATAATATTTTTGGATTACAGATTATAAATAGTGGTCAGGCAATTCAAAGAATTGACAAGCAAACATTTGATATAGTCTACTTATCTCCTCCACGTGGGGAAATATTTGATTCAAATAATATTAACTTAGCCACTTCTTCACTAGAACCTCATTTGTTTATAAATTTGAGAAAAATTAATAATGAAAATTCAAACCAATATAAACAATATATAAAATATAATTTTCAAGAAATAACAAATAAGGAGTTAGATTCTATTTTCAATAGTAAAGAAATTCTTTATCGTATAAGAAATATTAGTACATTAGATTATAAAGAAAGGCAGGCTCTAATTGAGTTGGAAGCTTTTGAGATTTTTGATTATCCGGTTAGACAATATAATTATAATAAAATTGCTTCCCATATTATTGGCTACATAGGAAGGCCAACACAGGAAGAATTTAATATATATCCTGAGACAATTAAAAATGGAATTGTTGGGAAAAGTGGTATTGAAAAATATTATGAAGAAATAATCTCCGGTACAGCAGGTGAAATTATATTTAAAGGAGATGAAATTGTAGAATTTACTCCTCCTGTTCGTGGAGAAGATTTATATTTGACATTAGACATTAATACACAAATTATTGCAACAGAATCATTAGTAGAAGGAATTAACTTGGCTAATGAAAATTTTGACTCAGAAAATCTAATCCAAAAAGGTGCGGTTGTTGTAATTGATATAGATACAGGAGAGATAATTTCGATGGTTTCTTTACCAGACTTCAATCCAAATAAATTTGTTGAAGGAATATCTACATTTGACTTTAATCAATTAAATAGAATAGAGGCCTTCAATAATTTTGCTATACAAGGTCTTTATCCTCCAGGATCAGTATTCAAAGTAGTTGCTTATTGGTTAGCTCAAAATGAAGGATTGTATCCAGAAGGAATTAATTCAAGAAAAAATGATATCAAATGCGAAGGCAAGTTGTCTTTTAGTTTTATTGATGGATCTCAGCAGGTATATAATGACTGGAAAGAAGATGGTCACGGTAATGTTGACTTAAGTAGTGCTATTCAGCAATCTTGCAACGTATATTTTTGGGATATTGCATTAAACATTTGGAGAACATATGAAGGCAATCCAAAAGAATCAATTTTACAAGAGTACGCAAGAAATTTAGGATTCGGTCAATTAACAGGGGTTGACCTCCCATATGAAAAGTCAGGTATTGTTCCAGATAGAGAATTATTTGAAGACTGGAGGATTACAAATCCTGAGTTAGTTAGACCCGAAGGTTGGCTTGGTGGAGATTTAATGAACTTGATTGTTGGTCAAGGGGCTATTACAACAACGCCTCTTCAAGTTGCAAATGCGTATAAAACTTTATTAACAGGTTACTTTTCTAATCCATATTTAAATGAGAGCCAAAAAGATAATCAGAAATATGTAAATTTAAGTATTGATAAAGATTTTATTCAATTTTTGTATAATGATTTAAATTTAGTTACTAATAAAAATGGGACAGCTTATTACGCATTTGAAATTTTAGGTCAAAAAGCAAATGATATTGGTGGTAAAACCGGAACAGCTCAAAATCCAGGAAATAAAAATAGTACGTCTTGGTTTGTAGGTGTTGACTCTATTTCAGATCCTAACTATATTGTTGTCACAGTTGTAGATGAAGGAGGTTCTGGAAGCGCTGTGGCTGCACCTATCTCTAGAAGAGTGATTCAACATTTAATTGGGGTAGATTTAACAGCAGTTAAATTTGGAGAAATAACAGAATGAGAGAAAGAAAAATTACACTACTTGGCCCTGAAGGAACAAATATCTCAATTTTCTTATTATTTCTAATTTTTAATTTTATTTCTTGGTTTACGTTATTTGTACTTTCTGAAGGAATTGAACTTAATTTTTCGAATATATTAGTAAGACAAATTATATTTTCTATTATTTCAATAATTGTATTTTTTACATTAACTTATATTTCAATTGAAACTTTACAAAAATATTCAGACTCTTTGTTTTCATTTATTTTAATTTTATTAGCTGTCTTACTTACAACTGAGCCTAAAGCTGGAGTAAGGAGATGGTTCGACTTAGGACTCATAGACTTCCAACCATCAGAATTTGCAAAAGTAGCAGTAGTTCTATTTATTGCTAATTTTTTGACTAAAAGAAGATCAAAATATCCACTATTTCTATTTTTGGGTTTAATTCTATATCTGATATTAGAACAGCCCGATTTAAGTACTTCGATAGTAATAGGGTTTGTCATTTCAGCAATTTTATTTGTATCTGATTTGAAACTTAGATATTTTGTTTTGATAATTTTAGTTCTATTGTTTACATTCTTTGTCTTTTTAGAGTTAGGTGTTATTAATGAAAATCAACTAGATAGAATCAATGATTATTTTATGGATGAAGACTTTCAACAAGCTCAGAGCAGATTATTAATATCAAGTGGTGGTTTGTTTGGTCAATATTTTCAATTGGATAAAGTAGAAAAAATATTTGTACCAGTTGAAACTACAGACTTTATTTTTGCTGCATTTGCATACAATTTTGGCTTCACAGGTATCTTATTGCTTTTATCGATGTGGTTTTTCTTCTTTTTTAGATTAAGTCAAATTATAAATATTTCTAATTCAGATTTTGACAAGTATGTTGTAACGGGATTTATTTCTTTGTTAGCATTTCAGATAATTGTGAATATTTCAACTATAACAGGGTTACTTCCTTTGACTGGTTTACCTTTTCCATTATTAAGCTTAGGAGGGTCTTCTATGGTTTCTACAGCTGTTATATTTGGAATCACTAATAGAATTTTTATAGAAAATAACTTAGTTATTTAATATTCAAAAGATATTATCCTAAATAGTATGAGTTTTTTAGTATATTTTTCACATCAATTATATGGAGGTTTAAATGTTTGGTATATTCAAGAGATCAAAAATAGTACGTAAAAGTGAAGACAAATTTGAAAAGTCAGAAACTAAATGGTTTAGAGGTCAAAAAGTAAAAATAAAATCTGGAACTAGTAGTTCAAGATCATTTGATAAGAATAAAAAAGCTTCAAGACAGACCTGGTTTAGAGAAAAACCATTGCCAGTTCCCGTTGTTGAGAAAAAACAGATGTTGATAAGCTCTAAAGGAGGTTCTTCTAAAATTGCAATATTGGAAGGTGCTACTTTGGTTGAATACTATACCGCAGAGTCAAAATCTAAGTCTTTAGTTGGCAATATATATTTAGGACAGGTAAAAAATATATTGCCAGGAATGGAAGCAGCATTTGTTTCCTTTGGGGAAGAAAAAAATGGTGTTTTGTATGTTGCAGATGTTTCAAATTCAAGAAGAAATTCAAAGATTGAAAATATTTTAAAAGAAGGACAAGAAGTATTAGTGCAAGTTGTAAAAGATGCAATGGGAGAAAAGGGAGCAAGGCTAACAGGTCAAATATCCTTTCCAGGAAGATATTTAGTTTTAATTCCAAATTCAAGAACAAAAGGAATTTCAAGAAGATTACCAGATGAAGAGAGAGCTAGGCTTGATAAGATTATCAAAAGAATAAAGCCAGAAGGATTCGGGGTAATAGTAAGAACAGCTGCAGAGGGTGTAAATGAATCTTCATTGAAAAATGATATTGATAAATTAATTAATGAATGGGATCAAGTGTCTGAAAACAAATCTGGTTCAGCACCAATATTAATTCATGAAGAGCCAGACCTCTCAGTTAAAGTTATTAGAGAACATTTAGGTTCTAATTTTAAAAAATTACTAATTCAAGGTGAGAGTCACTTTAAGGATATAGAAGATTATATAAACGAAACATCACCTGAATTAAATGAAATTATTGAATTATACAATGATCAACTTGAGTTGTTTGAAAGGTACCATATTGAGGACCAAATTAAAAAAGCATTAGATAGAAAAGTATGGTTACCCTCAGGTGGACATTTAATAATTGATAGAACAGAAGCACTCACTGTAATAGATGTCAATACAGGAAAATTTGTTGGAAAAGATAGTTTAGAGCAGACTGTATATGAAAATAATCTTGAAGCTTCAGAAGAGATTGCAAGACAGCTAAGGCTTCGTGATATTGGCGGAATAATTGTGATAGATTTTATCGACATGGAATCAACAAAAAAACAAGAGCAATTATTACATAAATTTAAAATTCAATTAGCTAAAGATAAAACAAGAACGCAAGTATTTAATATTTCAAGGCTAGGTTTGGTAGAGATGACAAGAAAGAATGTTTCTGCAGGACTTATAGAAAGTTTTTCAGAGGAATGTGAAGAATGTAATGGTAGAGGATTAATTATTAATGATATTTTTGGTAATAATTCTATAGAAGATAATTTACTTGAAACAGATGCCGTAGTAGAGTAGTTGAGTTATGAGTAAATATGCTGTTATAAAAGTTGGTGCTAAGCAAGAGAAAATAGTCGAAGGTGATATTTTGGAAGTCCCAAAAAGTTTCTCAATAGAATCAATAAATCCTATATTATTAAGTCCGAGAAAAGGTTCAATAGTTACTGATACGAAAAGCTTATCCCAGTGTTCAGTTAATTTAGAGTTAATTGATGAGAAAAAATTAAAAAAATTAAAAATATTTCAATATAAAAATAAAACAGGAAATAGAAGAAGAGTTGGATACAGGGATGAAGTTAAAGTAGTTAAAGTAAAATCAATATCAAACAAAACTTCAGGAGAGGAAGAGTAACTAATGTCAAAAACTAAAGCTGGTGGTTCAACTAGAAACGGAAGAGATTCAGAGTCCAAAAGGCTAGGTACAAAAGTTTTTGATGGCGAAGATATTTCCGCTGGATCAATTGTTGTAAGGCAGAGAGGAACGAAGATTCATCCTGGTGAAAATGTTTCAAAAGGTGGGGATGATACATTATTTGCGAAAGTAGATGGAATAGTAAAGTATTCATCTAGGAATGGTAGAAAATTAGTAAATATCATTCCGAAATGAAATGTTTGTTGATAATGTCGAGCTAAGCTTGCTTTCTGGAGCAGGTGGCTCAGGATCTATAAGTTTTAAATCTAAAGGAACCAAAAGCTCTCCCAATGGTGGCACTGGTGGAGAAGGTGGTTCTATCTATTTTAAATCCGATGATAGTATTTATGACTTTAGTTCAATTTATTCAACCAGTTCATTTAAAGCTGAAAATGGAGAAGATGCTGGAAAAGATTTTCAAGATGGAAAAAATGGAAAAGATCTTTTTATTAATATTCCTTTAGGGACATCTATATTAATTAATAATGAAAAAGTTGCAGAGATAATTAAAGATGGTGTTAGCTTTCTAATTTGCAGAGGAGGAAGAGGCGGTAAGGGAAATAAAGACTTAATTTCAAAAAGAAATCCGAATCCAAAAATATCAGAATCTGGAGAAAAAAGAAAAAAAGTAAATGTGAGGCTTCAGCTCAGTCTAATTACTGACATTGCAATTTTAGGACTTCCGAATTCAGGAAAGAGTACATTAATTAAGACAATAACTAATTCAAATGCTAAAACAGGAGCATATCCTTTTACAACTATTTCACCAAATTTAGGAGTTTATGAAAGTTCTGAAAAAAATTTAGTAATTTGTGACTTACCTGGACTGATAGAAGGAGCTTCCGAAGGCATTGGTATGGGTGATTCAATTTTAAAACATTTAAAAAACTCAAAACTTTTAATTTTGTTATTAGACCCAAGTAATCAAGAATATAGCATCGAAGAGCAAGCTAAATTAATTCAAAAAGAAATGTATAAATATAATAATGGTCTAAAGAAACTTCCAATTATAAAAGTAGTAAATAAATCTGATTTAGGTATAGAGAATAAAAAGTTTTTAAATATATCAGCAATAAATAATGAAGGCATAAGTAAATTAATTGAGAATATAGAAAAATATGACTATGAACAGCTTGATACAGTAAATAAAAGTTTTGAAAAGATAAGCTTAGACGATGATCTTTTTTCTATAGAAAGATACGACGATAGATGGGAAGTAACAGGAGAATTAGCTGAGCGAATTACTAATTTAAATGGAAATGAGTTTGATGTATTTAACGAAATTTCATATAGATTTGAAAAGTCAGAAATACCATCACAACTTGAAGATATGGGAATTAAAAAAGGCGATTTAATAAAATTAAACAATTCTGAGTTTGAATATGAAAAGTAAAAAAAATATAGTTATAAAATTAGGAACAATAAGAAAATGAAAATTAATGATTTAACTATTGAAGCACTAGAACAAGAAAACTATTTTGCAAACCAGGATCTTATTGACGTTGTGAATGCTGCAATTTTTTTAGACAAACCTTTATTGATTGAAGGACCTGCAGGTACGGGAAAAACTTTTTTAGCGAAAACACTCTCTAAGTTACTGAATTTAGAGCTTATAAGACTTCAATGTCATGAAGGAATAGATGAAGATAAAGCAGTGTATGAATGGAATTACAAAAAGCAACTTTTATCAATACAACAAAGTGAAAAAAATGAGAATCTATTTGATGAAAAGTACTTAATTAAAAGACCTATTTTAAGTGCTCTGACTAATAAAGAAAATTCTCTTTTTTTAATTGATGAAGTTGATAAATCTGATGAAGAGTTTGAGGCTTTACTATTAGAAATACTTGCTGAAAACCAAGTTACAATTCCAGAATTTGGAACAATACAGGGTAGTGAAAATAGGATTACAGTTCTTACTTCTAATAGCACGAGGGAATTATCAGACGCTCTTAGAAGAAGGTGTATTTACTACTACCTAGATTTTCCATCCATAGATATTGAAACTAAAGTTTTCATGAGCAGCATAGAGAATATAGATAAAGAAGAAGCTAGAAAATATGCTTCTCTTATCTCATTTATTAGAAGTTTAAATCTAAATAAAATCCCCTCCTTAATTGAGTCTGTTGAGTGGGTAAAATATAATAATTCAAAAGAAAAAGAATCAGTAAGATCTAATCTAGGTGTCTTATTAAAAGATAAATCTGATCAAAAGAAGTATATAGAAAAACTAGAAGAGTCTAATGAGTTTAACCAAGAATGAAATATTAGATTTTTCTGAATTTTGTAAAAATAACAATTATTTTATTCCAATTGACCAACTTAAAATATTTTTTGAATATAAGAATTTAAAGAATTTAAAGAATTTTGAAAAAGAACTTTTATATTTATATTTTTTAATCCCCAAAAGTAGAGATGAGCAAATTCACTTTAAGAGTTTAATTAATAGATTTTTCAAGTATTCAATTGAAAATAATGACTCAAGCAGTTATTCCTTACTAAATGAATATTCTCATGAAGATAGTAATTTATATCAGATTATTTCTGATTTAAACGATGGAAATTTTGATAATTTAAATAGCCTTGTAAAAAATATAGTTGAAAACTTTGGGGATATAGATTTTTCAAGACCAGTATCAAACGATTATTGGTTAAATCAAATAAAAAAAAGTTTTAAATATGAAGAAACTATGATGTTATTTGCTAGTTATGAATTTGATGAGATTTCATCAATAACCAACTTAATAAATAAAAATAAATTTAATAATTTATTAGATATGAAGATATTAGAAATCTTGAATGAAGAAAGAAATAAAGCAAAAGATTCATATCAACCATCAGAACTTGAACCAAAAACACAATTAGGAGAATTAGATTTTCTTTATACAGATCCAAATGAAAGAAGGATTCTATTAGAACAGACTTATAAGTTAGGAAATAAATTAGCTATAAAATTTAAAAGACACATAAAACAAGCGAGCAGGGGGAAGTTGCATTTTAGAAAAACAATTAGAAAGTCTATGCAAACTGGTGGAATATTTCAAAAAATAATCATGAGACCAAAAGTACTTCGAAAACCTAATCTAGTGATTGTTTGTGATATAAGCGGTTCAATGGCCTTATATTCACTATTCGGTATAACTTTATTATTTGGGATGGTTAGTAGATTTAGTTCAATTAAAGCTTTTGTATTTATAGATGGTTTAACAGAGGTTACAAAGACATTAAAAAAACTAAAAAAGAATGAAATAGACTCGGTTTTACATAATTGGAATAGTTATGTAAAAAGTGATGGACATTCTGACTATGAAAAATCATTTCAAGAGTTAATAGATGAGAATAAAAAGATAAATTCTACAACTAAGAGCCTTATTGTCATTGGAGACGGAAGGAATAATTATAGGAATATATCCGAAGAACTTATTAATAATTTATATAATCAATTTGAGAAAATTTATTGGATGAATCCTGAGAAGAAACAGTATTGGAATACAGGAGATAGTCAAATTAGAAAGTTTGAAAGAATAACTAATACAACTTCTGAAGTTAGGAATTATAATCAATTACGTAAATTTGTAAATAATATAGATTTTAAAAAGACTTTAAAATGAAAATAACAGGAATTTTAGGTGGAACTTTTGATCCTCCACATAATGCACACTACGAAATAGCTCAAAGAGCAATTAATCAATATAATTTGGAAAGAGTAATATTTGTACCGACAGGAAATCCTTGGCAAAAAGATATTGAGACTTCATATAACGATAGGTACAAAATGACAAAATTACTCATTGAAAATAATCCGTTATTTGAATTAAGTGATATTGAAAAATCTACAAAGGTCCCTTCTTATACAGTTGAGACTCTTAAAAAACTAAATATAGAAAAAGAAAATATGTTTTTTATACTTGGGGCAGATATAGCTATTTCTATAGATACTTGGAAAGATTACAAAGAATTAAATTTGTTAACTAATTTCCTAATTGCACCAAGGGATGAAGTAACTAACAAAGAATTGATAAATGTATTTCCATTTGAGTTTAGTTTAATTGAAGGTGAAGAATTAGATATAAGTTCTAGTGAAATTAGAAATGAAATATTAAATAATGAAAATATTGAGGGAAAACTCTCCATAAAGATTCAAAATTATATAAAAGAGAATCAATTATATTAAGATTTCCAAGTTTTTCTATAAAACAATATTGCAATAGGGAATATTTCTAATCTTCCAACAATCATTAAAAAAGATAAGATCATTTTTGAATAATTATCAAGAAAAGCATAGTTATTTACAGGTCCAAATTCTTTTAAACCTGGACCAATATTATTCATCGCTGACGCCACAGCACTTAATACTCCTTCAAAAGAAACATTCAATCCAGATATATTTGTACTCATACTTAATGCAAAACTACCTAATACAAATATAGAAACGTATAAAATAAAAAATGTTTGTACAGATTCAATCATTTTTTCTGGCAAGACTGATTTCGACATTCTAATTTTAAATATTGCATTGGGGTAAATAATCTTTCTTATTTCATTTCTTACTGATTTTAATAAAGCGATAACTCTTATAGTTTTTATACCACCAGCTGTAGAACCTGCCATACCACCTAAAAACATAAGTCCCAGTACAAAAATTCTATAATCAACATTCCAAAGTTGATAATCAGCATTTGTATAACCAGTAGTTGTAATCAATGTTAAAGCAGTGAAAAAAGCTGTATTTAAGCCTTCATTGAATGTATCACTTATAGCTATACTTTTTGGAATAAAAATACCTACTGTTGCAATAACTATAAAAAGATAAAATTTAAATTCTGTACTTTCAAGTAAAGATTTAATTGTTCTAAAACTTTTTAACAACAAAGTGAAAGACACTCCAGCAATAAACATAAACATAATAATTATCCATTTAGCTTGAATAGAAAATTCTGAAACAGATGAATTTAATGTACTGAATCCTCCCGTTGAAAGGGTTGTGAATGAATGATTTAAAGCTGTATATAAATCTAGACCTGAAAAATATAGAAGTAATGTTTCTATTAATGTTAAAGCTGCATAAGATATCCAGAGCAATTTAGCGGTATCTTTAAATTTTGGAGTTAACCTGTCAGTAGTAGGTCCCGGAGATTCTGCTTTAAATAAATTAATACCACCAGAACCTAATAAAGGTAAAATAGATATAGTTAGAACAACAATACCCATTCCTCCTAACCATTGAGTAATAGATCTCCAAAGCAATAGAGCAGGATTAATGGATTCTATATCAGTTAAAATAGAAGCTCCAGTAGTTGTAAATCCTGAAATTGTTTCGAAAAGTATATCAATAAAACTTAAATTGCTATTTGAAAAAATATATGGCAGTGTGCCAAATAATGAAATAAATATCCATGAAATACCAACAGCTGCAAATCCTTGGATTGTTGTTAGTTGTTTTGAAGGGATTATTTTTTTTCTAACAATAAAAGCGAATAGAAAAGTAATTAATAACAATGATAAGAGTGAAATAGCAAACCTGTAATCCTCAAGATAGAAAGCATATAAAATAGAGGGTATAAGAGCAATAGCTAAAACAGGATATATTGCTGAATTAATGAATGCAATAATTTTAAACATAGTATTTTAGCAAAAAAGAGTTTCGACTTGCTCTATAGAATTTGGATGAGTAAATACAACTAGCTTATCTTTAGCAGCAAATTTCCACGTACCAGAAGGAATAAATGTATTTTCCCTTCTTGTAACACCAGCGATTAAACAATTATCTGGAAGGTCAATTTCTGCAATAGTTTTTTCTATTACTGGACAATCATTAGTTAATAATATTTCAAGGGCTTCTATGTCAGTATCTTCAAATAATATATCTAACGTAACTTGACTTGAACGTACATCTTGCAATATAGAGTTTGCTGCTGCAATTCTTGTTGAAATTGTTGCCTGGATAGAGGATTCTTTTAATAGCTCAATGTAATCTATTTTGTTTACTCTTGTAATTATCTCAGTTGCACCTAAAGCTTTTCCAACTAGAGAACAAACTATATTTTTTGAGTCATCTTTACTTAATGCTACGATTGCCGACTCCTCATCAATGCCTATATCAGTTAAATTATTTGGGACTTTTGGATCATTACATACAACAATAATATTTGAATTATTTTCGGCAATTCTATTGCAGTCAGATTCTATATCATCAATAACAACAACTTCATACTCTTTATGCAATCTCTTTGCCAAAAGTTCAGACGCTCTAGAAGCGCCTATGATAATAACTTTCTTAATTCTATTTTTAGCCTTAATACCAAGTAACGAAAGAGCAGTTTGTATATCATTATTCTTTACAATTATTTTTACATGATCTCCTTCTTGAAGAAGTGTATTACCATTAGCAATCAGTGATTCAGTATCTCTTACATAAGCGGTAACAAGCCAATTTTCTCTTCCACCAAACTCATGAATATCCATTAATTTCTTACCAAGTAATGGAGATTCTTTTGATAGAACACCTCCAATAGACAATAACTCGCCATTGCCAAACTCATAAATGTCATAAATACCTGCTCTAGATAAAAGCTTTTCAATTTCATCACAAGCTTTATCAGAGGGATCTATTATTTGATCAATTTTTAATTCTTCGAGCTCATTTTTCATTGAACCATCTTGAACTCTAGCAAATGATTTTTTTGTCCCCATATTTTTTGCAATATAACAAGAAAGCATATTTACATTTTCATTATCAGTTACTGCAATAATTAGATCACTGTCTTCAGCACCAGCCTCAATAAGAGATGAAGGACTTCCACCATTACCTTGTATAACCAATGCATCTAATGAGGAGTTAAGTTCTTCAACTTTAGATTGCTTTTCTTCAATTAAAGTAACATCGTGTTGTTCACTAGAGAGTTTATTAGCCAAGAAGCTACCTACTTCACCAGCTCCGACGATTATTATTTTTTTCAAATCTATCCTCATAATTAAGAATAGTGTCATTATTTTTTACATGGTAAGATATTTATTAAGTGTCGAAAGAAAACAAAAATATAAGCAAAAATAACTTTTCTCTCGCTGCTATTATTGACATTCTTTTAATTCAAAAATGTACAAATATTAAAGTTTTTGACCTTAAAGAAAATAACTTTATGGATATAGCAGTATTATGTAATTCTAATTCGAAAGCTCAAATGAATGCATCACTAAGAAAATTACAATTACTTGCAAAAGAAAATAATAAAGAATTTAATTCAGAAGGATTAAATTCAACCTGGGTGTTAATTGAGTTTGGAAGTATATCGATACATTTTTTCACTGAAGAAACCCGACAATACTATAATTTGGAAGATTTGTATTTTGATAGCAATCTAGTTGATCAATATGGCTAGTCTTTATCATTATGGGGCTGTAGCTCAGTTGGTAGAGCACGTGCATGGCATGCACGGGGTCAG
>CAZKFE010000011.1:0-18367 GCA_964551955.1 uncultured Candidatus Actinomarina sp. | reverse complement strand
TTTAGGAAGAACTGTCGATGGAGAATTTGAATGTCTGTGTATAACAATAAAACCTCCTACTTTTAAATTCCTTGATAACTGGTTTATATCAAGATTTACATTATCAGGTGAGTATTCAAAGGGTGGATCATAAAAAATAATATCAAAATTGTTACTTATTTGATTTATGTAATTTGATACATTTAAATTAATTACTGAATAATCTTTGACATATTCTTTAAGGTTTTTATTTATCTGGTTAATGCAATCAGTTGAGTTTTCAATAAAAGTTACATATTTAGCTCCCCTACTTAAAGCTTCTATTCCCAAGCTTCCTGATCCTGCAAATAAATCTAAAACTTCTGAATTCTCAAAAGCAAACTGTAAAGTGTTAAATATTCCCTCTCTTGCAACCCCCATCATAGGACGGGTTGTTAGATTATTAATTGTATCTATTTTTCTACCTTTATATTTTCCTGCAATTATTTTCATGTTGAATCTTCAACCCTAGCAAAATTTGGAAACAATATTTCTGCTTCCTCTTTTATTAAGGTTTCGTTCTGAGGTGTTATATTGTTTTCAAAATATCTTTTAGATGTTTGTAATATATCGTAATCATATCTTATATCAGCAATTTTTAAATCTGACATTCCTGATTGGCTTGTTCCTGTTACTTTACCTTCACCTCTAATCTGTAAATCTATTTCTGATAATTTAAAACCATCATTGTTTTCAACTATAGCTTTAAGTCTTTTATTGCCAACTTCAGTAATTGTTTCCATATTTTTACCATCAGTGATATGAAAAATGCATTCTGATTTCTTATCTCCTCTACCTACTCTTCCTCTTAATTGATGTAATTGATTTAAACCAAATCTTTCTGAACTTTCAATAACCATTAGTGTTGCATTTGGAATATCTATTCCTACTTCTATAACAACAGTAGACACCAGTATGTCTATATTATTATTACGCATGTCTTCCATTATTTTTTCTTTTTCCTCTGAATTAATTTTTCCGTGCAAAATTGCTACTTTATAATTATTAAATTTTTCTTTATATTGTTTATATACATTTTCAGCTGCTTTAATATCTAACTTTTCACTTTCCTCTATAAAAGGACACACCACAAATATTTGTGATTTATTTTTTAAATGTTTTTCACATGTTTTATATACTTCCTCAGTATCTTCCTTAGTGCCTTCATATAAAATTGAATTTATAGATTTTCTCCCAGGCGGCAATTCGTCTATTATTGACAAATCTAAATCACCATAAATTGCTAAAGCTGTTGTCCTTGGAATCGGAGTAGCAGTCATAACAAGTTGATGGGGTGTATAGTATTGGTTAGAAGTTAATTTTTTTCTCTGATCGACTCCAAATCTTTGTTGCTCGTCAATAATTGCTAAACCTAAATTATTAAATTTAACTTTATCTTGAATTAAAGCATGTGTACCAATTATTAGTGCTGGGATGCCTTCTTTTATTGTATCCATAATTTCCCTTCTATCAGTTACAGATGAAGTAAGTAAGTGTATTTGAATATCATTAAAAATAAGAATTTTACTTAATGAGTTAAAATGTTGTTCTGCGAGAACTTCTGTTGGAGCCATTAGTACGGCTTGGTGTGATGAATTAATTGCAGCATAAACAGCTGCAGCAGCAACTATAGTCTTACCAGATCCAACATCTCCTTGTAAAAGTCTTCTCATAGGTGATGTGTTACTCATATCTTTGAAAATCTCATTTATGACTATTTTTTGAGCTTTAGTTAAATCAAATTGAATATTTTCTTGAAAATATTTTAATGTTTCTTTTTTGATCGTATGTTTTATGCCATCTTGATTTTTACTATATGTTTCTTTAATCTCTTTAAATATTGTTTGCAAATAAATAAATTCATCAAATGCTAACCTACTTCTAGCTTTTTCATAATCTTTAATTGTTTCTGGGAAATGAATATTATTGTAACTTGAAATTCTGTCAATAATTTTGTAGTCACTACGTTCTTTTTTTGACATATAATCTTGAATGTTAGGAGTTCTCCTAAGTGCTTCTTTTATACCCTTTCTTATAATTGTGCTCGATAAACCTTCAATCTTTGGATAAATTGGGATTAAAGAACCTGTTTCATTTAGTTCTTCTAAATCAGAAAATTTTTCAATGGTTGGATTTTTAAATTCAATGGAACCTGTTTTTTTAACATCTGGAACTCCTGAAATTGCAACTGAATCATTTTTTTTAAACCTTGTTTCAATATATTGAGGGCCAAACCATTTTGCTCTAATTAAACCTGTATCATCTTTAATAACTAATGTGGCAATTCTCAACCTACTTTTTGTAGTAAATACAGATACATCTGTAACCTCACCTAAAATGGTAATTTCTTTAGATATATCACTAGTGATTGAACTAATTGTTGATATCTGAGATCTATCTATATGTTTTTTTGGAAAAAACCTTAAAAGATCAGATATATTATTTATTCCATATTTCTTAAATGAAGATAACCTTTTTTCTCCAAAACCTTTTATTTCTTCTAAGGATATATTTTCTAAATATTTTATGTTTCTTTCAACCACAATCAAACAATAGCTAAAAAGTTTTTATTTCAAAGTACCTAATACTTAATAGATTAGTTATAGTTATTTATATAAATTTAGAGGTTAGTTATGGCTAAAAAATGTGAAGTTTGTGGAAAAGGACCTTGGTTTGGTAAACAAGTTACTTTCTCACATAAAAGATCTAGTAAAAAATGGTCTGCAAACATACAAACAGTTAAGGTTGCAGATAATACAAATACTAAGAAAATTAAAGTATGTACCTCATGTTTAAAGGCTGGAAAAGTAACTAAAGTATAAATGGCTCAAGGTGTTGTAAAGTCTTACGATCCTAACTCTGGAAGCGGAATCGTAATATTAGATACTGATAAAAGTGAAGTTTATATTCAAGCAGGATCATTAAAAGATTCAATATTTAGAACACTCAGACAAGGACAAAGAATCAATTTTGATATTGAATTAATTGATGATAAAAAAATTATCAAAAATATAAAAATAGGCCAGGGCGATTATTAAAAAATTAATCAAAATTATAAATTTATATATCAGGTTTTTATTTATATATATTCATAATTATGTGTATATATATTCAAAAGGAAATGTTGGAAAGACAATATTTGGCAGACCTTGTTTAATTTTATTTAGCAAGGGCGCCAAAACTAGTTTAGAAAGAAAAAATGTATTGGCTTATTTAAAAGAATCTAATTCATTTTGTATAGTTGCTTCAAACGGAGGACGTGACAAAAATCCTGGTTGGTACCATAATTTAAAAAAAAATCCTGAATGTATAATTCAAATAGCTAGTAAGAAATATTCGGGAACAGCTGTTCAAATATATGATGACGAATATAGCGAGTGGTGGAAAAAAATGGATTATATGAATGATGGCGGTTATAGCTCTTATCAAAAAAGAACTGAACGAAAAATTCCGTTAATGTTAATAAATATAACTTAGTCTATTTTTGCGCCTAAGTCAGTTTTGTAATTTATTTTAAATTATCTTAATACTTAAAGGGTCTCACTAACTTCTAATATTATTTCAGGTGTTATTTTTTTTACTACTAAATTTGCTTTACATAATTGTTCTTCTGTAAAAATACCTCTATCAACTGCTATAACAAATTCTCCACTTTCAACTCCAGCTTCTATTCCATAAGGACTATCTTCAATAATTATATTTTTGGTTGTTTGCAATTTTTTAATTGATTCTAAATATATATCTGGATAAGGTTTATTTCTGAAAACTGAATCACCACCAATAACGAAATGAAAATATTGATATACTTCTGTATCCTTCAATTTATTCTCAAGATGTTCCTGAGGAGAAGCAGATACACATGCTTGTTTCCAATCATAGTGGTAAAAATATTCTAAGCATTCCAATGCATCATCGAACATTACTTTATTAGACATGTTTTGAATAATAATTTTTGAAATAAGCTCCATGGTTTCTTCAAAAGATGGAAGGTCAACTTGTGTAGCATATTTTTTATGTACAATTTTGTCATCAACTCCCACATATTGATCAAAATGTTCAATAGGTAAATCTAATTTTTTTGATTTTAATATTTCTTGCCATGCATATGCGAAAGCTTTTTCAGTATCCATTAATGTACCATCACAATCCCAGTAAATGCCGTTCATTGTTTTACCCCAATTTCGATTGTATGTCTCTAGCGCTTTTTAAAGCAATACCATCTGAACCTGTTGTTGACCATGATATTTTTTTCTCAGATACTGCTTCTTCAATTATGTCGTTTAATAAATCATATTTTGATTTATTTAAATTTTGCCATAAATATAGAGCATGACTTCCTGGTATTGTATTTATTTCATTTATATACACATCTTCATTGTCTATTAAAAAATCATATCTAAAAATTCCTCTTGTTGGGATAATCGAATTTATTTTTTCAACATAAGTTAGGATTTTTTTCGTTTTTTCTTCATCTATTTTTGCTGGTAATTCTCTTTGAGCACCTTCAAGGCCTCCATTATCTAAATATTTTTCTGAATATGAAAATAATGTCTCATTTTTTATTGGTTTTTCTATTTCAGATACAGAATATGAAGGATAATTTTTGACACCAATTAGTATATCTTCTGAATTTTCTAAATATTTTTCGACAACTGCTCCTTGATTATATAGGTCTGATGATTCTACAATTTTTATAACAGTTGCATAATCATTAACTACTTCTACTCCGATTGAAGAACCACCAAAACGTGGTTTTAAAATATAGGGACCTTCAAATGTTGCTTTCTTTTGAGTTTTCACTAAATCTTTATGCAGTACGGGGAGTCCATTTTCTTTCATAGTTGTATAAAATACGTATTTATCCATACAAATTTGAGCAGAAATTAGTCCTGGGCCAGTATATTTAACCCTTAAAATGTCTAACAATGACTGTAAAGTACCGTCTTCACCTGGTCCACCATGACAAGAGTTCAAAAATACATCAAAATCTAGCTTTTTTTTCTTTAAATAAAATCCTGAATCACCAGTAACTTTAAGTTCTAAGGGTTTTTTTAATATTTTTTGACTATCTAAGAAGTCTTTTGATTCCAAATTATTATCTAATAAATACCATTTATTATCTTTTGTCCAATAAAGAATGGAGATAGTGTTGCCTTTTGAAAGAATTCGTGCACTTTGTAGCCCAGTTAGAATAGATATATCATGCTCAGAAGAAGGGCCTCCAATAATAACAGCTATATTTTTACTCATATTTTATGGATAATGGTCAGGTAAATCATTTTCAAATAATACAATATCATCTGATTCTACAATAGAATTCAAGAAAGCAACAGCTTCATCTCTATTGATAAACCAATTAGTTGGAATATGATTTTCTTCAAAACCAGACATTAATGATCTCTTATTTGTAAACCCAACTACCAACGCCTGATCAACTATAAGGCTTGCTTCAGTTGCAAAAGCATAATTTATGGAATACTGATCACTACCTAATTCAATTAATCCAGGAGTAATTAAAAATCTCTTTGAATTTTTTGTACCAAGTTCAGATAAAGTTTCAAGACTATACTCTATACCCATTGGGTTAGAATTAAATGAATTATCAATAATTGAATGGCCGTAATCACTTTTAATTACGTTTTGCCGATGTTCAGTCTTCTCTAATATATTTAAATTTTTTAAATATTCTTTTATGTCTAATTCAAGAGCAAGCAATACACCAACAGATAATGAGATTGATAACTGTAATAATTTTGGACCATTAACTGTATCCACATAATCTCCAGCAACATAGATATCATGTTTGTTATTTTTATACTCAACGTATACTGCAGCATCATTACTTGTAATTGAGCAGTCATATACACTTTTCTGATTAGTCCATAATCGAGCTTCATTTAATAATAGTTCATCATCACCATTAATAACAACGGAGCCTGCTAATTCAACAATTTCAGATTTTGCATCTAAAATATTTTCAAGAGTTTTCATTCGTTCTAAATGAACAGGAGCAATTCCGGTTATTACTGATATGTGTGGTCTGACCCAAGAGCAAATTTCTCTAATCTCACCATTAGAATATGTACCCATCTCAATAAGTGCAATTTCATGATCAGTTTTAAAATTTTCGTTAATAGCTTTAGCAATTCCTAATCTATTGTTATAACTTTCTGGAGTAACAAAAGTTTTATTCTGCTGTTCAAGAATTTGATTTAATACATTTTTAGTTGTTGTTTTAGAGTAGGAACCTGTTATTCCTATAACAGGTATTGTCTTTGAATTTAATTTAACTGAAGCTTCATTAACAAATACTTTTGAAATATTTTTTTCATATGATTGTAGAATTTTTAAACATTGATCATAAATAAAATATGAAAATATATTAATTACTAATGCAAAAATATATCCGTATCCAATAAAATAGGAAACAAACGAAATCAAAATAACAATTGAAAAATATAAATAATTCACTCTTTTTAATCTTTCAGTTATTACAACATCACCTGTTCGAGGTTTAAAATTTATACCTATGGGTGAAAATACTGTTATAGAGATAATAAGTAATGGTATGTAATAAATCCACAACGATAAGACAAATAAAATCAAGCAGAGAAAAAATAAGAATTTGTTTATAAACTTTGTTCTAACCCATCGAAAATAAAACTTAGTAACAGATCCTGGTAGGTAATGTTCTCTTTGTGCAAACCTACTCCACTTTTTTGAGTTAAATAATGTTCCAAATGTAATAATCAACAAAATTAATAAATAAACAAAATTCATAGTTCCTTCAAAACTCTTATAATTTCTTCTGACTTGCTTCTAAGCATATTATGTCCTTCATCTTTTATAACAGTTAATTTTGATTCTTTAAATTTAACATTTGCCTCATCTCCAATTGAGACAGGTATGACATTATCGTTTTCACCCCAAATTAAATGAACTTCAGTATTTACTTGTGAAAGTAAATCACTTAAATCATCGTTTACTGTTTTTACAAGAGTATCCCTCATTATCCCGGTTGCATTTTTATAATCTTCAGATCCATGCTTATTTTTAATTTTTTCTAATCTTTTATCAGAAATTAAATTCAAACTATTAAGAAATTTATATAAATTAAGTCGAAAATTTATGTTCATTTCAGGATTTTTTCTTATTAAAGGCGTGCCAATTAAGACGAGTTTTTTATATTTTTTTATAAATGACATATGTACAGCTATTTTTCCACCAAATGAATGTCCAACTAAAATTTCAACTGAATCAGGAATAATCTCACTGAGATATTCAGCATATTCTTTTGGACTCATACTGGTTTCTGGTTCTTGAGATTTTCCAAAACCTGGTAGGTCAATAGAAATACTATGAAAATTATTTGATACTAGATTAAAATCATTGCTTGATCTACCCCACCCATGTAGGAAACATATTTTTGGAGCATCTGAATTGACTTCAGCGAAAGTTTTGCCATCTTTTAATAATTGTAAACCCATTAAATTAGCACCTCTCCAAATGTTGTAATTGCTCTTATTGCTAACCCCATTAAATAGAGTAGAGCAAGACCCCAATATAAAAAATAGTTTTCTCTCATCTGGTCTTTATAAATATATAAAAAAGTCAAAGTAAACAGAAGAACAACTATATAAAAAAGATGAAAAGAACCTAAATCTTCATTTATTGAGTAAAGATAAGCAACTATTAAAGCATTCGATAATAATGCTACTACTGAAGCAAGTATCACATAAGATCCAATAACTTCATTCCTATATTTAATTTTGAAATGCATAGTAAGGAATACCAAACCGCCAATACCACATATCCATGCACTTAAAAGCCCTGAGTAAGAATGGATAGTATTTATCATGTATTTATTTTACTATCTATAGAATTGAGTATTAAATAATAATCAGTTACAGTGAATCTGTAATGACAAATAAAGATTTAGATAAACTTATACAAAACGTACCCTCTGCTTGGATTCCATCATTGGATTCATTAATTGTAAAAGGAGACAATGCGGAAATTTGGGATAAAGATAATAAAAGATATCTAGATTATGTAGGCGGTTATGCAGTTTTGAACACT
This sequence comes from uncultured Candidatus Actinomarina sp., assembly GCA_964551955.1. Lineage (GTDB taxonomy): Bacteria > Actinomycetota > Acidimicrobiia > Actinomarinales > Actinomarinaceae > Actinomarina. The sequence goes on along the minus strand of CAZKFE010000011.1, from coordinate 10,270 downwards.
GGTCATTTAAATCCAAGAGTCATTAAAAAAGTTGAAGAACAATTAAAAAATTATTCACACTCATGTTTTGCTTTTGCACCTCATGAAAATGCTATTAAATTAGCTGAACAAATAAACAAAAGATATCCTATTAAAGAATCGACAAAAACTTTTTTAGTTAATAGTGGAGCTGAATCAATAGAAAATGCAACAAAAATTGCTCGTTATTTCACAAAAAGAAAAAATATAATTGCTTTTAAAGGAGGATTTCACGGTAGAACTTATTTAACCATGGGTTTAACGGGAAAAGATAATCCATACAAGATGGGGTTCGGACCTTTCCCTGATTTTATTCATCATGCAGAATATCCATACCACTATAGGGATATAACAGACGAAATGGCTATTGAGAGTCTTAATGAAATTTTAATAAATAAAGTTGATATAGATGATGTTGCAGCTTTTGTTGTTGAAATACAACTGGGCGAGGGTGGTTATATACCTGCTTCAAAAAATTTTCTAGAAGAACTCAGAAATATTTCATCAAAAAGTGGAATATTATTAATTTTTGATGAAGTACAAACAGGTTTTGGAAGAACTGGTGAAATGTTTGGAGCTAATACAGTTGGCGTTTCACCTGATATAGCTACTTTAGCTAAAGGAATTGCAGGTGGTTTCCCATTAGCTGCTGTAGTTGGAAAAAGTGAAATAATGGATTCAATACATGATGCTGGAATTGGAAGTACATTCGGTGCGTCTCCAATCTCATGTGCTGCAGCTCTAGGTGTTCTTGATGTTTTTGATAAAGATGATTTATTAAGTAATACAAAAAAACAAGCTGATCTTATGAATGGATCGTTAAATAACCTTATGAATAAATCATCATTTATTGGAGATGTAAGAGGTTATGGCACAATGATTGGTGTAGAAATTGTCGAAGATAAAGATACCAAGAGACCTGCAAAAGAAATAGCATTAAAAATAATTGAATCATGCAAAAATAATCGTTTACTATTAGTCAACTGTGGATTAGAGGGAAATGTTATAAGATTTATGGGTCCTTTGACAACTCCTTTAGAGCAAGTTGATGAAGCTTTAGATATATTTAGTAACTCAGTAATTAATATTTAATTTTCTTGATGGGTTAATTCATGAAGTTTATTTAAAGTATCTATGTCTTTAGAAGCTTTTACTGGAGCTTTCATTAGCCACGCTGAAACTAAATCAAGTGAGTCTAAATCTCCTTTATCACTAAAAAATTTCATATACCTTATTGCGTCAATTACTACTCCAGCACTATTAGGAGAATCCCAAACTTCAAGTTGTACTTCAATATTTAATGGAACACCACCAAAAGCTTCCCCTTCTAGTCGAATAAAAGCCTTTTTGCGATCTTCTAACCATTTAACATAATCAGACGGACCAATTCTTACATTATCAGGATCCATTCCTTTTCCTTTGTTAGCAACAGAAGTAACGGATGATGTTTTACTTTTTCTTTTAGTTTCTAATCTGTCTTCCTCGAGCATATTTAAAAAATCCATATTTCCACCAACATTTAATTGATATGATTTCTTTAGCTCTATTCCCCTATCAGAAAATAGCTGAGCTAATGCTCTATGAACAATTGTTGCACCAACTTGACTTTTAATATCATCTCCTATAAGTGGTACGTTATTGTCTTTAAATTTTTTGTACCATTTGTTATCTCTAGCAATAAAAACAGGAATACAATTTATAAATCCTACTTTTGCTTTAATAGCACAGTCAGCATAAAATTTAACAGCTTCTTCTGAGCCAACTGGTAATAAATTAACTAATATCTCGGCATTAGATTCATTTAAGACATCAACTACATGGTCAGAATCTTTAACAACAGGTATAATATCTTCTACAAATTTACCAACACCATCTAATGCTTTACCTGGTTTAACCTCAATATTGAGATTCGGTACATTTGAAAACTTTGAAGTATTATTTGGTTCTATGAATATAGCTTCTGAGAGATCTTTTCCAACTTTATCTTTATTAATATCAAAAGCAGCAACTATTTCTATATCTGAAACTCTATAACCACCAATTATATCTGAAATTAAACCATTCTCAATATCATCATTTTTGTAATACTCAAGACCTTGAACTAAAGCACTTGCACAATTTCCAACACCAAGAATTGCTACTTTAATTTTTGATTTATTCATTGAATTAACTTTAGCAATTTTTAGATTTATCAATAGTTACTGAATTTGAATTATCCAAATAAATGATTAAACCAACTAAATGAATTATATAAGATACCAACAATAAAATATAGAATAAACGTTATTACTCCAATGATTTTTAATGTTTTTATGAATATACTCACATTACAAGATTACATCCTACAAAAAATAACTAAAAAAAGTTATAGTTTATATATGATTAAAAACCTATCACCTTCGAGAGCATCTCAGTTTAAAACATGCCCAAAACAATTTAAATTTGCAAATGTAGACAAAATAAAGGAACCAACAACTGAAGTTCAAGCAAAAGGCACAACTGTTCATCAGGCTCTTGAAGATCTCTATAACCTACCGAAAGAAGAGCGAACATCTGAAAATTTATACAATTTATTTAGAAGTGCATGGACAAAAGTAAGAAATAATGATGAACATGTAAATTTATTCGAAAATGTTGATGAGGAAAAGGAATGGGGTGTAGATGCACTAAATTTACTTTCAAATTATTTAACTTTGGAAAATCCAAAAGAAATTGAACCATTAGAAAAAGAAAAGTGGGTAAGGGGAACTTTAGAAGATTTGAATCTTAGAGGAATATTAGACAGGATGGATAGAGATAAGGATGGAAAATTAATAATTATTGATTATAAATCTGGTAAAGCTCCTATGGCTAAATATAAAGAACCTAGATTTTTTGCTATGAAATTATATGCTCTTTTAATTAAAGATGAACTTGGAGAAATGCCTAAAGAATTAAAATTAATTTATTTAAAAAATTCAACAATTCACACTTTACAAGTTGAAGAAGAAACGTTGTTGAATGCAAAAGAAGAAATATTACAAATCTGGGGAAACATAAAAATAGCTTATAAAGAAAATCATTTTCCTGCTATTAAAAATACACTCTGCGACTGGTGTTACTATAAACCAATTTGTCCTGAATATAATGAAGAAGCGCCTGATACAGATCAACTGCAACAAATTAATAATGAAATAGATGAACTCAAAGAAAATTTAGAAGCTATGAACATGTTCGAGAATCCTGAAGATATACCTAAAGAAAGCCCAATTAAAAATATAGATAAAGAAAAAGTTGAAAAAGAAATTGAAAATTTAAACATCAAAAAAACGTCTATATTATATGAAATAGAAAAAATATTAAGGGAACAAACCTCTAGTTAATTTAGCAGCAGCTACACGCTTAATGCCTTTAATTAATGCTGCTGTTCTTAGATCACAATTATTTTTTTCTGAAATAATATATATTTCCTCAAAAGCAGATGTTAGAACATCAATTAGTTTTTCATAAAGCTCTTTTTCTTTCCAAAGGTAATTTTGGGTATTCTGTACCCATTCGAAATAACTACCCGTAACTCCCCCTGCATTAGCAAGAATATCTGGAATTATTAAAACATCATTTTCTCTTAACATTTTATCAGCATTTAAAGTCGTTGGAGAGTTAGCTCCTTCAACAATAACACTCGCTTTAATGTTCGCAGCATTACTTGAAGTAATAACACCACCAACTGCTGCTGGAATTAAGACATCACACTCTAGTTCTAATATTTCTCCAACAAATGCGTCTCCTCCAGAGAAACCTTTTACTGTATTCTCTTTTGCTAAATGTTTAAATAATTCAGGAATATTTATTCCTTTTTCGTTATAAACCCCTCCATTTAAATCATTAACAGCAATTACTTTAGCTCCTCTTTCGTATGAGGCTAGAGCAGCATACCTACCCACATTTCCAAAACCTTGAACTACAACTGTAGAATCAGAATATTTTCTATTCAATTTTTCCATCGCTGCTGAAGCAATTGCGACAGCACCTCTACCAGTAGCTTCTCTTCTAGTAATAGACCCTCCTAATGATGCTGGTTTACCTGTAACAATTCCTGGCTGAGGAGATCCTACAAAGTTGCTATATGTATCCATAATCCATGCCATAGTTTGTTCATCAGTTCCCATATCTGGAGCTGGGATATCTTTATCAACCCCAATAACAGGTAACAGTTCAGCCGTATACCTTCTTGTAATTCTTTGTTTTTCTGCTCTTGAAAGTGGTCTTGGGTCAATTGCTACTCCACCTTTAGCTCCTCCGTAAGGCAATCCAACGATGGCTGACTTCCAAGACATTAGTATTGATAATGCTGTGACCTCTCCAAGGTTTACATCTGGGGAATACCTAATACCACCCTTGGTTGGTCCCATTGATAGAACATGTTGAACTCTATAACCTATTACTGTTTCTACTTCAGTGTATTCATCTCTTCTGAATGGAAAAGTAACAATTAAAGCTCTTTGGGGCAACTTTAATCTTTCCTTAATATTTGGATCTAGATTAATCAATTCAGCTACTTCATCATATTGACGAATCACTTCATCATACATATCTGATCTGTAGATATCCCCATTTGTCATTACATGCCTATATTATTGCTATTTATTTTATAGAAGCGAGACAAAATAATATTTTTTGTCACACTGTGTTTCTATTCTTTATCAGTATGAAAAATAAAAATATAGAAGATACCCTAAAAGAAAGCGGACTTGAAGCTTTTGTATTATGTTATAGACATGATGACAAATGCGATTGTCATCAAAGCTACAAAGAAGCAGCTTAATTTAGGAGTAGATAATGAATAATAAAATTGAAGATGTTCTTGATTTAACAAGAGAGATATCGCAACAAGATAACGAAGAAGAAATTGATTACTCAATTACTGAATTTGGGGAACAGTTGTTGTCAACAAAGGATATAGAATTTCTATGGACAGCTAGAAATGCTTCAACTAGCGTTAAAACTGCTTCTACAAATATTAAATCTTTCAATGATGAAAAAATTGCTAGCAATGTAAATGAAAATGGATCTGTAAGGTTGGGTGATGAAGTTTTTGTTTATAGTAAATCTTATAATTGGAAAGTCCATGAATTAAGAAACTTTATCAAATGGGTAATCGAAAAGTCTTCAAATAACGAAGAACTGTTAGATTCATTACTTGCTATTATTGGTCCTACTTTTGTTCCTAAATTGAAAGGTCTTGACTCGGTCTCTACAGCCAGAAATCTAAATCCTGAAATGATTAGAGATACTTTCTTATATAAAGAATGGAAAGAAAAAGCGGACTTGAAAACAATAAACATTAACAATAAAACAGCTCCTAATTGGGCTAAAGATTTAAAACACAATGAAAGGAAGAAATGAACCAATTATATGAACTATCAAGACAATTTCCAGACGAGTGGATAAAAAAAGCACCTAAGGGAAAGTTTGGGAACTATATTCCACATTCAGTTATTACTCAAAGGCTACTTGAAGTTTGCGGGCCATACACCTGGGAAGTTGTAGAACTAATTAGGCAAGAAAAGGATGGCAAAGTTGTTGGGTGCTTTGGAAAACTAACAGTTGAAATCGATAAAAAAATTGTCACTGTAACATCCATTGGAGATGTTGAGCACGATCAAGGAACCGATGGAGCAAATGCTAAACACGCTGAGTCAGATGCTTTTAAGAGGTGTGCCATGAAAATAGGTTTAGGTCTTCATCTTTGGGCCGGTGAAGAATATTATTTAGATAAAAAATTAAATGATGATAAAAGTAAAAAAAATCTAAAACTTAAGTCTGCTTAAGATTGTAATTTACCATTCTTTGATTCGAGAAGTATTGTTACTGGGCCGTCGTTAATAAGCTCTACTTTCATAAAAGCTCCGAACTCTCCTTCTTTAACTTCTACTTTTTCACTAAAATTTTTTACTGCAGATTTTAATAATAATTTTGCATTTTCTGGATTTTCAGATTTTATAAATGACGGTCTATTCCCCTTTGAAACATCCGCTAAGAGTGTAAATTGACTTACTAGTAAAATAGACCCACCAACTTCAACTATAGATTTATTCATTTTTCCTTCTACATCTGAAAATATTCTTAAATTTAATATTTTTTCAGTCAGCACATTCACATCTTCAATAGAGTCATTAACTTCAATTCCCCATAAAAGTAATAAGCCACTATCAATTGAAGAAACCTCTGAATTATTAACATTCACTGATGATGAATCTACTCTTTGTATTACTACTTTCATAAATATTATTCTAAGATGTTTACATGGTACTAGACAAAAAAACAATAGCTATGGCTTCAGGCCCAAACTATGCTGCTTTTACTACCCTGTTTACAGATGGTTCACCTCAAACTCATATTATGTGGGTAGATACTGATGGAGATAACTTATTAATTAATACAGAAATTCATAGAGCAAAATATGTTAATACAACTGGCGATAAAAGAGTTAATGTTATGATCTGGAAACATGACGATACATTTAAATTTGTAGAAATTAGAGGAAAAGTAATAGGAGAAATAAAAGGTGAAGAAGCTTTTGAAAACATAAACAAACTTTCTCATAAATATTGGGATAAGCCTTATCCCTTTGAAGTTCAAACTGAAAGAATCGTATTAAAAATTGAAGCTGAGAGAGAATTCTTTTTTAATCTAAAAGATGAAGACTTTAATTTTTAGCTATAGTCGTAAAAACCTTTTCCTGACTTAACTCCAAGTTCTCCTTTTTTAACTTTTTCCTCTAGGAATTCTTTGGGGTAGTCTTTTGGATCATTTGTTTCATTATAAATTTTTAACTTTGCATAATAATGTATATCAAGACCTGAATAATCAGAAAGTTCAAAAGGCCCTAAAGGGTGGTTTAATCCTTTTTTAATAGCAATATCAATATCTTTAAAGTCTGCAATACCCTCATCATAAAGTTGATATGCCTCATCAACTAACGCAGCTAACATTCTATTAACTATAAAACCTGGTGTTTCTTTTTTGCATGTAATCACAGTTCTTCCCATATCTTTTCCTAAATTTTGGGTACGTTCAATTGTTGCTTTATTTGTTTCTACTGGATACGAAATTTCTACTAGATCCATCCTTATTGGCGGATAGAAAAAATGCATGTTAATGAACCTAGATGGGTGTTCACATGATTTTGCTAATTCTGATGCTGGTATAAAGGAACTATTTGTTGCTAATACAACATTTTCATCTAACTTTTTTGATATATTTTCAAATATTTCTAATTTAACATCTAATCTCTCTACAACAGCTTCTATCACAAATGATTTATCTTTAATTACATCATCAACATTCTCTGATATTTTTAAATTATTTTTGAAATTATCTAATTTAGAATTTTCATACCTTCCTTTATTAATTAAATTTACTAAATTATCTTCACTAAATTTAACTTTAGATTCAAGGTTTCTAGTGTCACTATCATAAACATGTGTTTCGTAACCAGCCATAGCAGCTAAGGCTGCAATCTGGCTACCCATTTGACCCCCACCAATTACTCCAACTTTTTCCATATTTACCTATGCTTGTTTATTTCTCTTTTTGCAATAGATTGTAGATGTACTTCGTCCGGACCATCAGCTATTCTTAATACTCTTGCTCCAGCAGCCATTTTTGCTAGAGGTGTATCTTGAGAAACTCCCATAGCTCCGTGCGCTTGTATGGCTTTATCTATAACATATGATGCTGTTTCTATAACTGATACCTTGATAGCAGAAATCTCAATCCTTGCTTGGTCTTTACCTACTGTATCCATCAACCATGCTGTTTTTAAAGTAAGTAACCTTGCTTCCTCAATCATTATTCGTGATTTAGCTATCCACTGTTGAATTACTCCTTGTTCAGAAAGTTTTTTACCAAAAGCTTCTCGTTCAAGTGTTCTTGAAATCATAAGTTCTAATGCTCTTTCAGACATTCCTATTGTTCTCATACAATGATGGATTCTCCCAGGACCTAATCTAGCTTGAGCAATTTTAAAACCAATTCCTTCACCCCCAATTAGGTTAGTTTTTGGAACAACTACATTTTCAAATTTAACTTCTGGATGTCCTGTGTATCCATCATCATATCCAAATACATGCATTGGTCTAATTACTTCAACTCCCTCAGTATTCATTGGGACCAAAACTTGACTTTGCCTCTGATGTGGAGGGTTATCAGGATTAGTTATGCCCATAAATATACAAATTTCAGCTCTTGGATTTATCGCATTAGAAGTCCACCATTTTCTACCATTGATGACATAATTATCTCCGTCGCTAACTATTGAACTACTAATATTTGTTGCATCTGAAGAAGCAACATTAGGCTCAGTCATTGCAAAACAAGATCTGATTTTTCCTTCCAGCAGTGGATCTAACCAATCTTTTTTTTGTTTGTCTGTTCCAAACTCTGCAAGAATTTCCATATTACCAGTATCTGGAGCAGAACAATTAAAGACCTCTGAAGACCACCAAACTCTTCCCATAATCTCAGCTAACGGAGCATAGTCAAGATTTGAAAGACCCGGACCATGATTTTTATCAGGTAAAAATAGATTCCATAGATCAAGCTTTTTTGCTTCTTCTTTTAGATCGTCTAAAACAGCTGGTATATGTAATGGATCTCCTGAATCTTCAATTGCTTTATCATAACCAGTTTCGTTAGGATATATATGATCATCAAAGAACTTTAATAGTTTTTCCTGTAATTCAACTGATTGTTTTGAGTAATTAAAATCCACAATTTATTGTATCAATTTATTTGCCATTACTAAAGAAACTTTGAGTAATATATTGTTTAATGGAATTTTTTAACGAATCTATAAGGAATTTAATTTCAGAGAATGTTGATATAAACGTTGATTTTGAATGTGAAAAATTTAAAGTTGGGAGATCAAATATTACTTACAAAATATTTGATAATGATAATACTTACGTTCTAAGAAGACCCCCCTATGGTCAGAAACTTGAATCAGCACATAACATGTCTCGAGAATATAAAATTATTGATGTTCTTTCTAAGAATAATATTAAAGTTCCGAAGCCTGTATTTATTTATACAGAAAAAGAAGTTTGTGAAGATGATTTTTACATAATGGAATATATAGATGGAGAAACAATATCAACAAATATAGATGCAGATAAATATTCCGATAAGGACAAAGAAAATATTTCAACTTCATTCATAGAAACAGTCTCTACTATTCATAATTTTGATGTGGTAAATTCAGATCTTTCAGATCTTGGTAACCATGAGGGGTATGTTGAAAGGCAACTAAACAGATGGAATAAGCAATTTGAAGCACAAAAAGTAAGAGAGATTAAAGATCTAGATATTGCAACAAAATTATTATTTGAAAATATACCTAAACAACAAAGAATTTCTATAGTCCATGGAGATTATAGGTTGGATAATGTAAGAGTGAAAAATGCATCAGTTGCTGCTGTGTTGGATTGGGAACTTTGTACAATTGGAGACCCTCTAGCAGACCTTGGAACAATTATTGCTTCATGGACTAATCCAAAAGAAGAAGATACCCCATTTATTTATTCTCCAAGTCTTTCGGATGGCTTTTCATCTAGGGATAAGTTAATTGAATTGTATGAAAATAAAACAAGTCTAAAAATTAATGATATTGAATTTTATATTAGATTATCATTTTGGAAACATGCAATGATAATGGAAGGAGTCTACGTAAGATTTTCTCATGGTTCTTATGGAAAAATTGATGAAAAAGAAATAGAATTATTTAAACAAAGTACTTTAATGTTTGCAAGTAAAGCTGCAAATACAAACTTAATTAAGGAGATAATATGAAAGTAGTCCCAGCACAAGAATTAAAAGATTATTTAGGACAAGAAGTAGGAGTATCAGATTGGTTTGAAGTAACCCAAGAAAGAATCAATAAATTTGCTGATGCTACTAATGACCATCAATTTATACATGTTGATCCAGAAATGGCTAAAAATACTCCTTGGGGAACTACTATAGCTCACGGGTTTTTAACACTTAGTCTTCTACCCTATCTTTCAGCCGAAAATGGAATAATTCCAGAGAACATACAGATGGCAGTCAACTATGGTACGGACAAAGTTCGATTTTTAGAAGCGGTTCCTGTTGATAGTAAAATCAGAGGCAGGTTTGTGCTTTCAGATGTTCAAGAAAAACCAGGCAACAGATGGCTACTTAAGTCAGATGTTACTATAGAAATTGAGGGTAAAGAGAAGCCAGCAGCTAT
>CAZKFE010000010.1:0-18610 GCA_964551955.1 uncultured Candidatus Actinomarina sp. | reverse complement strand
TAAACAATTTATTACGACCGCAGAGCCGAGTGTGCATCCGCCGAATGTTTCGATAACACACTTCCTCGTCACCTAATTAAAGGCCTGGCGCTAATATTTGCTCGTTAAATTAATTATAACTTAATTTCTTTATCTTAGGTAATTATTAATTTTGGAAAGTAGTTCCTCAGAGAAACTTTCCATTGATTCTAGGCTTCTTGCTTCAACTAAAACCCTTAATAATGGTTCCGTTCCTGAATTTCTTATTAAATACCTACCATCTAAATCTAATTTTACTGACATATCTAAGGCAATTTGATTAATAAATTCAAGCTCTTCATTATTAAGAGAATTTTCTAACTCAATATTTGTTAATTTTTGAGGATATTCAGTTAGATATTTTTCTCTAAATTTAGCTATTGTGATACCGAAATAATCTATTGCTTCGAGAACTAAAAGACAAGTAAGTAAAGCATCTCCAACAGGCAAATAATCTCTTAAGATAATATGACCTGACTGCTCCCCACCTAATTTTGCATTGTTTTTTTTCATAGCTTCAGCAACATATTTGTCGCCAACAGGAGTTTCTATTAACTTAAAACCAAAATCATTAATAGCAAGTTTAAATCCGTAGTTGGACATAACAGTACTTACAACAAAATCTCCATTTAAATTACCTTTTTCTGATAAATATTTGGATAAAATAATAAGTAAAAGATCACCATTAACTACTTCCTGATTCTCATCTACCATAATCAATCTATCTGCATCCCCGTCAAATGAAATTCCTATTTGACCTTTTGATATATTTTTTTGTAAGTTTTCAGGAAATGTTGCACCACAGTTCTGATTAATATTTTCTCCATTTGGATTGTTTGAAATTATATTAAATTTTGCACTTTTTGATGAAAGTAGATCTTCAATAATTTTATATGCTGAACCATTTGCAGCATCAACTATTAAATTAAATTTATCAAATTTAAAATCGTTAACATTTTTTAAGTATTCAAGATAAACATCATAGCCTTCAGTTGAATTTTCAATTTTTGCATGAGTTTTTGGTAAAACAATATTTTCTAATTCATTCTCTATTTGTATTTCTAATTCATCGTCTAGTTTTGAACCATTCTTATCAATTAATTTTATACCATTATATTCTGATGGATTGTGAGAAGCAGATATTATTATTCCAAGGTCATCATTAAAAGTGTCCAATAAAATTGGCATAGACCCTGAAGGTAATATTCCATAATTAGTTAAGGATACTTTCTCTGAAAAACCTTCTACAATCCATTGAGTAATTTGCTCACACGATTCCCTTGTATCTAAAATTATTGCTATTGACTTAGGATCTAATATTTTCTCAACCGAAGAACATATCTTTTTTACTATTTCCTCTTGTAAAGATTTTTCAGGTACTCCTCTGATTCCATCGGTTCCAAAATATTTTTTCAATGAAGAATTATCTTTTTGTAAACTGCTCGGCTCTTCGCGCTTTTTTTAATCCGTATTTCTTACGTTCAACTTTTCTTGCATCTCTAGTAAGTAATCCTGCTTTTTTAAGTTTGTCTCTTAGATCTGGATTATATTTAATTAATGCTCTTGAAATACCTAGAGCTACTGCATCAGCCTGAGCAGATAATCCACTCCCATTAAGATTAACTTTTAAGTCAAACTTTTTATCTAAATCAACTACTAAAAAAGGTTTATTTATTTTCATCCTCATAGAAGGGCTTGGGAAATATTCTTCTATATTTTTTCCATTAAATGAATATTCTCCAGATCCTTCTGAAAGCATTACCCTAGCAACAGAGGTCTTTCTTCTTCCAGTTCCTAGCAAAATATCTCCCATTATTCTTCAACCTTCTTTATATCAAAATTTAATTCTACGGGGTTTTGTGCGGCATGTGGATGTTTGTCTGAAGAATAAATATGGAGTTTTTTAATAGTTGACCTCCCTAATCTGTTTTTTGGTAGCATCCCCCAAACTGCTCTCTCAATAATTTTCTCTGATTTTCTTTTCTTCAATGAGGAAAAAGACTCTTCTTTAATTCCTCCGGGGTATCCAGAATGCGTATAATACATTTTTTGATCTGCTTTGTTAGCAGTTACTTGAATTTTATCAGCATTTATAACAACTACATAATCTCCAACATCTAAATGCGGTGCAAATTCTGGTTTATGTTTTCCTCGAAGAATTTGTGCTACTTCACTAGCTAATCTTCCTAGTGGCAAATTGGACGCATCTACTAAGTGCCATTTACGATCTGACGATTCTATCCCTTTAAATGTCGTTTTTGTATTCATTTTATAAACCCAAAGAATGTTAACGAGCTTTTATTATAAATTCCTTTCATATTTAAGAAAACTAGTATTTTATTTTCCATAAATACAATCCATGTGCTGGAGCTATAAAGTTAAATCGTGTTTTTTCAGGCTTAATTAATGAATGTACCAGTTCATTTTTTGAAATTTTATTTTCTAAAACAGCTAACTGACACCCAACTATTGACCTAACCATGTTGTGTAAGAAAGAATTGCCCTCAATCGTATATATAAAACAACCACTTCTCTCCGACCATTTACTTTTTGTTATTTCTCGAAAGGGATCTTGTCCCTTTCTTAATTTTGAATAATTTTTAAAGTTTTTTTTACCTAAAAATATTTTTTCCATAGACCTTAATTGGCTCAACTCAATGGATGTTTTAGTCATATATCTATAATTTCTATTATAAGGTTCCCAGCTATTGTTACCCTGAAGAAAATATTTATATACCCTTAATTTTGCATCATACCTTGGATGAAATGAATTTTTTACTTTTTGAATTTTTTTGATTTTAATTTCATCACCAATAAGATTGTCTAAAGATTTTAAGAATTTCTGATTTAAGTTTTGATTTGTTTTCAAACTAAGAATTTGAGATTTTGCATGAACACCTGCATCAGTTCTTCCAGCATAATTCAATTCATAATTTTCAATAATTAAATCCATGGAGTTTTCTAAAACAGATTGCACTGTCTTAATATTTAATTGTTTTTGAAAACCATGAAAAAATGATCCATCATATGAAATTTCAATTTTATAATTATTCAATTTAGAATACGATTTTTAGAGGCCCGGATGTCCAGATTATAATAAATAAAAAAACAGCTCCAGAAATTTTTGCATTGTTTTTTTCAATAAAAAAAACACTTTCTAATGATTTTGTAATTGTTAAATACATCCAAAAAAATACAGCTAAAGTTAGAATTTGAATCGCTCTTAAGTCAACAAAGGATAGGTACCCTTGTAGAAAAATTCCAAGACTTATAAATAAAACTAGCCCATGGGCATATCCTGTTATTGTAATTATTGAGTTAAGGTCTAGATTTTCTTTAAAAACTTTACCTATCATAAACCACATCCCAAGACTTGCGAATACCCAAGCAAAAGCACCATCTAGAATGCCGAAAAAAATTATATCAGATAAATTAGTCACCCCAACAGTTAGGACTATTGGTAAATATAAAGAAAGTAAACTAAAGAATACAATTAAAAATGCATTTCCTGATTCATATCTCTCATTACTTATTTTCTGGAAGGTCTCAACATCAAATCTTATAAAAAGTTTAAACTGTTTCCATACGTCTTTAAAAGTGTTCAAATTAAACTAATTCTAGAATAGCTAACTCTGTTCTATCTCCCTTACGATAAGCTGTTCTTGTAATTCTTGTATAACCACCATTTCTTTCAACGTATTTTGGACCAATTTCATCAAAAAGTTTCGCTACAGCAGCTTTATCTTGAATTATCTTCAAAACTTGCCTTCTATCATGTAAAGTTCCTTTTTTTGCTTTTGTTATGACCTTCTCAGCATAAGGTTTTACAATCTTTGCTTTTGTAATAGTAGTTTCAATCTTTTCATGTTCAATTAGTGACCTGATAAGGTTACTAATTATTTGATCCTCATGTGCTGGAGATCCGCCAAGTCTTTTTCCTTTAGTTGGTTTAGGCATCAGAATTGTCTCCAGAATCAAGATCTGAACTTGTAGGAAGACTTAATCCTAACTCATCTAACTTAGCTACAAGTTCATCCAGACTCTTTTGACCAAAATTGGTTAAGTTTAGCAAGTCATCTTCTGTGTATTCAAGAATCTGTCCTACAGTTGTAATATTTTCTCTTCCTAAACAATTCCTTGGCCTTTCTGAAAGATCAAGAGCATCGACTGATAATGATAAATCTGGTGAACTACCTTCAGAAATTGTTAATTCACCTAATTCAAGTCCTACTCCTTCATCAATGTCAGCAAATAACTTCCATAATTCACCTAAAGTTTTTCCAACAGAAGAGATTGACTCAGTTGGTTGTATTGAGCCATCTGTTTCAACATCAAGAGTTAGCTTATCATAGTTTGTTACTTGACCAACTTGTGTAGGAGATACAGAGTAATTTACTTTAACAATTGGTGAAAAAATAGAATCTATAGGGATAAATGATGAATCACTTGTTTTATTTTTATCAGCTAAAACATAGCCAACCCCATGTGAAATAGATACTTCCATATCTAAATTTGCTTCATCAGATAGAGTGCAAATCATTAAATCTGTATTCACTACTTCTACACCTGCAGGACATTGTATTTGAGAAGCCTTTACTTCCCCTGGCCCTTTTGCTTTTACTGTTAAAGTATGATCTTCCAAATCTTGAACTTTTAACACTAACCTTTTTAAATTTAAAAGGATATCTAAAACATCTTCAACAACTCCTGTAATTGAAGTAAATTCATGGTTAACACCCTCAATCTTGACACCTGTTACTGCAACTCCAGGTACTCTAGAGAGCAAGGCTCTTCTCATCGTATTACCAAGCGTTAATCCAAAACCTGGCTCTAAAGGTTCTATAGTAAATCTTGATCTATTTTCACTTACCTCTTCAAATGATATTTCTGGTCTTTGTAGTATTAGCAACTTTCAATCTCCTCTCTTAAATAGTCTATTTTGAATAAAGCTCTACTATTAATTGTTCTTCAATTTGATGACTTGCATCACTTCTTGACGGCGTTGATAAAACCTCTATATTCTTTTTATTTTTGTCTACTTTTAGCCAAGCTGCTTCTTCTCTGTCTTGACCTGTGTCTATGCTGTGCTGTACCAATATCATATCTTGACTCTTGTCTTTAATTTCTATTTTGTCGCCTTGTTTTACCTGGATTGAAGGAATATCTACTAATTTTCCATTAATTTTAAAGTGACGATGTGAAACTAACTGCCTAGCTTGTGGCCTAGATGAAGCAAACCCTGAACGATATATTACATTATCAAGTCTTGACTCAAGAAGAATAAGTAAATTCTCTCCAGTAATTCCAGACATTCTAGCTGCTTTTTTATAATAATTTCTAAATTGCTTTTCCATAACCCCATACATATATCTAACTTTTTGTTTTTCTTTTAATTGAGTTCCATAATCTGTCTCTCTCATTCGTTTTCTTCCATTTTCACCTGGTGGGTATGGTCTATCCTGGAGTGCTTTGTCTCCTTTTTTATTTTCAAAAACATTAAAACCAATTCTTCTAGAGACTCTAACTCTTGGACCCGTATATCTAGCCATTATCCTCTCCTTCTTTTCTTTGGCCTACATCCATTATGAGGTGTAGGTGTTATATCTTTTATTGTCCCAACATCCATACCCATGTTTTGTAAAGTTCTTACAGCTGTTTCTCTTCCAGCACCTGTACCACTAATTACAATATCTAATTTATGGACACCAAATTCAGTTGCTCTTCTAACTGCTTCCTCTGCTGCTACTTGTGCAGCATAGGGTGTTGACTTCCTAGATCCTTTGAATCCTACTGAACCAGCAGACGTCCAAATAATTGTTTCTCCATTTTTATCTGCAATATTTATTATTGTGTTATTAAAACTTGCTTTAATGTGTGCTATACCTGAAGAAACGCTTCTTTTATTTTTCTTTTTCGATTTTGCTTCAACCATTATTTAAGCACTTTCTTAGTACCAGCAACTGCAAACCTGGGACCCTTCCTTGTTCTTGCATTAGTATGGGTCCTTTGTCCCCTAACAGGAAGCCCTGACCTATGTCTAGCACCTTGATAAGTTCCTATTTCAGTTTTTCTTCTAATATTTTGTGAAACATCTCTTCTTAAATCTCCCTCAACTCTAAAATTTGCCTCAATATATTTTCTTATTTGTGCAATTTCATCATTTGTTAAATTACTAACCCTTGTGTCTGGATCAATTTTTAAATCAACACAAATATCCTCTGCTCTTTTTGCTCCAACCCCATGAATATATCTAAGTGAAGCTATAACTCTCTTTTCTCTAGGTATATCAATTCCGGAAATTCTAGCCATTTTAACCTTGTCTCTGTTTGTTTCTAGGGTTTCTTTTATTAATTACATAAAGCTTTCCCTTGCGTCTTACAATCTGGTCGTTAGGACCCCTCTTTTTAATACTTGCTTTTACCTTCATTTATGTCTCCAAGTTATCCTACCTCTTGTAGGATCGTATGGTGATACTTCCATCTCTACAATATCTCCAGGAAGAATTCTTATATATTTCATCCTCATTTTACCTGAAACATGAGCTAAAATTTCAGCACCACTCTCAAGCTCAACCTTAAAAGAGGCATTTGGTAAGGTTTCAGTAACTTTACCCTGAACCTTTATTATGTTTTTTTCTTTTTCTACCAAATTTACCTAGATTTTAAGACCGACTTACCAGATTAATGCGAAATAAAACTATTACAAACATAAATTTAAAATAAGTTTTCAGTAAAAACCCGTGTTCCTTCCTCTGTTAAGCCAATAGTATGCTCAAAGTGTGCTGACTTTTTAGAATCAGCTGTCTTTACAGTCCAACCATCTTTTCCAACTATTGTTTCTTCAGAACCAATATTAAACATGGGTTCAATACATATAGCCATACCTGTTTTTAATTCAAAACCTTTGTTCTTTTTACCATAATGTGGAACTTGGGGTTCTTCGTGCATTTCAAGGCCAATACCGTGGCCAACATAATTTCTAACATTGCCAAAGCTGTTTTTTTTAGCAATTTTGTCTATTTTATGACCAATTGTACCGAGCTTCTGTCCGTCTTTGACAAGTTTGATTGCCTCATTTAAAGCATGTTTAGTAACCTTCATTAAGTCTTTATCTTCTTGAGAAACTTCTCCAATACCAAAAGTAAAAGCAGCATCAGCATGGAATCCTTTATATGAAACACCTGCATCAATTGAAATAATATCACCATCTTTAATAACATAATCATTGGGTATTCCGTGTACTATAACTTCATTTGGTGATGCACAAATATACCCTGGGTAATCTATAGCGCCTGGCTGAGGATACCCAAAAAAACTTGAGATAACATTTGATTTTTCAATTATATTTTTTGCTAAATTGTCTAAATCCTTAAGTTTCATTCCAGGGTTTGCAATATTATAAATTTCATAATGTATATTTGAGACAACTTTCCCAGCTTTTCTCATCTTTATAAAATCTTCCGGAGTTTTATAAGTTAGCATATTATTAAATTTGAAATTCTTTTGAAATTAATTTATAAATACTATCAACGTCACCTACAGCATTAATTTTTATAACTATTCCTTTTTCTTCATAGAAGTTAATCAAGAGTTTTGTGTCTTTCTCGTAGACCTCAAGCCTTATACTAATTGACTCCTCTGTGTCATCAGACCTTCCACTAGTTTCTCCTCTTAGTAATATCCTCTTAATTAATTCCTCTTTATCAGCTTCAAAGACAATTACTTTTTTTACAGGAAAATCAATATTAATATCATCTAGGCTTTCAGCTTGCTTTAATGTTCTAGGAAACCCATCAAGTATTGCTCCATCAGAAGAATCTTCTTGACTTAATCTTTCAATCAGCATTTTTATTACAAGATCGTCTGGAACTAATTTTCCCTCATCAAGTAAAGATTTTGCTTTTTTTCCGAGATCAGTAAGCTTTGTTACATGATCTCTCAACATATCTCCTGTTGAGATATGACTTAAATTAAATTGTTGAGCTATTCTTAATGCTTGTGTCCCTTTTCCAGCACCAGGAGGCCCTAAAAAAACTACTAGATCACTCAATCAATAAATCCTTCATAGTTTCTCATACTTAATTGGCTATCAACTTGCTTCATGGTCTCTAAAGCAACACCTACAGTTATCAAAATAGAAATCCCACTAAATCCAAGAGGTATGTCCCAAATTGCAGAAGCTATCGATGGAAGAACAGCAACAGATGCTAAGAAAATAGAACCTGGCAAAGTAATCCTGTTAATAATATGAGATAAATAATTTGTGGTTGAAATCCCAGGTCTTACACCAGGTATAAAGCCTCCTTGCCTTCTTATCATGTCTGACTGCCTTACCGGATCAAATTGAATAGTTGTATAAAAATAAGTAAAAAATATAATCAACATTCCTAGAAAAAATATATAAAACCAACTTGTTCCTTGAGAGTTTGCTAAATTTACATCAATCCAGTTTCTAATTGCTGCAGTCACTCTATTGTCTTGAGGTAGGGATGTTGCAATCAAAGCAGGGAAAAATAAAACGCTTGTTGCAAATATAACTGGGATCACCCCAGCACTATTAACTTTTAAAGGTATGTATGTACTCTGTCCTCCCATCACTTTCCTACCTCTAACTCGTTTTGCAAACTGTATTGGAATCCTTCTTTGACCTTGCTCTACATATATAATCCCAACAATCATTAAAAAAAACATAAGTACCAATACAGAGAACTGTCCAATTCTTCCTTGGCCAGCAGTTACTTGGTACGCCCCTCCAAAACTTGCTGGTAATTGGCTTATAATACTTGCAAAAATTATTAAAGACATACCATTGCCAATTCCTCTTTGAGAAATTAGCTCACCAAGCCACATTATAAATGCAGTTCCTGCTGTCATCGTAAGAACAATTAAACCTACTCTTGAAGGTGTATAATTAGGAATTAATGAAATTCCCCCAGTGAGACTTCCTCTAGAGAATATATAAGTTAATCCTGTGGACTGAAGAAGAGCTAAGACAACAGTTATATAACGAGTCCATTGGGTAATGATTTTCCTTCCCGTTTCTCCTTCTTCTTGTAATTTTTGCAATCTTGGAATTACAACTGTTAAAAGTTGAAGAATAATACTTGAGGTAATGTATGGCATTATTCCTAGAGCAAATACAGAAAAAGTTTCAAGTGCGCCTCCTGAAAATAAATTAAGGAGTCCATAAATTCCTGCTTGAGTTCCTGATTCTGTTAATCTTTGGACTGCTTCAAGATCAACACCTGGAACAGGAACTGCTGCACCTAGCCTATATACACCAAACATCAAAAGAGTGAATATTATCCTCTTTCTAAGATCAGGAATTTTAAACATATATTTGAAAATAGATAACTGCAAATTAAACCTCTATAATCTCTATTGTTCCGCCAGCTTTTTCAATTTTTTCTTTAGCTAATGCACTTACCGAATGTACTTTTAAATTTACAGTGTTAGTAATTTCACCGTTCCCTAAAATTTTTACTAAGCCTTTTTTTCTTGTTAATCCCATTTCCCTAAGCGTATCTGTATTAACATCGCCTTCCAAATTTTTACCTTGAAGATCAGATACGTTTACAACAACATAAGCCATCTTTGGCTTATTTTTTAGTCCTCTTAGTTTTGGTATTCTTCTATATAGTGGAATCTGACCACCTTCAAAGTATGCTGGAACAGTTTTCCTTGCGCCTGTACCCTTAGTGCCCCTACCTGCTGTTTTACCTCTTTTTCCAGATTCACCACGCCCTTTTCTTAGTTTTGACTTAGAAGATCCTGGAGAAGGTTTTAAATGATGATAACGTAATTTACTCATTATTAAACTTCTTCTACTCTGACCAAATGACCTACAACATTTAGCATTCCTGTAACACTTTCATCTAATTCTCTTTCAACTGATGAATTTATTTTTTTTAAACCTAAAGATTTTATAGTCTCTCGTGACTTATGGCCTTGTCCTATGAGGCTTCTCTTAAGTGTGATCTTAATTTTCATCATCTTTTACCTTTAAATCCATTTTTCTTTCAGCTTTTGTCTTTTCAAAAGCAGCTACTAACCCTTGGGGTGCTATCTCTGAAGGTTTCTTCCCTCTTAGTGCTGCAACTTTGTCAGGAGTCCTTTGGTTTAATAAACCATTCATAGTGGCTTTTGCAACATTTAGATGTGTAGGAGAACCAAGTGATTTTGCCAAAATATCTTTTACTCCAGCAGCTTCTAATACTTGCCTAGCTGCTCCACCAGCGATTACACCAGTTCCAGGAGCTGCTGGTTTCAATAGAACTTTTGATGAGCCATGCTCTCCAGTAATAGTATGAACTATAGTTGAACCTGCCATTGGAACGCTGTGTATATTCTTTTTTGCATTTTCTATAGCTTTTTGAATGGCAAGTGGCACTTCTGAACCTTTTCCATATCCAATTCCAGCATTACCCTTTCCATCACCAACAGCAACAAGGGCTGTAAAGGCAAAATTTCTTCCTCCTTTAACTACTTTTGCAACTCTATTTATATGAATTACGCTTTCCTGGAGTTCTACTTCAGCCATTAGAATTTAATCCCTTTTTCTCTTATGCCGTCTGCTAATGCTTTTACTCTTCCATGATAAACATATCCACCTCTATCAAAAACAGCCTCTTTAATTCCAAGCTCAGTTAGCTTTTCACCCATAATTTCACCAACTTTTTTAGCCGTTTCAAGTGATAATTTTTCTGTTTTCAATTCACTACCTAAAGTACTTGATGTGGCAATTGTTTTTTGATTAAGGTCATCTATAGCTTGTACGTATATATTCTTGTTACTTTTATATATTGCTAATCTAGGCTTTTGCTCTAACCCATTTATCTTTTTTCTAATTCGGATCTTTCTTTTTTGTCTTGAATTCTTGTTTTTTATCTGCATTTTATCTAAGTTCCAGTAGTCGCTACAGCAGCCTTACCTGCTTTTCTTCTTACATATTCGTCTTCATATCTAATGCCTTTTCCTTTATAAGGTTCAGGAGGTTTAATAGCTCTAATGTTTGCCGCTACTTGTCCTACAAGAGCTTTATCTACACCAGAAACTATTATTGTGTTCTGATCGGGTACTTCATAATTTATATTTTCAACTTTTTTATATATTACAGGATGAGAAAAACCACACAATATTTCTATGTCAGTGCCTTTCATTGTTGCTCTATGTCCAACCCCTTGAAGGGATAGAGTCTTCTTATAACCCTCAGTGACTCCAATAATATTATTTGCCACAAGTGATCGATAAAGACCATGTAAACTTTTAACTTCTTTTTCATCAGAAGATCTTGAAAATATTAACGTATCTTCATTTATTTCAAATTTTATCCTTTCATCAACAATAGTTGTGCTCAGCTCTCCTTTTGGGCCTTTTATTGAAATTTCCATATTATTAATCTTTACCTCAATACTTTCAGGAATATTAATTGGTTTACTTCCAATCCTACTCATGACCAAACCTCACAAATTAGCTCTCCCCCAAGTTTTCTTTTTCTAGCTTCAGAATCAGATAAAAGCCCTCTCGAAGTTGATACAACAACTGTCCCTAGGCCTCCATTATTTCTTGGCAACTTATCAAAGCTTGAATAAACCCTATTACCTGGTTTAGATAATCTATTCATACCAGAAATTACTGGAGTTCCTTCGTCTGAATACTTAAGTTCTATATTTATTAATTTCCTTGTTCCTTCTCCTAAAATTTTTACATCAGAGACATACCCCTCATCTTTTAATAAACTTGCTAACTGAAATTTAAATTTTGAATGAGGTATTTCTATATCAGATTTTGAAACCATTACAGCATTTCTTATTCGAGTTAACAAATCTGAAATTGGATCTGAAACCATAATTACCACGAAGCTTTCTTTATTCCAGGAAGTTCTCCTTTTAATGCTAAATCTCTAAATGTATTTCTTGACATACCAAATTTTCTTAAAGTTCCTCTTGGTCGTCCTGTAACTTCGCATCTATTTCTATGGCGAGATGCCGATGCATCTCTAGGCATTTTTGCTATCTTTTTTTGAGCCTCTCTTTTTTCGTCATATGAAGAATTAGGATCCTTAATAACTTTTAATAACTCTTTTCTTCGTTCATAATAAAATCCTGCTGTTTTCAACCTCTTATTATTTTTAACTACTTTACTTGTTTTAGCCATATTTAATTCTCCCTAAATGGAAATCCTAAGGACTTTAATAATACATATCCTTCATTATTATCGTTAGCTGTCGTACAAATCGTAATATTCATGCCTCTTATATCTCTTACTTTGTCATATTCAACTTCGGGAAATACTAACTGTTCATTTAACCCTAAAGAGTAGTTACCTTTTCCATCAAATGATTTAATGCTAAATCCCCTAAAGTCTCTTATTCTTGGGACAACAACTTGAACAAAGCGATCGTAAAACTCCCACATTCTATCACCTCTAATAGTTACTGAAGTAGCTATCGGCATACCTTCTCTTATCTTGAATCCCGCAATTGATTTCCTTGCTCTCTTTACAACAGGTTTTTGACCAGAAATAGCAGTCAACTCATCAATCATAGATTCCAAAGCCCTTCCGTCAGTTGCAGCTTTTCCATCTCCAATATTGATTATAATTTTCTCTAATTTTGGAATTTGATTTACATTTTTTAATTTAAGTTCTTTTTGGATTTCCGCAGAAATTTCTAAATTATATTTTTCTTTTAGTCTTGGTGTCATGCCTCATCTCCAGTTTTAGAAAGTACTCTAAACTTATTTCCATTTTTATCAAATTTATAACTAACTCTTCCACTGTTCTTCTTAACTACTAATGAAACATTAGATATATCAATAGGCATACTTTTATCAATCACTCCGCCTTGCATAGTTTGACCTTGTGGTTTCTGATGCTTTTTTACTATATTTACACCTTCAACAAGAACAAGTTTTTTTGTTGGAATAACTTGTAAGACTTTACCCTCTTTACCAGTGTCTTTACCAGAAATAACCTTTACTGTATCACCTTTTTTTATCTTCATTAAATCACCTCTGGAGCAAGAGAAACTATTCTCATAAATTTTTTCTCTCTTAGCTCTCTACCTACTGGTCCAAATATCCTTGTACCTCTTGGTTGGTCTTGGTCATTCAAAATAACACAAGCATTCTCATCAAATCTTATATATGTACCGTCTTTTCTTCTGGTCTCTTTACTAGTCCTAACTACAACAGCTTCTACAATATCACCTTTTTTTATCTGGCCACCTGGAATAGCATCTTTTACAGTTGCTGTAAAAACATCTCCTAATCCAGCGTATCTAATCCTAGAACTGCCTTTAACTTTTATACATAAAACTTCCTTTGCTCCAGAATTGTCTGCAACTTTGAGCCTAGATTCTTTTTGTATCATCTTGCCCTCTCAATCACTTCAGTGACTCTCCATCTTTTTGTTTTTGAAATTGGTTTTGTTTCCATGATTTCTACTGTATCACCAATTTTCGATTCAAATTTTTCATCATGTACATGTAATTTTCTTGTTTTTTTAACTATTTTTCCATATTTTGGATGTGGATATTGAAGCTCTATTGCTACTGTTACAGTGTTCTCTCTTTTGTCAGAGACTACTATGCCAGTTCTAACCTTTCTTGATGTTCTCTCTAAATTACTCATTAGGAATAGCCTTTATTTTTTCTTCATTTCTTTTCTCATTTAAAATGGTACTTGTTTGTGCAATTTCCTTTTTTATCTTTTTAAATACGGAAGTGTCTTCTATCTGGCTAGTTGCTAATGCAAATCTTGATTCCATTAGCTCTTTTTTGAGTTCTAATATTTTAGCCTCAAGTTCTATAATTGACAGTTCCCTTAAATTTTCAACACTCATACATTCCTCGATACAAACTTTGTTTTAATTGGTAACTTATGTCCGGCTTTCCTCATAGCTTCTCTTGCTACTTCTTCTGAAACACCTGAAATCTCAAATATTATTCTTCCTGGCTTTACCACTGCTACATAATATTCTACATTTCCCTTACCTGAGCCCATGCGAACTTCAGCAGGTTTTTGGGTAACTGGTTTATGAGGAAATATATTAATCCAAACTTTTCCTCCTCTTTTCATTGTCCTGGTAATTGTTATTCTGGCTGCCTCAATCTGCCTACCTGTTATATATGAAGTTTCAACAGCTTGAAGACCATAATCGCCAAACTGAACTTCGTTGCCTCCTTTTGACATTCCTTTTCTTCTTCCCCTGTGGGATTTTCTGAATTTTGTTTTTTTAGGCATTAACATTTTTACTCTTCTTCCAAAATTGACTTTTCTTCTTCAAATTGTTCCTGAGCCTTTACAGGTGTTATTTTTGTTCCTCCACCAGCTTCAACTATCTTAGAATTTTGTTCTCCCGATTTCTTACCTCCACCAGCTTCTAAAATTCTTGAGTCTTTAGATTCACCTACGGCAGCTTCGACTCTTGATTTTACAGATTTTATCCTTCCTTTTGTTGGTCCCCCACTTGCCAAGCTTGCCTCTGCGGCTATCTTTTCTTGACGTAACTTATTAGATGCCACTACATCTCCTTTATAAACCCAAACTTTTACACCTAGAGCCCCTACTGTTGTATGAGCTGCTGCTCTGCCAAAATCTATATCTGCTCTTAAGGTATGTAGAGGTACTCTACCTTCTCTGTACCACTCACGTCTTCCCATTTCAGCTCCACCTAATCTGCCTGAGCATTCTACTCTTACACCTTCTGCACCTGCTTTTAATGCTGCTGATACCGCACGCTTCATAGCTCTCCTAAAAGCCACCCTGCTTTCAAGTTGATCCGCTATAGCTCGTGCTAATAATTGAGCATCTAGTTCAGCTTCCCTTACTTCAATAATATTTAATTTTACAGGTTGGTTAGAAATTTCTTCTAAACCTTTTCTTAATCTATCTGCCTCTGTTCCTTTTCTACCTATAACAACACCTGGTCTTGCTGTGTGAATATCAACTTGAACTTTGTCTCTTGTTCTTTCTATATCAATCCTTGAAACAGCTCCTTTTATTAACTGTGATGAAAGAAATTCTCTAATCCTATAATCTTGATTGACTAATTTTCTATAATCTTTATGGCTGAACCATCTTGATTTCCAATCATTTACTATTCCTATTCTAAAAGCGTAAGGGTGTGTTTTTTGACCCATTATTCTCCTACACTTTCTAATTCGATTGTTAGATGAGAAGTCCTTTTATTTATTCTTCCTGCTCTTCCTCTAGCCCTTGGTCTAAACCTTTTTAAAGTTGGCCCTTCATCAGCAATTGCTTTTGATATAAAAAGATTTGAAGAATTTAAACCTGAATTTGACTCAGCATTTGCAATGGCACTCTCTAACACTTGCTTAATCTCAATCGCAGCTTTTCTTTTTGTGAAAGTAAGAACATTTAAAGCCTCGTTTACCTCTAGTCCTCTTATCAAATTTAAAACCAATCTAACCTTATAAGGTGACTGTCTAACATATTTACTTTTTGCTTTAATTACTTGATTTTCCATTATGTTGTTTGCCCCGGATGTCCTCTAAATGTCCTAGTAGGTGCAAACTCTCCTAATTTATGACCTACCATAGCTTCGGTTATAAACACTGGTAAATGCTGCCTTCCATTGTGAATAGCTAAAGTTAATCCAACCATTTCAGGAACAACAGTAGAGCGTCTACTCCAAGTTTTAATTACTGTTTTATCTCCACTATTTTGCGCATTCTCAACTTTTGTTAAAAGATGGTTGTCAACAAATGGTCCTTTTCTTAAGCTTCTTGACATAATTTACGCTCTACCTTTCTGAGATCTTCCTCTAACAATGGATTTATTACTATATTTTTTCTTTTTCCTGGTTTTCTTTTCTGGCTTTCCCCATGGACTAACAGGTGTTCTACCTCCAGATGATTTTCCTTCTCCTCCACCTAAAGGATGGTCAACTGGGTTCATTGCTACGCCTCTTGTCTGGGGCCTTACCCCTTTCCAACGCTTCCTTCCAGCTTTTCCTAGTTTTGTGAGCTCTGCTTCGGCATTTCCAACAATACCTATAGTTGCACGACAATCCATTGGAACTGTTCTCATTTCACCAGAAGGGAGCCTTAATAATGCGAGCCCTCCTTCTTTGCTCATTAATTGAACAGAAGAACCAGCTGATCTTGCCATTTTTGCACCTCCGCCTGGACGAAGCTCAACACCATGTACAAAAGTTCCTGCAGGAATATTTCTTAATGGTAAACAATTTCCATCTTTAATATCAGATTTAGGACCAGATTCAATAACATCATCAACTGATAGTCCATCTGGTGCAATTATATATGCCTTTTCCCCATCAACATAGTGAAGTAGTGCAATCCTTGCATTTCTATTTGGATCATATTCTATAGCTGCTACCTTAGATGGTATTCCATCCTTCACTCTCTTAAAATCAATTACTCTATATTTTTGCTTATGTCCTCCACCTCTGTGCCTAGAGGTAATACGACCTTTATTATTTCTTCCACCTGTAGATTTCTTTGAATCAAGAAGTGATCTTTCTGGTTTTGATTTAGTAATTTCCTTAAAATCACCAGATACTTGTCCTCTCATTCCTGGTGTAACGGGTCTAATTTTCTTTGATCCCATAATTAAACTCCGAAAGCTTCTATCGTTTGCCCATCTTTAAGGCTTACTATTGCTATTTTTCTTGTACTTTGTTGACCAAATACAAATCCAAATCTTTTCTTCTTTCCTTTTCTATACATTGTATTAACAGAAAGAACATCAACATCAAATAATTCCTCTACTGCTCTTTTAATTTCTGGTTTATTTGAATTGGCGTGTACAAAAAAAGTATATGAGTTAGAATCAGCAATTCTATCATAAGATTTTTCTGAAATAAGTGGTGCAATTAATACGTCTTCTAAATACTTCATTCTTTACCACCTGATATTAAATTAATGGCGCTCTGAGAAAAAATCGTAAAATCAGTAGATATAACATCAAATGTTGAAAGCTTTAGATAAGAAACGATATTTGATTTATCTAGGTTTCTAAATGATTTCAAAAGAACATCATCATTTTCTCCATATACAAAAGTAAAGGACTTCTTAATCTCAAATTCTCCAAGAATTAAGGAAGCTAATTTAGTTGAAGGTTTATCCATATCGCTTGCATCAACTACAAAAACTGCATCCTCACTAATTCTTTGAGATAAAGCCATCTTTAAAGATTTTCTTTTCATTTTTTTTGGAGTTCTATCTTTATAAACTCTTCCACCAGGTCCATGAGCAACTCCTCCTCCAACAAATTGTGGGGATCTTAGAGAGCCTTGTCGTGCTCTACCTGTACCTTTTTGAGCCCATGGCTTCGCTCCTGTTCCTGAAACTTGAGCTCTTGTCTTAACTGATGCTGTGTTATTTCTATGATTTGTTCTATTTGAAGTAACAACTTGATGTAATAAGCCTATATTAATTTCATCAGAAACGCTTATTGAATATTGCTTCTTTGAAATTTTATTTTCCTTTGTAATATAGGTATCCAATTTAACACTCATAGCTTACTCTTCTTCTGAAACTGCAATTTGACCTTGCGATCTCTCTAAAATTTTTCCTGTTGTTATAACACTTCCATCGTTAGATGGAAGTTTTACAGCTGATTTAATCTGAACAATGTTTCCTTTTTTTCCAGGCACAGAACCATTGACTAGAAGAAAATTTTTCTCTTCATTTATCCCAACAACAGTAACTGACTGAATAGTCTTTTTTTCATTTCCCATTCTCCCTGGCATCTTTTGGCCTTTAAATACATGGCCAGGGTAAGATGCATTTCCTATAGAACCACCTGCTCTATGAACTTTATGGACTCCATGACTTGCTTTTTGCCCAGCGAAATTATACCTTTTCATTACTCCAGTAAATCCATGTCCTTTTGAATAACCAGTAATATCTACTTTTTGACCTACTTCAAAAAAATCAATTACATTTATTTTCATACCTGACTCAAGGCCTGAGTCTGGATCTATAGGAACCTCATATAAACCTTGACCTGGTTCAACATTGTATTTTTTATAATGTTCATTTATTGGTTTATTAATATTTTTAGCTGTACCTATAGTTAATTGCGCAGCATCATATCCATCTTTATCTTGAGATTTTATTTGGACAATTCTGCAGTCTGAAACATCTAATACTGTTACACCTAAAGCTGAAGAATTTTCATCAAAAATCTGAGTCATCCCTACTTTTTTTGCAATTAATGTGTTCATAACTTAATTTCCACTTCTACTCCAGCTGGTAAATCTAATCTCATTAAAGAATCCACTGTTTTTGGAGTTGGTTCAACAATATCAATCAATCTTTTATGAATTCTCATCTCAAAGTGTTCTCTAGACTTCTTATCAACATGAGGGGATCTAATTACGCAGTATCTATGTATTTGTGTTGGTAAAGGAATAGGGCCCTTAACCTTTGCTTGAGTTTTCATTACTGTCTCAGCAATTTTGCGCGCAGATTCATCTACAACATAATTGTCGTAAGCTTTTAACTTTATTCTTATTTGCTGATCTTGCTTTGCCATCTTTTCCTTAAAATAACCGGGAGTTTAATTCTACTCCCGGTTATTTTTATTACTCAATAACTTTTGTTA
>CAZKFE010000009.1:0-19052 GCA_964551955.1 uncultured Candidatus Actinomarina sp. | reverse complement strand
CAAGCTTCCTTGGTGAACGAAAGTTTGGAAGTGCATATGCAAGGAATATGGGATGAAAGAACCAAAGGAGTATAATGTCTGCAACAATGAAAGATTTGCTAGAGGCTGGAGTTCATTTTGGCCATCAAACTCAAAGATGGAATCCTAAAATGGATAAATATATTTATAGCGATAAAAGTGGTATCCATATTCTTGATTTGAGAATTACATATACAGCTTTAGAAGAAGCTCAACAATTTGTTCAAAAATTGGTTGCAAATAGTGGGAGAGTTCTTTTTGTTGGGACTAAACCTCAAGCACAAAATGTTATTGAAGAACAAGCTACAAGAGCAAATATGCCATATGTTAACCAAAGATGGTTGGGTGGTATGTTAACTAACTTTAAAACAATAATTAAAAGAGTGATTTATTTAAAAGAATTAAATTCACTTGAATCATCAGGAGAAATTAATTCATATCCTAAGCCTGAAAGACTAAGGATTAAAAGAGAGATAGGTAAATTAAATAAATCAATTGGTGGAATTGTTGAATTAAGTAAATTACCTGATGCAATATTTGTAGTGGATTTGCTTAATGAAACTACTGCTATAGCTGAAGCAAATAAATTAAATATACCTGTAATTGGTTTAGCAGATTCAAATGTAGACCCTGAGAATGTAGATATAGTTATTCCTGGTAACGATGATGCGATAAGATCGATTGAGTTAATTACATCATCATTAGCTGATTCCTGCTTAAAAGGGTTAGGAAAAAGAAAAGATATATCAGACAAAGAGGATTTAGAATAATGTCAATTACAGCTGAAGAAGTTAAAACATTAAGAGACATGACAGGTGCAGGCATGATGGACGCCAAGAAAGCTCTGAAAGAGTGCGATGGAGAATTTGATAAAGCTGTTAAATATTTAAGAGAAAAAGGATTAGCTGATTCAAAAAAACGATCAGGAAAAGATGCTAATGAAGGCACTATTGGTGATTATATACACTATCAACAAGACAGGGCAGTGGCAGGTGTATTAGTTGAATTAGCTTGTGAAACTGATTTTGTTGCAAAATCGGAAGAATTTAAATCTACAGCTAAGCAAATAGCAATGCATATTGCTGCTATGAAACCTGTATATCTAAATATTAAAGACATACCTGAAACAAAATTAAAAGAAGAAGAAGAAAATATCAAAAAACAATCAGAAAATGAAGGAAAACCAAAAGAAGTAGTAGAAAAAATTGTTAAAGGTAAAATAAACTCTTTCTATAGTGATACTGTATTAAATGAACAAATCTTTTGTAATCCTGAGTTATATGAAGGTACAGTTGGAAATATGATCGAAGAAATGTCTGGAAAACTTGGTGAAAAAATATATATTAAACAATATACGCATATTGAGATAGGGTCTTAAATGAGTAAGAGGGTTCTATTAAAACTCTCCGGTGAATCTTTTGCTGATTCAGAATCTAATTTTGGTATTTCTCCAGTAACTTTAACAAGAATTTCTAACGAAATTTCAAAAGCATCAAATGATGGTATTCAGGTAGCAATTGTTGTAGGTGGAGGTAATTTTTTTAGAGGGGTACATGAGTCTGCTAAAGGTATGGCTCAAGCCAATGCTGATTATATGGGAATGCTTGCAACAGTTATAAATGCTATTGCTTTGAAAGATGCATTAGATAGAGATGGTAATGAAACTAGAGTTCAATCAGCAATCGATATGACAGCTGTTGCAGAGCCATATATAAGACTAAGAGCTATAAGACATTTGGAAAAAGGAAGAATAGTTATTTTTGCAGCTGGTACTGGTAATCCTTATTTTACAACAGATACTGCAGCATCATTGAGGGCTGCAGAAATAGATGCAGAAGAAGTCATTAAATCTACAAGAGTAGAAGGAGTATTTGATAAAGATCCTGAAAAAAATAAAGATGCTGTAATGTATGAAAATATCTCTTACAAAGATGTAGTTCAAAAAAAACTAGGCGTTATGGATTTAACAGCGATAACTTTGTGTGAAGAAAATCAAATGCCTATAAGAGTATTTGATGGAACAAAAGAAGATAATATTTATAAAGTATTGACTGGTGATAAACTGGGAACAGTTATTAAATAAAAATGGAAGAAGAAATTATTTCTGAAGTAGAAAGCAATATGAAGCTTTCAATAAATCATCTCATAGATGCATTATCAAAAATTAGAACTGGAAGAGCAAATCCAAGCTTAGTATCAAATATAACTGTAGAGTATTATGGAACTAATACACCATTGCAACAATTAGCTACTATTAACATCCCTGATCCAAAATTAATAGTAATTCAACCTTTTGATAAAAATTCAATAAATGAAATAGAGAAATCTATTCAAAATGAAGACATTGGCTTAAATCCATCCGTAGATGGAGATATAATCCGAATTCCAATACCAGCACTATCCGAAGAAAGAAGAAAAGAATTAACAAAGGTAGCTTCAAAAGAATCAGAGGAGGCAAAAATATCAATAAGATCGCACAGAAGAAACGGTATTGATAATGCCTCAGAGTTATTGTCTGATGCCTCTGCCGATGATATCAAGAGAATAGAAGGAGAAATACAAAAATTAACTGATCTTTATATTGGAAAAATAGATGAAATATTATCAAAAAAACAAGATGAACTTCTTGAAGTTTAAGAGTAGTTTTGTATCTGATGACGATGGTACCTTTTGGCCTGGTGTTATTGAAGTTCCGTCTGAAACAGAAGTACACTTTGAAGAAGAAACAAAAAATCAGTTTATAAAGAATAACCCAAGAGTTATAACGGGTTTAATACTCTTCTTAGTATTGTCTGTATTCTTTATTAATAAGTTATCTGCATTTATATTAATTATTTTATTATCTTTAATTTGCTCAAAAGAATGGTTTGATATTTTTGAATATGATATATATATTCCATATTCTCTCTTAATTTATTCCCCATTAGCGCCTTTACTTATATTATATTTTTATGATATTTCAAAAATACATTATGCATACTTTATTTTCCCTATTGGTCTAATTATTTATTCAGGAACTTTTATAAATTATGGAATTTATGATAAATTTGGTACTGTTTTTATTTTTCATACTTGGTTCTCACTTGGTGTAGTTTCCATAGCTTATATCTTGCTTGAATTTAATATTTTATTTACTTTCCTAGCAATAGTATCTATAGCTGTATCAGATATAGCTGCATATGAGGCGGGTAGAAGAATAGGAAAAAGAAAACTCATAGAAACTATTTCACCAAATAAAACCATTGAAGGATTAATATTTGGTTTGCTTTTTGGTACAATTTTTATGTCTATAAATATTTCTATAAATCTTGATATAAGTATGTTACATACAATAATAATTTCAATTTTATTTATATTATTTGGTGTTCTTGGCGATTTGTTTATGTCTAGAATAAAACGTTCGATAGGTATTAAAGATTCATCAGATAGACTACCTGGTCATGGTGGTTTTCTTGATAGAGTCGATTCTTACTTATTAAGTTTTGCATTTTTATTATTGGTGACACAATTTTCATTTTTCAATACTTAAGTGAGATAAATTAATCATGGATGGTTTGTTAACTATATTATTTTTGACAATCTTTGTAGTACTTCATGAGTTAGGTCATTTTTTAGCTGCTAGAAGTTCTGGAATTGCAGTTTCAGAGTTTTTTGTTGGTTTCGGGCCAAAACTTTTTTCATTCAAAAAAAACAATACAGAGTATGGTATCAAGGCTTTTCCTTTAGGTGGTTACGTAAAAATACCAGGTATGGATTCATCAGAAGATGCTGAAGGTTTTAAGGATGATGAATTATTTCATACAGCTAAGTGGAATACAAAATTATTTATATCAATGTCAGGAATATTAGTTAATTTTATATTAGCTTGGGTTATTATATTTTTTATTTTTAATATCAATGGATTTAATGAAACTTCACTAGAGATATCATCTATAGGTTTATCTGTAAATAATCAGGTTGAATCTCCTTCAGAAAAAGCAGGGATAATTCCAGGTGATAAAATTTATGAATTTAATGGATTAAAAGTCAATAGCTGGGATGAATTGGTATATTTAATTCAACAAAATCCTGATAAAGAAGTAGAAATTAAATTGATTAGAAATAATAAGAAAATCATTACAAGTACAATCTTAGAAAAAAGGATAATAAACAATAAAGATGAAGGTTATTTAGGTATTTCTCCGAAAATAATTAATAAAAAGTTATCTTTAATAGAAACAATATCCCAAACAACAAAAACAGAATATTTAATGACTATTGCTGCAGTTGAGGGAATAATTAATCTTTTAAGTCCGCAAAATATTAGAACATTATTTGGTACATATTTTGGTGGCACTATTCCTGATGATCTTAGACCTTTAAGCCCAGTAGGTTTAGCCCAGGCTGGAAGTCAAATAGCAGCTTACGGATACACTAATTTTTTTATACTGTTAGCTTTTGTGAATATTTTTTTAGGTGTGTTTAATTCTATACCATTAATACCACTTGATGGTGGTAGAGCATTAATGTCTACTATAGAAGGAATTACAGGAAAAAAAGTACCAGAAAAAAAACTATATCCGATCGCATTAATAGTTGTAGGAGTATTTATTTTTATTGGTATTACAGCAATTTATCTAGACTTAACTAATCCAATAAATTTATAAAAATGAAAAGAAGAGAAACAAAACAGATAAAAATTGGAAAAGTAGGAGTTGGTTCTGACTATCCAATAACAGTCCAGTCAATGACAACAACTAAGACTAAAGACACAGAAAGAACAATTGAACAAGTATATGAATTAGCAAACAATGGTGCAGATATTGTAAGAGTTACATGCAATGAAGTTAATGCAGCTACTTCTTTAGTTGAAATCGCAAACAGAAGTCCTGTCCCAATAATTGCTGATATACATTTTCAATATAAGTTAGCGTTAGCTGCAATTGAGGCTGGTGTTCAGGGATTGAGATTAAATCCTGGAAATATAAGAAATGAAAATCATATAAAACAAGTCGCTAAAGAAGCTCTTTTAGCAAATATACCAATAAGAGTTGGAGTTAATGCTGGTTCATTAGATAAAGATATAGCAAATAAATATAACGAATCAACTCCAGAAGCTTTAGTAGAATCTGCTTTAAAAGAAATAAAATATTTAGAAGAGGTCAATTTTTTTAATATAAAAATTTCAGTCAAACATTCAAATGTTCCGCTAATGATTGAGTCTTATAGATTGTTAGCTGAAAAGGTTGAATATCCATTACATTTAGGAGTAACAGAAGCAGGACCTTTACCAGGTGGATTAATTAAATCAGTTGCTGGTATTGCTACTTTATTATCAGAAGGAATAGGAGATACAATTAGGCTTTCTCTAACAACGGACCCTATCGATGAAGCAAAATATGGCAGACAACTTTTAGAATATCTTAATTTAAGAAAGAGAAAATCTTTAGATTTAATAGCTTGTCCAAGTTGCGGTAGGGCAGAAGTAGATGTTATAAAAGTTGCTAAAGAAGCTCAAGAAGCATTAGAAGAAAAAGGTTTCCCTCTACAAGTTGCTGTTATGGGGTGTGTAGTTAATGGTCCTGGAGAAGCAAAATCAGCAGACTTAGGTATAGCTGCTGGAAAAAATAAAGGACATTTATTTATTAAAGGACAAGTAGTAAAAGTTGTAGATGAAAATGAGATGGTTTCTGCGTTAGTAAAAGAGGGTGAACTTATCAATAAAGATGGCATTGAATCGAGATTGGCTGCTGCTGACAAAGATGCTGCAAAAATAGCAAAAAAAGATTCTGAAGAATTATTAAATATTCAAGGTGATATTAATAACTTTAAATCTAAAGCTAAAACAGTTATAGAGATTACTTCAAATGAAGATATTGATTAATAAATATTATAAAATAAATACATAATGAAAAATCTAACCCCTATGTCCAAAGATTTTAATCAGTGGTATACAGATATTGTTCAAGAAGCAGAACTAGCAGACTATTCACCGGTTAAAGGAACAATGGTTATAAGGCCATATGGATATGCTATTTGGGAAAATATACAGAAGTACTTAGATAGAAGATTTAAAGAAACAGGTCATGAGAATGCTTATTTTCCACTTTTTATACCAAAATCATTTATTCAGAAAGAAGCTGAACATGTTGAGGGTTTTTCTCCTGAACTTGCAACTGTTACTCATGCTGGAGGAAAGAAATTAGAGGAACCTTTAATTGTAAGACCTACATCTGAAACAATTATTAACCATATGTTCTCTAAATGGATTTCAAGCCACCGCGATTTACCAGTATTAATTAATCAGTGGGCAAATGTTGTTAGGTGGGAAATGCGAACAAGATTATTTTTAAGAACAACAGAATTCTTATGGCAAGAAGGCCATACCGCACATGCTACAAAAGAGGAAGCTAATGAAGAAGCAATAAAAATGTTAGATATTTATGAAGAATTTGTGCAGGAAATTGCTGCTGTATCCGTAACAAAAGGATTGAAATCAGAAATGGAGAAATTCGCTGGTGCTGATAAAACTTACTCTATAGAAACCATGATGCTAGATAAAAAAGCACTCCAAGCTGGTACATCTCATGAATTAGGGCAGAATTTTTCTAAAGCTTTTGAAATACAATTCTCTGACGAAAACAATAAACTTAAACATCCTTTTCAAACTAGCTGGGGAGTAAGCACAAGGCTTATAGGTATGATAATAATGGCTCATGGAGATGATAAAGGCTTAAAATTACCACCAAATTTAGCTCCAATACAAATTGTAATTGTTCCAGTTATTCCGAATAAAGATGATAAAGATATAGTGATGAAAAAAGTTCAAGAGATAGAAAAATTATTAGATAAACATCGAATAAAAATAGACGATAGAGAAGAGGTTACTCCGGGTTTTAAGTTTAATGAATGGGAGCTTAAAGGAGTTCCATTAAGAATAGAAATTGGTCCAAGAGATATTGAAAATAATAAAGTAGTTGTTTCTAGAAGAGACATTGAAAGTTCAAAAAAAGAAATACCTTTTGAAAATATAACAAAAGAGATAGATAACTTGTTACAAGATATTCAAAGTAATTTGTTTAACTCCTCAAAAGAACATATGAAACAAAACACAACACATGTTGCATCTAAAGAAGAATTAATTGAAACTTTAAATAATAAAGAAGGATTCGTCACTTGTTATTGGATTGAAAATAAAGATGATGAGATCGAAATTAAAGAATTAACAAGTGCAACAATTAGATGCTATCCGTTAGACAATGATGAAAAAAAACAAGCTATAAATGATAAAAGTAAAGATGGCAGATTAACTATTTTTTCAAAAGCTTATTAAAAACTCTTTCAATAACTATCAAATATTGTTAAAATAATAGAGACAATTTAGCTACATGACAGTGGGTGGCAAACCCACTTTTTTTATGATTGGAGGGACTATGGAGATAGATAAAAACTACATAATCTCTACAATTCAAGATTATTTGTTAGAAGAAAATTTAGAACTTTATGATATAAATATTGTAAATATTCCTAATATTTCAAAAATTGAAGTATATGTTTATTCAACATTAGGTGTAGATTATAAATTAATTGAACGTTTAAATTTTCAGATTCAGAGACTTCTTGAAGATATCAATATTGAAAAAGGAACTTATGACTTAATAGTTTCGAGTCCAGGCATAGAAAGAAATATTAAAACTCTAAGACATTATGAGATTTCCCTAAATGAATACATAAAAGTTAAATTAATTGAACCAATAAATGATGAATATGTATTAGTTGGGATCTTGAAAAAAATTGACAATGAATCTATTTATCTAGAGGTTAAGGATGAAGTATATACTTTGAATATTAACAATATTAAAAAATCAAGATTAGTTTTTAACAAGTATAAAGACAAAATTAAAACTTAAGGAAATTATGAAATTAGGCAATGATATAAAACAAGCAATTGAAACATTGGCATTAGATAAAGGTGTTGCAGTTGAAAGCATGTATGAAGCATTAGTCTCAGCATTTAGATCAGCTTATATGCGTATTCCAGGTGCAGCAGAAGAAGCAAGAGTAACTTTAAATCCTGATTCTGGTGAAATAACAGTATATGCTCAAGAATTGGATCTTGATGGAAATGTTATAAATGAATGGGAACCAGATATTAATGATGAAGATTTTGGTAGAATTGCGGCTCAATCTTTTAAGCAAATGATGACAACAAAAGTTAGAGATGCAAAAAGAGCTACAGTACTTGACGCATATATAGGGAGAGAAGGAGAGTTAATAACTGGTATAGTTACACAATTTGATTCAAGATTTAATCAAACAATTATTGATCTACAAGATGCAGAAGCAGTTATTCCATCAAGTGAAAGAATACCATTTGAAAGATTAGAAAGAGGTAATAGGGTAAAAGCAATAATTACAGAAATAAGAACTGAAGCAAAAGGAACACCAATAATAGTAAGTAGAAATAGAGCAGAATTCGTTGTAAGAATGTTAGAACTTGAAGTTCCAGAATTAACAGATGGTACAGTTGAACTTCGAGAAATAGCTAGAGAAGCAGGTAGTAGAACAAAAATAGCTGTTTATTCAAATGATCCAAATGTAGACCCTAAAGGAGCTTGTGTTGGCTCAAGAGGATCAAGGGTTAGACAAATAGTTAATGAATTAAAAGGTGAAAAATTAGATGTAGTTGAATGGAGAGAAGATAAAGTTAGATTTATTATTGAAGCTTTGGGACCCGCTGATATAGAAGAAGTTGAAATTGATGAAGACACAAAAAGCGCAAAAGTTGTTGTTAGAGATAATCAACTTTCTTTAGCAATTGGGAAAGAAGGTCAAAATGCTAGATTGGCAGCAAAATTAACTGGTTATAAAATAGACATTGAAGGACTAGGTGATTCACCTCCTGAAGAAATCATAGATGAAACGAATCAAGAGGAAGAATAATTTATGGCAAAAAAGCGAATTCACCAACTCGCTAAAGAATTAGAAGTAGCATCGGCTGATATATTATTTAAATCAAACGAACTCGGAATAGAAGTTAAAACAGCATCATCTGGATTAACTCCTGAAGAAGAAGAACTAATTAAATTAGCATTCGAAGATGATAATAGCGCGTTAAAAGAAGAAACTCATGATGATGCTCAAGATGAAAAGGTATCAACTTCTGAAGAAAAAAATAATGAAGATATTCAGTTAGATAAAGAAGAAAATGAAATAAATATTATTGAGATAACAGAAGGTTCAACTCCTGAAGATATTTCAGAAATAATAGAGATTGATGCAACGCAAATAGTTACTGATTTAATGTCTTTAGGCATAATGCAATCTATTACTTCAAATTTAAGTAATGAAGAAATTGAAAAACTATTAGAAAAATATAGTTACATTCCTGAGTTTGTTAAAAAGATCGAAATTAAAAGATCAGAAATTATTGACGAGATAACTTTTGAAGATGATGAACAAAAATTAAAAAAACGTGCACCAATAATAACTGTTATGGGACATGTTGATCATGGAAAAACAAGTTTATTAGATTACATCAGAAAAGAAAAAGTAGCTGAAAATGAAGCTGGTGGCATAACTCAACATGTAGGTGCTTATAAAATAGAAGCAGGTGAACACGGTATAACGTTTATAGATACCCCTGGTCATGAAGCATTTACACAAATGAGAGCTAGGGGAGCAAATGTAACAGATATTGTTGTATTAGTTGTAGCTGCTGATGATGGTATTATGCCACAAACAATTGAAGCAATTAATCATGCTAAATCAGCTGAGGTACCTATCGTTGTAGCAATTAATAAATGTGACTTGCCTGAAGCAAACCCTTCATTAGTTAAAGCAGATTTAACCAAGTATGAAATCATTGCTGAAGATCTTGGAGGTGATGTTCCGGTTGTCGAAATATCAGCTCTAAAAGGAGATGGAGTTGATGACTTATTGGAAACTCTATCATTAGTTGCTGAAATCGAGGAACTTATGTCTGTATATGAAAGCAATGCTTCAGGTTATATTATTGAATCCAGATTGGAAACAGGAAAAGGGAATGTTGCTACCGTTATAGTTACAAGAGGTACATTAAACCAGGGCGAATTTTTATATGCTGGTGGATCTTTTTGTCGAATTAAATCGATGTTTGATCACTCTAACAAGGTTATAAAAACTGCAATACCTGGTACACCAGTAGATATTATGGGCTGGGATGAATCACCAACTGCTGGAGACCAATTTATATCTATTAAATCACAAAAAGAAGCAAAATCATTAGCTGAGAAAAATAAAGATTTGTTAAAAGATTTTGATGATACAACATACTCTGTTGAATCTCGAGTAGATGACATGATGAAATTATTACAAGAAGGTGAACTATCTTCAATAAATATTATCTTAAAAGGAGATACTAACGGTTCAGTAGAAGCAATAAAAGATGGGTTATTAAAATTATCTACTGATGAAATAGATATACAAGTTGTTCATTCAGGTGTTGGTGGAATTGTATTGTCTGATGTTGATCTAGCTTCAGCAACAGGTTCTTTAATTGTTGGTTTTAATGTAAGACCTGATAGTCAATCTCGTAACATGGCTCAAAGTAAAGGAATTGATGTTAGAACATACAAAATTATTTATGAATTATTAGATGATATTAAAGAAGCTGTAATGGGTGAAATGACAGTAAAAACAGAGGAAGCTGTAATTGGTATGGTTGAAGTTAAAACAACATTTAGAGCTCCTAAAGTTGGAGTAGTTGCTGGTTCAATAGTTTCTGAAGGAAAAGTAGTATTAGATGCAAAAGCAAGATTATTACGAGAAGGTGTTGTTATTTATGAAGGAAAAGTGGCTTCCTTAAGAAGATTTAAAGACAATGTAGAAACTGTTAATGAAGGTTTAGAGTGTGGAATTGGTTTAGTTGATTACAAAGATATTAAGGACGGTGACGTTATTGAAATTTTGGGTGAGGTAGAAGTCTAAAATGAAAAAACAATTGCGTGGCGGAAGAATTAATCGAATTAATCCACTTATACAAGAAATAATTTCAAATGAATTTTTAAGAAATTCAGAATCAATATTAAATATATCAACAATTACTCATGTTTCAACTTCACCAGATATGAAGAGATCAACGATATATGTATCTAATATTGAAAATAATAAAGGTAAATTAATAACTGCTTTAGATAAAAATAGAACAAAAATTCAAAAAGAATTAGCTAAACAATTAACTACTAAATATATTCCAAAAATACAGTTTGAAATAGATAATACTTTTGATCATGTAGATAAGATAAATGAGATAATAAACACTATTAATGAATAAAAAAATAAGTAATTACTTTAATAATGGTCCAATTTTTATTACTGGTCATGTAAATCCTGATGGAGATGCTTTAGGTGCTTCTTTTTGTTTAAAGTTATTATTAGATAAAGAAAATATAGATGCTGATATAGACTTCGATATATCAACTTCACTACCATCAAATTTAGATCACTTACCATATGAATTAATATCAGAAAATTTAAAGAGTAATTATGAAACGGTATTTGTGTTTGATTGTGGCAACCCTTCAAGGCTTGGTAAATATGAAGATATTGTATTGAAAGCAAATAATATTATAGTGATTGATCACCATATTAATCCTACTTTTGGAACTCTTCAGATTGTTGATCCTGATGCAGCTAGTACTACTCAGGTATTATTTAGAGAATTAGTTAAAGAACAATATGATATAACTAAAACAATGGCTGATTGTTTACTTACTGGATTAATTACAGATACAGGAAGATTCCAATACCCAAATACAACTACTGAAGTTTTTAATATTGCTGCAGAATTGCTAGCTAAAGGAGCAGACTTGTCTTCAATAAGCGAAAATATTTATGGTTCAATTCCAATTAATGCTCTAAAATTACAAAGCGAAATTATCAATAGAATTGAATTTGAAAATGATATTCAATTTACTTATTCTACAATTTATCAAAAAGATTATAAAAAATATAATATATCTCCAGAAGAAACAGATTTTATGATTGATGTTGTTAGGTTAGTAAAAGGTGCAAATGTAGCTCTATTATTAAAAGAACAAGTTGATGGCTCATTTAAGGGTAGTTTAAGGTCAAGAAATAATTTCAATGTGCAAGAAGTTGCTTCTATATTTGACGGAGGTGGTCATAAAGCAGCAAGTGGATTTTCTAGTAAATTACCTGAACAAGAAATTATTGAAAAAATTAAGAATGCAATTAGAACTTAACTCTAATTTTTATTTAATCAATAAACCAAAGACATGGACTTCGCAAGATTTATGTTCAAAATTTAAAAAAATTTATGATTTTAGTAAAGTTGGTCATTCAGGAACCCTTGATCCAAATGCAGAAGGCGCAATGCTTCTTGCAACTAATAAATATACTAAACTTTTCGATTACATTACAAATAAAGATAAAACATATATAGTTAAAACTAAATTCGGATATGATTCTGAAACACTAGATATAGATTCTGATTATAAAAAAATACATGAAATTGATTTAAATAAAATAAAACAAGAGTTTACTGATGCCGTAAATAGTAAAAAGGGTGAATCAATCCAAATTCCACCTAAATTCTCTGCCGTTAAAGTTAAAGGCAAAAGACTTTACAAGTACGCAAGAGAAGGTAAAGAAATAGAAATTCCTAAAAGAAAAATTTATGTTAAAGAAATTGAAATACTCAATTTAGATAATGAAATAGCTGAAATTAAAGTCAAAGTAAGCGAGGGGACTTACATAAGGTCTTTAGTTAGTGATATAGCAAAAGTTATAAATACATTTGGAATAGTTTCTGAATTAAAAAGAATATCTATAGGTAATTTAAATATAAATCATAAATGTTATATCAATGACATTGAAAAACTAGACTCTAAGATTTACCCTAATACTATTTCTTCAGAAGAAATAATTGATTTTCCTAGTCTTGAAGTTAAAGAAAATGAATTAATTAATATTAAAAATGGTGAATTAATGAGTAATTCAATATTCAAAACAAAAGAAATGTATA
Source organism: uncultured Candidatus Actinomarina sp. (assembly GCA_964551955.1). Taxonomy (GTDB): domain Bacteria; phylum Actinomycetota; class Acidimicrobiia; order Actinomarinales; family Actinomarinaceae; genus Actinomarina. Next base: position 6,028 of record CAZKFE010000009.1, on the reverse strand, counting down.
TTCTTGAGTATGAAGGAAATGTTGTTGCTACTTATAAACCGTTTAATGAACAATATTTTAAACCAGATAAAGTAATCATATGAAAAAATATCAAGATTTTGGACTGAATAATGTTATTGAAACAGATATAGAAGTAACATGCATTGGAGCTTTTGATGGACTCCATAAAGGCCATTTAGAACTAATTAATAAAACAAAAGAAGTTAATAGTAACTTTCAAATAGTAACTTTTAATGAAATACCAAAAATATTTTTTAATCAAGATCTAAAGCCTTTATTAGATAGTGAAGAAAGAAATAATATATTTAAAAAATTTAAACCAGTAAATCTCATATATTTAAAATTTGATGAAATAAATGAACTTTCTTCGGATGACTTTATAAAATTCTTAAAGAAGAATTTAAAAACAGAAAAAATTGTTGTCGGCAAAGATTTTAAGTTTGGTAAAAATAGGACAGGTGATGTAAAAAATATAATTAGTTATTTTGGAAATGATAATGTAATTTTATTAACAGATTACTTAATTGATAATGAAAAAGTATCATCAACAAAAATTAGAAACTTTTTAGATTTAGGTAATATTAAAAAAGCTAATAAATTTCTTGGAAGGGAATATGAATTATCTGGATTAGTTGTAAAAGGTAGCAAGTTAGGTTCAAAATTAGGTTTTCCAACAGCTAACCTTAAATTAGAAAATGATTTATATTTACCTAAATTTGGAGTTTATGAAATTACCTGTATGTTTGATAAAGAATCATTTCATGGAATTCTAAATATTGGTTTAACACCAACAGTTGTAAATGAAAAAAAGGTTAAAATAGAAGCTCATCTTTTCGATTTTGATCAAAACATATATGGTAAAAAATTAGTTATTAAAATAAATAATTTTATTAGAGAAGAATTGAAATTTAATTCTATAGATAAACTAATAAATCAAATAAACATTGATATATCTAAAGTAAAGAATAAGTAATATTCTTCACTTTAGATATATCGACTACTATTATTGTTTCGAATGAATACTAAGCAAAATATAATTAAAGAATACGGTAAATCTGAAAAGGATACTGGTTCTACTGAAGTTCAGGTTGCTTTAATAAGTGAAAGAATTGATCACTTAACAGAACATCTTAAAGATCATAATAAAGATCATCATACAAGGAGAGGTCTTTTAATGTTGGTTGGTAAGAGAAAGCGTTTACTTGAATACCTACAGAATCAAGATATAGATAGATATCGTAAATTAATTGTTAAACTTGGTATAAGAAGATAAATAAATAAGACATAGAGTTATTAATTGGGAGCTTTTATAGAAGGCTGACAATTAATAACCTCTGTCTAGAAAAGAGGATATATGTCCGTAACAAATGTTACATGTAAAATAGGCGATAAAGAAATTAAATTTGAAACTGGTAAGTTAGCATTACAAGCACCCGGAGCTGTTGTTGTTACCTCAGGAGAAACTAATGTATTAGTTACAACTGTTGCAAATGAAACTGTAAGAGAGGGGATTGACTTTTTCCCTTTAACTGTAGATGTCGAAGAAAGAATGTATGCTGCAGGTAAGATACCTGGTGGTTTTTTTAGAAGAGAAGGAAGACAGACTGAAAAAGCTATTTTAGCTTGTAGGCTTATTGATAGACCTTTAAGACCTTCATTTAAAGAAGGTTTTAGATGTGAAACACAAATAATTGCTACCGTCTTAAGTGTTGACAATGATAACGAATATGATGTTTTAGCTCTAAATGCTGCATCATTAGGTTTACAACTTGCTGGAGTTCCTTTAGATTCTCCTGTAGGAGCAGTAAGGATGTCTCTAATTAATGACAATTGGGTTGCTCAAGCAACAAATACTGAGTTGGAAGATTCTGTATTTGATATGGTAATAGCGGGTAATTTAAACAAAAAAGGCGAAGTAGATATCGTAATGGTTGAAGCTGGTGCTACAGATAATGCATTTGAAAAAATAGATGCAGGAAGTAAAGCACCAACAGAAGACTTAGTGGCTGATGGAATTGATTCATCTAAACAATACATATCAGAACTTATAACAGCACAAGCTGAACTGGTATCTATGAATGAAGTTCCAGATGTAGATTGGCCTTTAGTTGAAGATTTTAGTAAAGAATTAAAATCAGAAATTGAAGATTCTTTTAAATCAGATGTTGAAAATATTACCTCTATTACTGATAGAAAAGAAAGAAGTAATAAGCAATCTGAATTAGAAGAACAAGTTGTAGAAAAACATATTAATGAAGAAGAAGACAATACAAAAACAATTAAGTTAGCTTTTAAATCATTAGTAAAGGATGTTGTAAGAGATAGGGTTATTTCAGGTGGTGACAGATTAGATGGCAGATCTCCAACTGATATTAGAGATATCTCTGCAGAAATAGGATTATTACCTACAGTTCATGGTTCATCGTTGTTTTTAAGAGGTGAAACTCAAGTATTAAACGTTACTACATTAGGAATGGGTCGTTTAGAACAGATGCTGGATACGATTGATACTGTCACTTCCAAAAGATATATGCATCATTATAATTTTCCTCCATATTCAACTGGGGAAGCTTATATGATGAGAGGTCCGAAGAGAAGAGAAATCGGTCATGGAGCTTTAGCTGAAAAAGCACTAGTTCCAGTTATACCAACTAAAATTGATTTTCCATATACTATCAGAGTTGTTAGCGAAGCCATTTCTTCTAATGGGTCTACTTCACAAGCATCAGTATGTGCGTCAAGTTTATCATTAATGGCCGCAGGTGTTCCTATAAGAGAACATGTAGCTGGAATAGCTATGGGATTAATTTCTAAAGATGAAAATTATGTTACTTTAACTGACATCTTAGGAGCTGAAGATGCTTTAGGAGATATGGACTTTAAAGTAGCTGGCACTAGGAATGTAATTACAGCTCTTCAATTAGATATGAAAATAGAAGGTTTACCTTCAGATGTATTAAGAAAAGCATTAAATCAGGCAATGGATGCTAGACATCATATTTTAGACATTATGGAAGATACTATTTCTGAACCAGCAAAATCACTATCTGGTAATGCTCCAAGACTGGAAACTGTTGAACTTCCAAAAGATAAAATAGGAGAAGTTATAGGTCCTAAAGGTAAAAATATTAGAAAAATTGAAGAAGAAACTGGTGTTAGTGTTGAAATTGATGATGAAGGGATACTTACATTAGGTTCTACTGAAGAAGATTCTCTATCTGAAGCTAAAGAAATGGTTATGTTGATTATTGATCCACCTGAAGTAGAAGTAGACACTGATTACGATGGAGAAGTAGTTAGTGTAGCTACATATGGTGCTTTCATAAATATATTACCTGGAAGAGATGGATTATTACATATTTCAAAATTCCATTCAGAAAAAAGAGTAAAAAATCCTGAAAATGTATTAAATATTGGTGACAAAATTAAAGTACATGTTGATTCAATAGAAAATGGAAAAGTTAGTCTTTCATTACTTGAAGATCTTGATATTCCTGAAGAGTCAATTGATACAGGTGGCGGAAATAGAGGAAATAGAGGAAATAGAGATTCAAGACCTAGAAGAAATGATAGATCTCGTAGAGGAAATAGAGATTCAAAACAAAGTAATGATAGCTCTAAAAGAAAAAGAGTTTCCTTTGAAGACGAATTCGAAAAAGGTATTTAATTACTTAGTATTTCCAGTTAAATTAGTAGGGTTTGTAGCTTCTGTTGTGACATAAGCCTCGGGACTAATTTCTGAAACGATTTCTAATACTTGTTTAACTTTTTTTCTTGGAGTAACACACCAAGCGATACTTACTTCACCATCACGTCCTTTAGCGTTTATTATTGTTACACCGAAATTATTTTCTCTTAATTTATTAGCCAGTTTTTCTGTATCATCTTCCCGTTGAATAAAAATTCTAACGACGACATCACCAATAGCAATTGTTGATTCAATATATGAACCAGATATAGTTCCAGCAGCAAACCCTAAAGCGTAACCAATTATTAATAACGGATCATTTAAATCTTTAATAACTTGAGATATAGCAATAACCCAAATAGCAGATTCAATAAATCCTAGAATTGCTCCTATTCCAGGTCTTCCTTTATTTACATAGAGAGCTCTTAATGTTCCAAGTGTTTGATCAATCAAACGTAAAATAAAAATATAAGCAACTGCTAAAAAGATGTTCATTTAATTATTGTATGGCCAATTCAAGTTCTTCGTATACTTTTTTCATTTTTTTATGTGTATCTTTAGTAAGTTGATCAATAGAATCTTTTGAATAATTTGTAATATCAATTGGTTCTAGAGTTTTAATCATTGCTTTTCCACTACTTAAAAACTTTCGACCTCTTGGCCAAATATCACTTGTTCCTGCAATCACTACTGGAAGAATAGGAACTTTATTTTCTAATGCTATATGAAATGCTCCACTTTTGAAATCTTTAAAATCATCTTTAGGCACTCTTGTACCTTGTGGGTATACCATAAGTGACCAACCATTACTAAATAATGTTTTAGCCTGTGCGTTTATTGATTCTTTATCATTAGGATTATTTCTATCCACTTTTATAAAATTAAAAGCTTTTATAGCTGTTTTAAAAAATGGAAGTTTATAAACTTCTTTTTTAGCCATAAAAACCCAATTTATTTTTAAAAATTTATAAAGTATCATATTATCGATGTTTGATAAGTGGTTTGATATAACAACATAAGGTCCGTTTTTTTTATAATCAACTACTTTTGTAAATGTTGTTTTAGCTCTTGCAGCCCACATCCAAGGCTTGACCCATGATTGAGCAATATAATACTTAACTTTTGTATATTTACTAAACAAACCAACAAACCAAATACTATATGCTACTGGAATTGTATATACTGCCATTATGAAAAGGTTTATCCATGATAAAAGTTTGTTCTTTAACATGACCTATATACTACATGTGTAATCCAACGAATAAAAAAAAATGAATGAAAAAAACATATTAAGAAGTAACCTCAATATACAAAAAGAGAATGTTAATTATACACAAGAGAACATAGCAATATTAAATGATTTAATACATAATAAAATAGTTTGTGCATATATTCCTCTTAAATCAGAAATTAACATTAATGATGAATTATTTGGATATAAAAAATTACTAACTACATATTTAGATAATGAAAAACTAAAGATTTGTAAGTATGAAAAACCATTCATAATAAACAAACTTAATGTTTTAGAACCAGAGAATCCGTCGGTTGAAACAGAAGTTGATATATTTTTAATACCCGGTTTAGCATTTACTGTTGGTGGAAAGAGGCTAGGCAGGGGAGGCGGTTATTATGATGAAATGCTAAAGTTTTACAAAAATTCTTTAAAAATAGGTTTAACTACGAATACTAGAATATTACAAGACATTCCCATTGAAGATCATGATATATTTGTTGACTATGTTTTCACAAATGATAAATATTACAAATCCTGAATATAGTAATATTTAATTAATGGATTTAAGCATAAACGTAGGTTATTTTGGACCTCATATAACAGATGATCATAAACTAATAAAAGAACTTGATGAATTAGGTATATCTTGTGTTTGGACAGCAGAAGCTTATGGTTATGATGCTGTAACACCGCTTGCATATTTTGCTGCATTAACAAAAAATATGGATATTGGCTCAGGTATTATGCAAATACCTGGAAGAACTCCTGCTATGACAGCAATGACAGCAGTTACTTTAGATAAAATGTCCAACGGAAGATTTAGATTAGGTTTAGGTGTTTCTGGACCTCAGGTAGTTGAAGGATGGCATGGTGTTCCCTATGGTAAACCTCTTGCAAAAACAAGAGAGTATGTTGGACTTGTTAAAGAAATATTTAAAAGGGATGGAAAAATAGAACATTCAGGTGAGTATTACACACTTCCATATCTGGAATCTGACTCAACTGGGCTTGGAAAACCATTAAAAATAATAGAAGAGCCTTTAAGAAATGATATTCCTATTTACATAGCTGCTATTGGTCCCAAGAATATAGAATTAACTGCT
>CAZKFE010000008.1:0-22943 GCA_964551955.1 uncultured Candidatus Actinomarina sp. | reverse complement strand
ACAGCAGCTATTGCAAAATCAAAAGTATCATAAGCATCAACCTTGTCATCTCCAAATAACTTAACTGCTAATTCATAGTTAGTTGTACCTTTTTGAGTAGCAACTTTAAGATCTCCACTTACAATATCTGCAGCAGAAGTAATGTCATCATTACCAGCAGCTACAAGTATTCTTTGTTGAAGAACGATATAACTATCAGAAAAATCTACAATTTTATCTCTTTCTGCAGTTATAGATATTCCATCACCAGCAATCATATATTGACCGTCTGCTACTGCTTGGATCATTCCATCCCATGCAGCTGGAACATATACAGGTGTAAAGTTCATTAATTCTGCCATATGATTAAATACGTCATAATCCCAACCCTTAGCTTCTCCATCAGTTGGATCAACGTAATTGAAAGGAAGGTATGCATTTTCAACAGCAAAAGTAAACTCACAACCATCTAAATCTGGTAAACCATTGCTACCAGTACTAATTTCTACTTCATCACAAGGTACAGCAGCACTTGAACATGCACTTGCAACCATTGCTAAAGCAAAAATTAGTATTAATGTCTTTTTACTTTTCAAGTTATAGACCTCCATTTATATAGAGTCATTATTACACATATATTTTTTAATCTAAATAAGTAATAAATTAAATTTATGTTTCTAAAGTATCCTTATAATTTGGCTTTCTTTTTTCAATAAATGCAGCCATACCTTCAGCTGCATCAGGATGGATAAATCTTTGATTTTGATTAATCCCCTCTAAATCAAGAGTTTCTGTGAAGGAAAGATCTAATCCTTTTTTAATTTGGTCTTTAATCATGCATATGGAAATAAAGCTTTGATTATTTAATAAGTCTACTAATTTTGATAACTCAGTTTGTAAATTATCTTTATCTGTCAACTTATATAGCAATCCTAAATCGTTCATAGTAGTTCCATCTATCTCATTTGTTGTCATCATCATTTCTTTTGCTTTTTGAAGACCGATCATTCTTGGTAGATTCCAAGAACCTCCAAAATCCACAACAAGACCTCTTCTTGCAAATACTTCTATATATCTTGTTTCAGGAGTAGCTATTATAAAATCGCTTAATAGTATCATGTTTGCTCCAGCCCCTGCACATATTCCATCAACAATTGAAATAACTGGTTTTTTACAATTCCATAATGTTTTAGCTGCAAGATTTACATCCTCCATTAATGCATTAATATTTTCAGCTAATTGTGCTCCTGATGAAAAGTTACCATTTATTTCTGAAAGAACTAAATACTTTTTATCACTGTTTTCAAATTTTTCAATTTCTGCTTTTAATTCTTTCCAATCGTTTGCTGAGATAGCATTAGATGTTTTTTCATCATTAAAAGATATGGACAATACATCGTTATTTTCTTTAGTTTCTATAGCCATAAATTAAAGTTTAATATATTTGAATATAAAATGTAACTATGGGTTTTGATCCAAATAGACCATATAAAGCTAACAAGTATGATTACATTAATATTGTATTTTGTTTCATTTTGGCAATGCTTGCTATATTTTGGGCATTAAATTAAATGATTTACGGTGAAGTTCTGTTAATCCATATTTTTTAATACTATCTCTATGAGCTTTTGTTCCATAACCCTTATTATTTTGAAATAAATATTCAGGAAATTTTTCAGAATATTTCACCATTAAATTATCTCTATAAACTTTTGCAATAATACTTGCTAATGCAATAGCTTTACTATTATCTTCACCTCGAATTAAAGAGACTGATGAAAATTTATTTATTTTAAAATGATCTACATATACTTTTTCTTTACCTGTATATATTTCTTCAATACAGTTCTCCAGAACTAATTTATTTGCTTCAGTTATGCCTATGTTATCAATAATTTCATTGGAACATTCTGAGATAGAATAAGAAACATTGTTATTTGTTATTAAATCAAATATTTCTTCTCTCTTTTTTTGACTTAATTTTTTTGAATCTTTTACTTCAGTTAATAAATACTCATGAGATTTTTTTATTTTTACAGCTGCAGCAACAATAGGACCAGCAAATGAACCCCTGCCTACCTCATCTGCACCAATTACATATTGATTTTGATTATTACTCCATACTTTATTTTCAATCATTAATAATTTTTATTTCATTTAGTGGAAATATTTTATATATTGCTTTACCTATTATTTGGTTAAAATTTACAGACCCATAAACTCTTGAATCAATACTGTTTCTTATGTTATCTCCAATTACAAATACTGTATTTTTTGGAACAGTGTAAAAAGCTTCTTTTCCAAAGCTTTCTAAATACATATTATTTATTTCTATAATTTTTCCATTATTTAATAGATTTCCATTTTTATCAATTTGGATAATATCACCTTCAAGACCAACGATTCTTTTTATAAAAGCTGTATCAATTGATAATTGTTTTTGATTTATATTCCATACTTGTAGTGATTCATAAAATTCTTGGTATGTATTCTTTTCATATACATAATTTGGATTATAAAAAACAATAATATCGCCAACTTGATAATCGATATCATAAAATTTATCCTTAACAACTAAAACTCTATCATTAATATTTAACGTTGGTTCCATAGAACTCGATGGAATATAATAAATTTGAACAATAAAAGTTCGTATAAATGTAGCTAAAAGTATTGCAGTTAGCAAAAGAAATATATTTTTTAAATACTTAATAATATTTTTATAATAGTTACTTAGTTTCGATCTTCTCTAATTTTTGCAGATTTTCCGATTCTATCTCTTAAGTAATATAGTTTAGACCTTCTAACTTTACCTTTTCTGACTATATCAATAGAGTCAACGATTGGAGCATGAACTGGAAATATTCTTTCTACTCCAACTCCAAATGAAAGTTTTCTTACTGTTATCGTTTTACTAATTCCAACGCCGTTAATAGCAATCACAACACCCTCAAAAGTTTGTATTCTTTCTCTATTCCCTTCTGAAACTTTTACATTTACTTTTACAGAGTCACCAGACTTTATTTCAGGTAAATCAGTTTTTAGTTGTTCTTTTTCTATATTTTTTATTAAATTCATAGCTTCCTCAAAGAGAAATTATATTATATTAATCAGATTAAATGTCTTTTAAATTATTCTTTTTCCATTTATCTATTTCTTTATGGTTTCCTGATAGTAAAACGCTAGGAACAGGGATATTTTTGTATATTTCAGGTCTAGTGTATACAGGAAAATCATACTTTCCATCCTGAAAAGATTCGTTTATTAATGATTCTGAATTACCTAATACACCAGGCAGCCTTCTAATTAATGCTTCCATAAGAAACATTGCTGGGATTTCACCACCTGTAACAACAGCGTCACCAATAGATATCTCGTAATCACTTTGTAAATCTATTATCCTTTGATCAAAACCTTCATATCTACCGCAAATTATATTAATTGTGTCATATTCAGATAATTTATTAATCATATTTTCATCTAACTTTTCACCTGATGGTGTTAAGAAAATATTTGCATCAGCTTTGTTATCTTCTATTGCGTTGTCAAGAGGTTCAACCATCATAACCATTCCTGGACCACCACCATACGGTGCATCATCGATTTGTTTATAATTTCCTAATCCATAATGTCTTAAATCGATTGTTTGTAATTTAAATAAGTTTTCTTTTAATCCATTTGATATAACTCCAGAATTTTTCCATTCTTCAAACAACTTAGGAAATAATGTAATTACGTTATATTTTGATAACATCTTTCTCCGAATTTATTTTTTCTACTTTTTTTAATTTTGTATAGAGGGTATTTCTTAAAAATGGATTCTTATTAGCTTCTTGAATAAGATTTATAAAATCTAAATCAGTTGTTTCTTGACCATGTGATGCTCCAGAAGCCCTACTAATATTTTCATTTATTAAAGTTCCTCCTAAATCATTAACCCCAGCATCCAATAATTTAATTGCCCCATCATGTCCAAGCTTTACCCAGCTCGCCTGTATATTATCAATAAACCCATGAAAATATATCCTTGCTAATGAATGAATTAAAATTATTTCATCCCAAGTTGGTCCGCGCATACTTTTACCTTGTAAGTATATCGGTGAGCCCATGTGAACAAAAGGAAGTGGAACAATTTCTGTAAAACTTTTAGTTCTAGTCTGAATATCTCTTATCAATGAAAAGTGGTTTGTCCATGATTTTATATCATCAATATGACCAAACATAATAGTTGCGGTAGATTTTATCCCTATTGAATGAGCAACTTCCATTACATACGCCCATTGTTTTGAAGTTATTTTATCCGGACATAGATGTTTTCTTATACGGTCATCTAATATTTCCGCAGCTGTTCCTGGGAGAGTATTTAATCCCACATCTTTTAACATTATAAGATATTCCTCAATGCTTTTATTAATTGTTTCAGCTCCTTGCCATATCTCTAAAGGTGTAAATCCATGAATATGTATATCTGGTATTTCCTGTTTTATTTCTTTAACTAGATTTAGGTAAAATTCTCCGGTATAGCTAGGATGTATCCCTCCCTGCAAACACACTTCCGAGGCTCCTGATTCATAAGCTTCTTTAGTTCTTTCAACTACCTCTTTTGGCTCAAGAGAATAAGGAATTTCTTTTAGATCTAAACTTTTTGGTCCTTTAGAAAAACCACAAAATCCGCATTTGTAATAGCATTGGTTTGTATAATTAATATTTCTATTCTTAACAAATGTAACTTTATTACCGTTAACTTTTAAATTTAATTCATTTGCAAATTCAGATACTCTATTTATATATTTGCCAGAGGTTTTAAATAATTCTGTTAAATCTTTATTATTAATAGGTTCATCATCTTTTAATTTATCAAATATATACTCAAAATATTTTGATTTGTAATCTGATTCATTATTAAAAACAAAATTAAATAACTTAGGTATAGATTTTCCACTACCAGGATACCACTCTGTATCTATTCTCCTGTATCCACGTACATCTCTACAAAGTAGATAATTTGTAAACTGATATTTATTTAACATCTCTCTAGCTTCATTTATAGAAATCAAAGGTGAAAGTACAGTCCTTTCATAAAGATTCTGTTTACATACATCTTTTAAATCTTTAATCTGTTCGGTATTCCAGTCTCTTAAGAGTAAGTCATCTACACCGTTTTTTATTGCTTTTAAAGCTTCTTCGATGGTATTTACATACATTGAAATAATATGTTTATATTCTGGTTTGTATAGATTAATAAATTTCATTTGATCTAATTTTGAAATTTCAATAATTTTTGGTTCTAACCTAGTTAAAATTTCTAAAGCTACTTCTTTATTTCCCTTGTAAGAGTAAATAAGTCTTTTAGAATCAATGTCTTTAAATTCTTTCCAGTTTTCATCATTAACAATCCACATTGAAGATTCGTATGAAATGTTATTTGATATTGTTTGAAAGCCTTTTCTGTTAATGTCTGTAAAATTTAAATCTTTTTTTATTAGAAATGCAGAAGTACCCTCTTTCTTTCTTGAATTTAGAAATATTTCATTATCATTTTCACAAGGTCTTATTCTTAGAAATGAAATATTATTTTGCATATTCATATTTTTTTGGATAACCATCTACATTTATAACATTACTAACTTTTTCGTAAATATTTTCATCTAACCATTCTTTATTTATAAAATTTGGGTATACAGGTAATCTAGGAACAAATGATTGTTTAGTATTTTCTATTGAATTTTTCAGCTTAAGTATATCTGGCCAAGAATGCTCCGGGTTAACCCAGTCTATAGTTTTAGGAGAAATACCACCTAAGTCATTTATACCGCTTAAGATAAATTGATCGACCGAAGAAAGAAGATTTGGAGGTACTTGTAATGAGATATGAGTTGGTAGGAATATTCTTACAGTTGCAATAATTCTTAAAAAAAGATCATTTACTATTTCTGGGCTATCTTTCATTATCGTATTACGTTTAGCTCTAAAATTTTGCAATATAATTTCTTGAATTGATTTACTTTTACGAGTAAATAATATCAACTGTTCTATGTCGTCAATTAACTCTTCTTTTGTTTCAGTTATTCCTAAAAGTAACCCAGTGGTAATTGGATATTTAATTTCCTGAGCATTGTTAATAGTTTCAATTCTATCTTCAATAATTTTTGTTTTTGCTTTATAGTGTGCTCTGCCAGGTTTCATGACATTGGTTGAAAAAGTCTCCAACATTAAACCACCAGAAGGTGAATATTTTTTGAAATCTTTAATTTCACTTTTTGTCATAAGCCCAGGATTTGCATGTGGAAATATATCGTACTTATTATTTATTCTTTTCATATTCTCCACTAAATAATCATGCGTTGAAGAAAATCCAAATTCTTTTAGTTGTGTTCTTGCCTCGTTCCATTTTTTTTCAGGTTTATCTCCTAAAGTAAATAAAGCTTCATAACAATTATTTTCAATTCCTACCTTTGCAATAACATCTACCTCTTCAAAATTTAGATACGTACCTCCATCTTTAGGAGTTTTAACAAATGTACAATAACCACACGAATCTTGACACATTGTTGTTAGTGGTATAAATACCTTTGGACTAAAAGTAATAGTTGAACCAAAAGCTTCTTTTTTAATTATGTATGCTTTTTCTGATAATTCAGCCGTTGTTATTCCTCCAAATAGATGATTTTCAATATTTTTGCTTAATTCAGACATTTACTTACACACTAAGATAATATTATTATTTGATTGTAACAAGAATCATTGAATCTTTATAGTCTATGAAAGAAGAGCATTGAAAAATATATCATTAGTAGGTTTTGGAAGAATAGGTAGGGATCTATTTAGACAATGCATTGATGAAAAAAACATCAATATTATATCTGTTTCTGATATAGCTGATAAAGAAAATTTAGCTTATTTACTTAAATATGACTCTATTTATGGATCTCTAAATGTTGAAGTTAAAGAAACAGGAACTGGCATTTCTGTAAATAACAATGAAACTATTTTTAATAATTGGAAAGACGCAGAAGAATCTGATTGGAGTTCTATTAATACTGACATAGTTGTTTTAGCTACAGGAAAACAACAAGGAGTAGGAGAAATAAAAAAACATCTAGCCAACGGAGCCAAGAAAATTATTGTTGCATCTACCCCAAAAGATACTGATGATATAGACATTTTTATTCCAGGAGCAAATGATGAAAATATTGATTTCTCTAAATCAGCTTTATCCCTTGGATCAAACACAGCCAATGCTGCTGCTCCTATTATAAAAATTATAAATGAAAGTATTGGAGTAGAGCGTGTCTTTATTAATACAATTCATGGATATTCAAACTCAAACAGATTAGCTGATGTTGCTGGAGACGGATTTAGACAAAATAGAGCTGCTGGTGAAAATATTATTCCAAGCATAACTACATCATCAAATGTTATAGAGAAAGCACTACCATTTTTAAATAATAAAATAACATCATCTTCAATGACAGTTCCAATTCCTGATGGAAGCATTGTTGATTTAACAATTGATGTTAGAAAAAAAACATCATCAGAAAATATTAATAAAATTATAGAAGAAAATATTTCATCAAAATTTTTATCTAATAGAATTGGCATTACTTACGACCCTATTGTTTCATCTGATGTAGTTGGTAATTCTTTATCTGGTTTAGTAGATGGAAGATCAACAATGGACATAGAAGACAAGAAAATTAAAATTTTAATTTGGTTTGATAATGGTTGGGGTTATTCATCTCGAATAATTGAAACAATAAAAATATTTCAAAAGAAAGATAATAGCAAATGAACAATGTTGCAATAAATGGTTTTGGAAGAATAGGAAGATCTATTTTAAGAATAATTATTGAAAAAAATATTGATATAAATATTGTTGCAATAAACGATTTGGGTAATTATGAAAATTTAGCGTATTTATTTAAACATGATTCAATAATGGGAATTATGGATGCTGAAATATCAATTAAAGATGACATTCTTAAAATTAATGAACGTCAAGTAAAGCTTATATCAATAGCTGATCCTTCTAAATTGCCTTGGGAAGAATTAAATGTTGATATAGTTGTTGAATCAACAGGTATTTTTAGAGATAAGAATTCTTTAAATAAGCATATAAAAGCTGGTGCTAAAAAAGTACTTTTAACTGTTCCTCCTAAAGATGAGGTAGATGCAACAATTGTGCTTGGAGTTAACGATAAATCATTAACCAATGATTCTAAATTAATATCAAATGCTTCTTGTACAACTAATTGTTTAGCTCCTATAGCAAAGGTGTTGAATGATAATTTCACCATTAAATCGGGATTAATGACTACTGTTCACGCCTATACAAATGATCAAGCTTTAGCAGAAACAACACATAGTGATTTTCGTCGAGGGAGAAATGCCACTCAAAATATTATCCCTACATCAACTGGTGCAGCGAAAGCAGTTGGTATGGTAATGCCTGAACTAGATGGAAAATTAGACGGTATGGCAATGCGTGTACCTGTACCGAATGGTAGTGTTGTTGACTTAATAGTTGAGTTAGAAGAATCAGTAACGGTTGATGAAATTAATAAAGTTGTTAAAAAGGCATCTGAAAATGAATTAAAAGGAATATTAAGTTACTCTGAAGTGCCATTAGTCTCAACAGATATATTAGGAAACCCAAATTCAAGCATATACGATGCTTCTTCTACTGTAATATTGGAAAAGAAACATGTTAGAGTTGTTTGTTGGTATGACAATGAGTGGGGTTATTCAAATAGAGTTGTTGACCTAATTAATAAACTTATATTGGAAAGTAAAAATGGATAAGTATTTACCAAAAGCACCAAAAGCTGTTGGAAACTATACAACAATAAAGAAAATAGGAAATTTCATTTATACATCGGGACATGTATCAATAAGTGATGATAAAAATTTCGTTGGTAAAATACCTAAAGAGAAAAGTACAGAAGAAGGTTATGAAGCTGCTTCACTATGTGCTGAATTAACTCTTGCTACACTTTCAGATCATTATGAACTTAAAAATCTAACTCCAATCAATGTTTTAGGTTTTGTAAATTGTACTGATGAATACACAGAACATCCAAAAGTATTAAATGGATTTACTGATAAACTTGGAGAATATTTTGAATCAAAAGCGACAAGATCTGCTGTTGGTGTATCAAGTTTACCAATGAATGTCTCTGTTGAAGTTCAAACTATTTTTTATTTAAAGGAAGAATAAGAATAAGCATGAATAATTTAACAATAGGTATATCTACAGGAATTAAAAATGCACAAATGTCTCCGGGAGAAATTCCATGTGCAGTTTTAAGCGTTGAATTTATCAAATTATGTAACAAATTCGATGCTCAAGCTGTAATATTTCCTCCACAATTTAATAAACCAGATTTTTCACTTAAAGGTATAGATGGTTTAATAATTACTGGTGGTGGGGATATTGATCCTTCTCATTATGGTGAAAAACCCATTGATAAACTTGAACGAGTATCTATTGAAAGAGATATTACAGAACTTAATTTATTAAAAAGAGCTGAAGAAGAGAATATTAAAACATTAGCAATTTGTAGAGGTCATCAGCTATTAAATATTCATCAGGGAGGTAGTTTACTTCAAGACATTAATGATGCTGGATATAAAGAAATTGAACATGCTAAACCCCATGAAAATGCAACGAAGCATACACATGATGTTGAAATTAAAGAAAATACTAAATTAAATAAGATTCTTAAAAATAATAAATTAATGGTTAATAGCATACATCATCAAGCTATTAACAAACTCGGTAAAAATCTTATAGTGTCTGCAGAATCTTCTGATGGGATAATTGAAGGAATAGAGACAAAAGAAGGATGGGAAGCAATTGGTGTACAATGGCACCCAGAATATATTTCAGAAGATAAATCTTCTATAGAGTTATTTAATTGGTTAATTAACTAATTTATTTTTTAAAATTAGTTTTCCATCAATATAAGAAAAATAATGATCATTATAAGGAACTACAAGTTCAGTTTCAGTAAACAAATTACAAAAGATATATTTATCTGAATAAAAATAACCTAATATTTTTATTTCATCATTAATTGTTTTATTTACAAAAAAACCTGGCCAAGGTAAACCATTATTCATGAAATTATCAAGATCATTTTTTGTTATCGAAATCATTTGATTTCTTAATCTCTCAGCATATTCAACAGTATTGATATCTTTAAATTTAATTAAATATCTATTCTTTAAATGAGGTTTTAATTCTTGAATTTCTTTTTTTTGATCTTTTACATAAACTTTTCTATTATTTAAATCTAAATTACGAAAAAAAATTTCATGGTTTATATATAGAAAACCTTTTAAAGAGTGGGGTTTTCCTAATATTCCTATATTGTAAAATTCTTTATTAATCAATAAACTCTACTGAAGAATTTAATCCTTCTTCATCAGCTGCTGCTTGAGCAACTGTCCTTATTGCTCTTGCTACTCTTCCTCTTTTACCTATTACTCTTCCCATATCATTAGCTGCTGTTCTAACCTCTATTTCAACTGAATCCTCACTACTAGATGATATGGCTACTTTAACTTCTTTTTTATCTTCAACTATTTCAGTAACTATATATTCCACTACATTTTTTACGATTGTTCCTGATTCACTCATTCTTCTTCACTAGTTCCTTCACTTACTTCTTCACTTACTTCTTCACTAGTTCCTTCACTTACTTCTTCACTAGTTCCTTCACTTACTTCTTCACTTACTTCTTTGGTTTTTTTATGTGCTTTTGAACTACTTTTAATTTTTTCCTCTGGCGGTTTTGGTATAGACACTACTTCACCTTTTAACGATCTCCATTGAGCCCATGCTCCGGAAATTTCTAAAATTTTTTGTGCTCTTTCTGATGGTTGAGCTCCTTTATCAAGCCAGGAAACTGCTTTGTCTACATCAATATCTACAGTTGATGGGTTGTCAAGAGGTTTGTAGAAACCTAAATCTTCAATATATTTACCGTCCCTAGGTGATCTTGAGTCAGCAACTACTAATCTATAAGATCTGTTCTTTTTCTTACCTCTTTGAGCAAGCCTTATTTTTACTGTCATTAATATCCTTATTTATTGAACTTTAAATATAATATCAATAAATAATTAAAGGTAGAAATGAATTATTAAATAAACTACTCTGTGTTTATATGGAACTAATTGAACTAGACCACCCACTTAAGGAACATTATTTAACAATTTTAAGAGATAAAAATACTGACTTTGATACATTCCGCATCTCAGCATCAAAATTATCTTATCTTTTAGCAGTAGAATCGACAAAGCACCTTTCTCTTAAAGTAAAAGAAGTGGAAACGCCATTAGTAAAAACAAAGGGTTCAGAAGTTGAAAATAATTCAGTAGCTATATCAGTTTTAAGAGCTGGTCTTGGATTAGTTGATGGTGTTAAAGAATTAATACCAAATGTGTCATTTGGTTATATAGGTGTGCAAAGGAATGAGGAAACTGCAGAACCAGAAAATTATTATGAAAAATTACCAGAATTAAAAAACAAGAATGTATTCATTTTAGAACCTATGCTTGCAACTGGAGGTTCTTTATCCTTTGCTATAGATACAGTGAAAAAATATAAGCCTAAAAATATTCATGCTTTAACTGTTATTGCTGCTCCAGAGGGAATAAAATTAATAAAAAAAAATCATTCAGATATTACATTGATCACAGCTTCAATAGATGAAAAACTTAATGAGAGTTGGTATATAGTTCCAGGCCTTGGTGATATGGGTGATAGACTGTTTGGCACTATTTAAATTAAACAATGAAAAAATGTATTTTAATAGTTATTGATTCATTAGGTGTAGGCGCAGCACCTGATGCTGATAAATTTGGAGATGAGGGTACGAATACTTTTGGAAACGTTGCTAAAGTTGTTGGGGGTTTAGATTTACCAAATTTTGAAAAACTAGGATTTGGAAGTATTACAGAAATAAAAGGTTTAGGTAAATATAATAAAATATCAACTATTGGGAAATTAGCAGAAAAATCTAAAGGTAATGACTCTACTACTGGTCATTGGGAAATTGCAGGATTAGTAAGCGAAAAAGAATTTAGTATATTTCCTGATGGTTTTCCTCAAGAATTAATTAAAAAAGTTTCTAAAGAAACCGGATATAATTTTATTGGGAATTGTCATGCATCAGGTACAGAAATAATTAATAGACTCGGAAAAGAACATTTAGAAACAAACAATTTAATCCTATATACATCAGGAGATTCAGTGTTTCAAATTGCAGCTCATAATGATGTAATTAGTGTTGAAAAACTTTATGAAGTTTCGGAAATTGCAAGAAAGATTTGTAATAAGTACAACATAGGAAGGGTTATAGCTAGGCCATTTATTGGTAATATTGGCAGTTTTGAGAGAACTTATGATAGAAGAGATTTTGGAATAGTTCCTCCCGGCGAAACTATATTAAGTTACTTAAAAGCGAATAATTTAAAAACTATAGGCATTGGTAAAATAAGTGATCTTTTCGGTACTGAATTTTTAGATAACTCTATTCATACTGAAGGAGATGAAGATGGTTTCAAAACATTAATTAATTCATATTCAGAAGGTAAATACAATTTTTATTTTGTTAATTTAGTTGATCTCGATATGCTTTATGGTCACAGAGAAGACCCTAATGGTTATTATGAAGGTTTAAAAATAATTGATCAATACATTGGAGAACTGCTGAATACTTTAAAAGATGATGATTTATTAATTTTAACAGGTGATCATGGAACCGATCCAACTGATGGTAAAACTGATCATTCAAGAGAATATGTACCTTTAGTTGCGTATCAAAATAATTTAGAAGGAAATAATTTAGGAGTAAGAGATACCTTTGGAGTTATTGCTTGTACTATTTCCGAATTCTTCGAACTTGAAAATATTTTTTATGGTGACAGCTTTCTAGAAGAAATTTTAAAAAAATAGGCTACTCTTTAATTATGTATAATAAAATAAAAGAAACTTCAGAATTTATAAATAATTCTATTAATTCAAATAATATTCATTCTGCAATAATACTTGGCTCTGGTATGGGCGGTTTTGAAGAAAATTTTGTAGCTGAATATTCTTTTGATTATTCAGACATACCAAATTTTATAAAACCTTCAGTTGAAGGCCATTCAGGTAATTTATCTTTTATTAAATTTGGTAATAAACTAACTGCAGTTCTGTCAGGTAGAGCCCATTATTATGAAGGATACGATATATCTGAAATAGTATTACCAACAAGAGTACTAGCAGACCTAGGTGTAAAAACTTTAGTTTTGACAAATGCAGCAGGTGGAGTTGCTAAGGAATATGTTCCTGGTGATATTGTCAATATTAAAGATCATATAAATTTAACAGGAAATAACCCTTTAATTGGAAAAAATATAGACAAACTGGGTCCGAGATTTCCGGATATGACTAATACATATGATGAAGAATTAAGAAAATTAGCAAAAAAAACTTCTAGCGAATTGTTTGAATATAAAGATGGTATTTATGCATGGTTCACTGGCCCAACTTATGAAACGCCTTCCGAAGTTAAATTTGCTCAAAAAATTGGTGCTGATCTAGTTGGTATGTCGACTGTACCTGAAGTTATTGTAGCTAGGCATTCTGGCATTAAAGTATCAGCATTTTCACTGGTAACTAACTTAGCTGCTGGAATAAGTAAGGAACCTCTCTCTCATGATGAGGTAATTGAAACAGCTAATTTAGCAAAAAATAAATTACAAAATTTCATGGAGAAATTTTTAATTCAAATTAATTTAACTAACTAAAATAACTTTATTAAAATATTATCTTATGAAAATAGCAGTATGTGCAAAACAAATACCTGACCCAGCAAACGCTATTGAATATTCCGATGGAATTGTTGTACGTCCTGAAGAACAAGTTCTAGATGATACCGATAGGTACGGAATTGAAGTTGCCCTGCAACTAAAAGAAAAGTTTGATGCTGAAGTAACTGTTATTTCAATGACAAAAGTTGGAACTGAAAAAGGAATCCAGCAAGCTTTACAAATGGGTCCCGATAAAGCTCTAGTTTTAGAAGATGATTCTTTAATAGGTTCAAATTCATTAATGACATCTAATGTATTAAGTGAATTAGCAAAAAAAGTAAACGCTGACATAATAATATTTGGTACTGAATCTACAGATGGATATTCTGGAGTTGTTCCTCAACAAGTATCTAGAATTCTAAACATTCCATGTATTTCATATGTAAAGAATATAGAAATTGATGATAATGTTACTTTAACTCGACAAACAATAGAAGGATCTCAAAAAGTTAATTTGCCTGAAAAATGCGTAATATCTGTTACTGCTAGTGGAGTGGAACCTAGATATCCTAATTTCAAAGATATTATGGCTGCAAAAAATAAAGAAGTTGATGTAATTTCAATCAGTGACATTGATTTTAATACTGAACAAAATATGAATTTCGTAGAGATTAAAGATATTTCAACAAGTAAAAATGGTGAAAAAATTGTTGACGAAGGAGAAGCTTTTAAAGTAATAATTGATAAGCTAAAGGAAATTAAGGTAGTATGAAAACTTTAATTATTGGAGAAATAATTAATAACGAATTAAGTACTGCGACTTTGGAAATTATTTCAAAATCTAAAGAACTTGATTTAGATTTTTCATTAATTGTTGTTGGAAATTCAGAAATTTCAAACATAGGTAACGATGATTTTTCAACAACATATTTAAAATCAAATCCCAATAAATTAAATCTTTCAAACTGTTCAAATGAGATAAAATCATTTATTGACAAAAATGAAATTAAGCTAGTTCTATCAAATTCTAGTTACATAGGTAGAGATATTGTTGCTTTCTTATCTGTTGATTTTTGTGCTAGTCCTGTATCAAATGTTAGTAATTTTGAAATTATTGGTGAATCATTAACAACAACCAATACAATAAATGGAGGAGAAAGTGAATACAAAACCACAATAGATTCTCATATTAAGCTACTCCTTATCAGACCTAAATCTTTTGATCAAAGTGACATAAAATTAAACGATAATTTTGAAATAAAAGAAATTATTAATGATGAAAATTCACTTGATGTTTTTGATATTCATATTGAAGAAAAATCTGGACCTCAGTTAGAAGAATCTAATATTGTAATTTCAGCAGGAAGAGGAATGGTAGACAAGAGCAATCTGTCTTTAATAAAAGAATTAGCACAAAAATTAAATGCTGCAATTGGTGGTACAAGAGCTATTGTAGATGCGGGTTGGATACCTTACTCGCAACAAGTGGGACAGACAGGTAAAACAGTTAAACCAGATTTATATATTGCCTGTGGTATTTCAGGTGCTACCCAACATCAAGTAGGAATGAAAGATTCTAAATATATAATTGCTATAAATAAAGACGAAGAAGCTCCTATTTTTCAAATCTCAGACCTAGGTATAGTAGGAGATACTCTTTCGGTAATTCCTAAATTAATTGAAAACCTTTAATTAAAATTTAAAGTCAAATGGTAGTATTTCACTAAAAGAATATTTTTTATATCCATTTTTATCAACAACAATAACATTATCAGTATTAAATTCTGAAAGTCTTTGTCTTGAAACTCCACATGGAAATATTGCTGTGTCACTTTCAGCATCAATACATGCTACAGCAATAGTATCTATTTTTGTTTCACCTTCAGATATAGCTTTAAAAACTGCTACATCCTCACCACAAACTGTTGCGGGATAGGCAGCATTTTCTATATTGCAACCTGTGTATATATTTCCTGAATCAGTTATTAATGCAGCTCCAACTCTAAAATTTGAATAAGGTGCATATGCCTTTTCTGCTGATTCAGATGCTAATTTAGCTAATTTTTCATCAATATCTGACATTTAACTCTTTTCCTTTAACACAAGTGTTTCAAAATCTTCTTTAGTTTTTATAAATATTCTAGATCCAGAACCGGGTTCCATAGTAACTCCATAAAGTATATCTGCTGCATGCATTGTTTGTTGTTGGTGTGTAACTATAACAAACTGAGCATCATCTTTTAAGTATTCTAGTAAATTAATCATTCTATGTAGGTTTGCATCATCTAATGCAGCTTCAACTTCATCTAATATATAAAATGGGCTTGGAAATGATTTAAAAATAGCAAACAAAAAAGCAATAGCTGCTAATGATTTTTCACCACCAGATAATAAACTAAGTTTTTTAACTTTCTTACCGCGTGGTTGAACATTTATTTCAATGCCAGTTTCTAATAAATTATCTTTATTAGTTAATTGAAGTGATCCATTCCCACCAGGAAATAATTTTTCAAATATTTCTGAAAAATTAACAGAAATTGAATTAAAAGATGAATCAATTGTAAATTCAATTTCTTTTTCTATTTCACTTATATGTTCATTTAATTCTTTTTTAGATTCTAATAAATCATCTATTGATTTTTGAATTTCATCGTGTCTGTTAATTAAATTATCATAGTCTTCTTTTGCTAAATAATTTACAATTCCTATTTTTTCAATAGTGTTTTCATATTTTCTAATATTTTCAAGTATCTCACTTTCATTAAGATATAAAATATCATAATTATTAATTTCATCTATAGTCATTCCTTCAATGTTTGATAAATATGAGTAATAATTTAAAGATTCATTAGATAATTCTGATTCTTTTATTTGTAAGTCACTTTTCTTATCCTTCAAAGAATAAAATTTATTATTATTTGCTTCTATTTCATTTTCTATACTTTCTATACTTTTATTATCATCACCATATTTTGTTTCATATTCATACCCAGCAGTTTTTAGTAGTTCGCCAGAATTTTTAAGATCAACATATAGTTTTCTAGATGAGTGTGATATATCATTTAAATTTTTGATTTGCTTATTGTAATTTATCTTATTAAGAATCTTTATATTGTCACCTATTTTTAGATTTTCTGAATTTAAATATTTAATTTTTTCAGTTGTTGAAACTACTTGAGAAGAAATACTGGAAATTTCATTTTCAAGTTCTTTAATTTCTATTTTTAATTTATCTATTTGCTTTTTAATTTCACTCTTAAATTGATCTTTGTCATTAACTAGATTCAATTGTTCATTTTTTTGTTTTATTAATCTACTATTATTAATTTTTATATCTTTATTTACCTCTATAGTATTTTTTATATTTTTCATTTCCCTATCGTAAATAATATTAATTTTTTCTTTTAAATTATTAAATTTAGATTTATCAATTACTTCATCATCTAAAATATTTTCATGATTTTTTATTAAAATTGAATTATTCTCTATATCCTTATTCCAAATCATTAATTTTTCTTCATTATCTAATATTATGTTTTTTTTGTAATTTATATTTTCTTGTAAATATTTAAGTTCTGTTCTTATAACTGCTTCGTTAATTTCTAAAGTTAAATTATCTTTTTGCATTGCATCCATTAAATCTTGATTTAATTTCTCTAATTTTTTTGTATTTTCTTTAACACTATTCTTTTTTGTAATTAATTGGCCAGACATTGATGAAATCTGATGAGTATTGTCTAATATTTTCTTTTTTTGTTTTTCAATATCTTTATTATTATTTAATTTCATTCTTTCAATATTGTCAAGTCGCTCATTAGCAATTTGATTTATATTTTTAATTTTTTCTGCGTTTGTAATGACTTTATTTGAATAGTCTTTAAATATAGAACCTAGTGAGATATTTTCACCTAAATTATCATTTATTTTTTTCTTATCATTTTTATTTTTATTAATTAATTTTTTTAGTAGATCTAGTTCTTTATTAATGTCTTTAATTTCATTTTTTAAACTTTCATTTTTTGAAATATAATTTTTATAATTTAATATATTAAATTTAATTTTTAAATCTTTAAGTTCATTTGTAGCATTTTCATGTAATGATGCTTGATGAGCTTGAACCTTAAGAGGTTTTAATTGTTTATTAATTTCTCTTAAAACATCTTTTGCTCTTTTTATTTCTTTATCACCAGATTCAATTCTTCTTAAGGCTTTATCTTTTTTTATCTTATAAGGTAATATTCCTGCTGCTTCTTCAATTGTAATTCTATGATCTTCTGGTTTTGAATTTAATATTTCAGCTATTTGTCCTTGAGATATTATTGTATGTTGCTGCCTTCCTATTCCAACATCACTTAAAAATTCTTGTATATCAAGTAACCTGCAATTTAATCCGTTCATAAAATATTCTGATTGACCGTCTCGATATAGTTTTCTCCCTATAGAGATTTCTTCAGTTCCATTAAATTTTTTCGGATCTACTTCAAAATTTAAGTTAACTTCTGCATACCCTTTTTGAGATAATTTATCGGTTCCAGCAAAAATTACATCTTCCATTTTATTCGTTCTTAAAGATCCAGGACTTTGAGTGCCTAAAACCCATGAAATAGCATCTACGACGTTTGATTTACCAGATCCATTTGGACCAACAACTACATTAACTTTATTTGAAAAATCTATATTTGTATTTTCTGAGAATGACTTAAAGCCATTAATATTTACTGTTTTTAAATACATATTTACCCTGTTGTTAATCTAAGAATACTAAAAAATTTAATAAATGCTTAACTTTTCAAATTATTTATGTGATATTAAAAGAATAAACTTCGGTATTTTGTAAATTTTTTGAATAATTTTCAAACAATTTTTCATATGGAATCTCGTTAATAAGATTAAGATTATTAAGTTTTTTTGATGCAACTAAATCAACTGCTCTAAAATTACCATCTAAACATTTAAATAAATAAGAAGAATTATTATTAGTTACGAATAGAACACCCTCAGCGCCTGATTTCGCTAGTAGTTGATCGTAGCTATTTAACATAATATTCGTATCAGTTCTGTTTTCTCCACCAACTAGGTGAGGGAATTTAGTATATGAGTGAAATATAGAAAGCCATATATCTTTATACTCAGAATTTAAAACATTGTTAATACCTTTTAGAAAGGAATGTGAATTTAAATAAATAGCTGGTAAACCACAACCATCAATACCATATTTTATTTCAGATATTTCAAATATTTGCTTGAAAAAAACATTTATACTTTCTTGTACAATGTGTTCAATATTTTGATAATTAGTATTATCTACATTTAATAATTTTGAATATATAAGCATAGATAAATGTTTACCAGAACAATTATTATTTAAATTTGTAAAAGAAACTTTTTTTGAAATGTAATCATCAGCAGTTTTAATGTGCATTGGCCTTTGAGGAGCGCAAAAAATATCATCAGTATTTATATTGTACTTTTTAGCAATTTCTAATAGTAACTTTACATGTACATCCTGACCTGAATGTGAAGAACCAAAAATGGCAATTTCTTCATTTTCAAATTTTATGTTATTTTTTTTTGCTATTGACAATAAAGGTATGATTTGAAACGGCTTAATTGCTGAACGTGGAAAAAAATCAAAACCATTTTTATCCTTATCTGTTGTGATTAATATTTTATGTTTAGATTCAAGATTATTATTTCTTAATAATTCAATTTCTGATACTTGAACTTTATTCATTTATTTCATTTAGTTTGCTTAAAGCATCTCTAGCAGCCATTTGTTCAGCACTTTTTTTTGATTTACCTTTACCACTTCCTATAACTTCATCTAAAAGTAAAACAGTCGACTTAAATTCTTTCGAATGATCAGGACCAGTTGCAGAATTGTTATATGTTACTTTTTTACCTATTTTGGCATAATATTCTTGAAGACGTGTTTTATAATCTTTTTTTCCTGGTTCCTGAGATAATTCTTTTATATTTGGATAAATAAACTTTGAAACAAATTTATTAACACTCTCTAAGCCTCCATCAAAAAAAATAGCAGCAATCAATGCTTCAACAGCATCTTCAATAATTGATTTTTTAGTTCTGCCACCAGAAGAATCCTCAGCTTTGCTTAAAAATATATAGTTTCCAATTTTTATTTTATTTCCTAATTTAACAAGTGAGTCTTGATCAACAGCGCTTGATCTAATTTTGGTTAAATTACCTTCGTCTAAATCTGGATAATTATTAAATAAATAGATTGTGAGATCAAAATCCAGAATTGTATCACCCAAAAATTCATACCTTTGATTTGATAGATATTCAGAATGTTCATCTAAGTAAGACTTGTGTGTTAATGCAATTTTTAAATATTTTTGATTTGTAAACCTATAATCAATAGTTTCTTCTAATTTATTTAAATTCAATTCTTTCATAACTCATAAATAGTTTTTGAAAAATTATTAATAAAACCTTTTTCTACAGTTTTATTTGTATATATAATTGCATTTTTTACAGCTTCAGCTGATGATGAACCGTGACCAATTGTTACTAAGCCATTAACACCGAGCAAATAAGAAGCATTAGTTTTGTCAGGATTTAATTTATCTTTTGCTGGCTTCATTGCGTTTTTAACTGGTGACAATAATGGTTTAAACAATTTTTCCTTCAACGCATTAGTTATTAAAATCTCTTGCAATTTTGCCGTGCCTTCCATAGTTTTTAAAACTACGTTTCCTGTAAATCCATCAGTAACAAAAACATCAGCTTTTGAGTTAGCGAAATCTCTTCCTTCTATATTCCCAATAAAATTTAAATTTGAAGATTTTAATAATTTGTATGCTGATTTTTCTAAATCTCTTCCTTTTGACTCTTCTTCACCATTGTTTAACAAACCAATTTTTGGATTATCAATTCCAAGTAATATTTCTGCTAATTTTGAGCCCATTGCTCCGTACTGTAATAGAATTTTTGGTTTTACATCTAAACTAGATCCAGAATCAAGCAAAATAGTATCCCCTTCTATCCCTGGTAGAACAGAAGCGATTGCTGGTCTTAGTACACCTTTTATTTTTCCTAAAACTGATATGGATCCGACCAATGTCGCTCCTGTAGATCCTGCCGAGAAAACACCATGAGCTTTATTTTCTTTTAACAAATGCAATGCTCCAAGAATTGATGAATTTTTTTTTGTACGAACTGCTTTAGCAGGATTATCTTCCATCGAAATTACTTCCGGATAATCTATAACAGGTATATTGACTCCATCTAAATATGTATGAATAAGACTTTTGTCTCCAGAAAGTATTACATCAACTCCATTTTCCTTGGCAAGTATTGCTCCTTTTACAATATCTTTGGGAGCAGAATCTCCACCCATTGCGTCAACAGCAATTGTGCTCATAATCTATTAATTATTCGTTATTAGGTTCTTTGACCTGACGACCGTTATATGTTCCATCTACAGAATTCACTCTATGTGATTGTTTTGCGACACCAGTTTCAGGATCTATGAAAAAATGAGGTCTAGAAATTTTATGCATAGCTTTTCTTCTTTTTGTTCTAGATTTAGACATCTTCTTTTTAGGTACTGCCATAACTATTTCCTTTCAACTTACAAATCTAGCTCACTTAGAGAAGAAAATGGGCTTTCTTTTATATTTTTTTCTTTATGTGAGCATTTATTATTATTTTGATTTTTTCCACATATATAACATAAGCCTTTACAGTCTATTTTACATATATTGTTAAATTCCATTTTATCGATTATTATTTCAGAAATAATTGGTAATACGTCTATTGATTCTTTATGAAAATTAATGTCATAATCATTATTAGAAGATATTGAGAAACTTTTTTTAAATCCAGCATTATCTTTTTTATTTTTTTTAACTAAACATCTTGAACATTCATTTTCATAAGAAAAATCTAATTCTACTTGAATATTGAAAGATGCTAACTCTTTAGTAATAACTGCATTCAAACTAATCAAATTTTTATTATTAATTTCATTTCCAAAATATTTAATATCTAAATATCCATTTGAGGAATAATTTAAAATATTTTTTTGATGCTTTATTTCATTGATTTCTATAAGAGTATTTAATTGTTTCATTGATTTACTCAGGTTCAACTATTTTTCTTGGTTTTCGTAAATTGTTTTTTTCAGTTTCAATAAAGTTATTAATTTGTTCAAATTTATTTAAAATTTCTGTAAGTTTAGAATCTATCTGATCTTCAATCTTTGCTCGATATCCTTGAGCTTCATCTTCTGCTTTTTTAATTAATGCATTGGCTTCTATAACTGCTTCCTGTAAAACATAAGAGTCAGATATTAACCTTTCAGATTCTGTCTTTGCCATACTTAATATTTCATTAGCTTCTTCTCTGGCTTTATTTAAATAAGTATCTTGCTCTCTAACAAGCCAACGAGCAGTTCTTAATTCTACTGGCATTAAATCAATTAAATTTTCAACTATTTCAATAAGTTCTTTTTTGTTAGATCTACTACTTAATACACCTGTTGAATTTAATTTTTCTCTTAATAGTTCTAAATTATCAACATAATTTATTTTTTTTTCACCACTTATTACATCATCTAAATTAAATTTTTCCTGTTCAGACATCTTTTAACCTTTTTAAAACATTCTCTGGAACTAATTCATTTACATCTCCACCGTATGAATGTATCTCCTTAACTAATGAACTGGAAACGTAACCATACTCTGGTGAAGATGGGATAAAAATTGTTTCAAAATCTGCTAAATTAAAATTCATTTGTGCCATTTGAACCTCATAATCAAAATCTGTCATTGCTCTTAGACCTTTAACTATGGCTTCTACATTATTTTCCTTAGCAAAATCTACAACTAAACCTTCAAAGCTTTTAATACCAATATTTTTATATTGATTAAATATCTCTTTAAGCATTTCAGAACGAATTTCTGTCGAAAATAATGAATCTTTTGAAGGATTAACGATCACCCCCACTAATACTTCATCAAATACCTTCAAACATCTTTTTATTACATCTATATGTCCATTTGTTGGAGGGTCAAATGATCCTGGTATTAATACTTTCATAATTTAGTTAAAATTAATATTCTACTCTGTCCGTAATTCTTTTCTTTATACAATTCTACATCTTTAGGAAGAACTGTCGATGGAGAATTTGAATG
>CAZKFE010000007.1:10565-25410 GCA_964551955.1 uncultured Candidatus Actinomarina sp. | reverse complement strand
ACAGCTACATCCACCTTCTCCACAGCTACATCCACCTTCTCCACAGCTACATCCAGAATCTTGACCCTTTATTTCTGCTGGAGGCACTTGAACTATGTCTGTTCTATCTAGGTATTCGAGCCCCAATGCTCTGAAAACATAATCAATAATTGAATTACTCATCTTTATATTTTCATGACCTTCAACCATACCCCTAGGTTCAAAAGTTTGGAAAGTAAAGGTATCTACAAACTCTTCCAAAGGAACACCATACTGTAGGCCTTTCGAAACTGCTATTGCAAAGCAACCCAGGACACCTTTTAGTGTTGCTCCTTCTTTAGCAATATCAATAAATACTTCACCAAGTGTGCCGTCTGGGTATTCACCTGTTCTTAAGTAAACTTTATGCCCACCAATTTTTGCCTCCTGCGTCCAGCCCACTCTTTTTTCTGGAAGTAGGAATCTAGGTCTATTCATACCCGCATAAGCTCTAGTAGGGCTGGTTCCTGGTGCAAAGTTGCCTTGAATCATCATTGCTTCTTCATCAAGTATCTGAGTTACTTCAGGATCAGTTTCATCAGATTCTCCCTCGTCTGAAGAGGATGAAAGAGGTTGAGAAGCTTTTGATCCATCCCTGTAAATAGCAATTGCTTTAACACCAATTTTTGCTGATTCAAAATAACAGTCTTCAATATCCTCAACCGTTGCCTCATTTGGCATATTAACTGTTTTTGAAATTGCTCCTGAAATAAAAGGTTGTGCTGCTGCCATCATTCTTACATGTCCCATGTAGTGAATAAATCTTTCACCATCTTTACCACACTTGTTTGCACAATCAAAAATATCAAGATGCTCATCTCTCAAATATGGAGCACCTTCAATTTTTTGTGTTCCACAGATAAACTCATTTGCTTGAGAGATTTCATTTCTTGAGAATCCTAATTTGTCTAATAAGTTGAAGTCAAAAGATGTATATTCTTCTTCAGGAATTTCTAGTCTTCTCATGGTGTTTTCACCTAAAACAAATACATTGAATGCATGTTGTATCTCAAAAGCTCCAGGAAGGGATGCTTCTATATTTGAGATATCTTTCTCGTCTAATCCTTTCTCAATTAAAGATTCTTTATTTATATAAGGTGATTTTTCGAGTGACATTGATCCAATAACATATTGGATTATTTCTTTTATTTCTTTTTCTTTATAGTTAAGTGCTTGAAGAGCAGGACCGATTGACTGGTTAGCAATCTTCATATATCCTCCTCCAGCTAGTTTTTTAAATTTCATTAATGCAAAATCTGGTTCAACTCCTGTTGTGTCACAATCCATCAAAAGCCCAATAGTGCCTGTTGGAGCTAAAACAGTAGCCTGTGCATTTCTAAATCCATTTTTTGTTCCAATCTCTAATGCTTCGTCCCAAGATATTTGAGCTTCTTTTAAGAGGTCTTCAGGACAAATTTCTTGATCTATAGCAATTAATTCATGGCTCAGACCTTTGTAGTCATTGGTGTCATAAGCTGCTTTTCTGTGGTTTCCAATAACTCTCAACATGTTCTCTTTATTTTCTTCATATTTAGGGAAAGGTCCAACAACTCCAGCCATTTCTGCTGAAGTTTTATAAGATTCTCCAGTCAATATAGCTGTTAAAGCTCCAGCAATTGCACGTCCTAGTTTAGAGTCATAAGCAATACCTTTTCTCATTAATAAAGACCCAAGGTTTGCATAACCTAACCCAAGAGTCCTGTAGTCGTAAGATCCTCTTGCTATTTCTTTAGAAGGGAATTGAGCCATCTCAACAGAAATTTCTAACACAATTGTCCAAATTCTAAGAGCATGTTTATATGAGGAAATATTAAACTCCTGTGTGTCATCATCGTAGAATTTAACTAGGTTTAGACTTGCTAAGTTACATGCTGTATTGTCTAGAAATAAGTATTCTGAACAAGGATTTGAAGCTCTTATTTTTCCTCCAGCTGGTGAGGTATGCCATTCATTGATAGTTGTGTCATATTGGACCCCTGGATCTGCACATTTCCACGCTGCGTCTGCAACTTTATTCCAAAGCTCCCTTGCTTTTATAGTTTTCATGACTGATCCATCAGTTCTTGCTTTTAATTCCCAATCGCCATCATTTTTTAGTGCATCTATAAATTCATGAGGGACTCTTACTGAGTTATTAGAATTTTGACCTGAAACTGTTGCGTATGCTTCTCCATTGAAGTCTGCCGGATAACCAGCAGCAATTAAAGCTCTTGCTTTATCTTCTTCAATAGCTTTCCATTCTATAAAATCTTCAATATCTGGATGATCTAAATCTAAAATAACCATTTTTGCAGCTCTTCTTGTGGTTCCACCAGATTTAATAGCACCTGCTGCTCTATCCCCAATTTTAAGGAAAGACATTACTCCCGAAGAAACCCCTCCTCCAGAGAGGTTTTCTCCTTCCCCTCGTAAATTTGAGAAGTTCGTTCCTGTTCCTGAACCAAACTTAAACAATCTAGCTTCTTTTACCCAGAGATCCATGATGCCACCTTCATTTACAAGGTCATCGTCTATAGATTGAATAAAACAAGCGTGTGGTTGAGGCCTAGAATATGAGTCCTTCCCTTCGGTTAATTCACCAGTTTTTGGATCTACATATGAGAATCCTTGAGGGGGGCCTTCCAAATTATATTTATAATTTAACCCAGTATTGAACCATTGAGGACTATTTGGTGCCGCCATTTGTGTTGCAAGCATATACTTCAGCTCATCCTCAAAAGCTTGAGCATCTTTTTTAGTTGCAAAATATCCTGTTTTTTCTCCCCAGTCTCTCCAAGTTTCTGCGAGCCTATCAAATACTTGACGAGAGGAACTCTCAGAGCCGAGTACAACATCACCATTTTCATCTTTGAGCACTTTTCCATCTTCATTAACTTGAGGAACTCCTGCTTTTCTGAAATACTTTGAAACCATAATATCTGTTGCTACTTGAGACCAAGATGATGGAATCTCAACATCATTCATTTCAAAAACTATGGAACCATCGGGATTAGTAATTTTAGAACTTCTTTTTTCCCATGCTATGCCTTTATACGGATCTCCAGTTGATGTATATTTTCTTGTGATTTTAAGCCCCGAATTGTTTGCCACTATTTCTCCTTCTATAACTAAATATTGTATGTAACACGATTATTAATACTAAATGTAGTGTTTAGTAACTATATTACAAATAGCTTTAATTTTCAAGCTTATCTAGGTAAAATTTTCGCGAGGTTTAATGTTTCAAAAACAGTTAAGATACGTTCAATTTGTTTTGTCACTTCTAATTTTTGGTGGCTTACTTTTAACAAGCCTCCCACTATTAATTGCTTCATTTGTTGGATTAATTTTAGTCTGGCATTTAGAAATCTTAATAGGTCAACTTAAAATTGATACTAAAGAATATTACCTAATACTTATTTTTGTATTTGTTACTTTCTTACCAGTAATTTCTAAAGACTTATTTTCAGAGTCTGTATTAAATCTATTACTTATTTCTCTAATTATTTTATCTTTTCTTATGCTTATATATAACAATCTAAATGTTTCAAAATTTGGACATATAATCTTTTCAACTATTTTTTCTTCGAGCATAATTTCATTTATTATGTCTAATCAATTCAAAGAGAATATAAGTTATATAGTTTATTTATTTTTGTCATTGTTTTTTCTAAAAACTTTGGCAACATTTTTTAATGTTCAATTTAGTAATTTTCAATTCTTCTTTAATTTTTTCGCAGTCTTGTTAATAATAATTACTATATCGAGCTTTTATAATTTTCAGTTTATATATATTGTCTTAACAGCTATAACTACAGCTCTTTTTACAGTTTTTACAAATTTTCTTATATTGAAACTTAGATACGAATTTGAATATATTTCTGAACTTAGGAATGAAATTTATCTTTATGATTATTTAGTTGCTTTTCTATTTTCATTATATTTTGTTGATTCACTAAGTCTTATTAATGGATTATTCTAAATTAAGTGGAAATTCAACAGATTAATAAATCACCATTTATAGAAACAAAATTTTTAAAACTTGTTAAAAGTCTTAGCAAACAAAATGATTTTGAGATATTTAAAAAAGGATACTTTATAGATGCAGGGGTGCTTTATAACATAGGTCATCGTGATTATGTGGATTATCGACCAAGCTTAAAAACTACACATAAAGGTTTGGAGAAAAGAGGAGTATCTTCTTTACAGTTAGATTCTTTAACTTACGAACAAGTTAAAGAGCTTTCAAAAAATATACAATATAAGGATTTAAACATCAAGAAGTCCGATTACTCAATAAGGATGAATCTTCCAACAAGCTATGATTTATATCTTGAAAATCTTGATAAGAAGAAAAGGCATGAACTTAAAAGAAAAAAATCTAAATTTTTATCTCAATTAGAAGTTGCGGAACTTCAAAGCACCAAAGATTCACAAATATTTGAAAAATTTGTGGAACAACATAAACTTTCTGATGGGGAAAAGGGAACTTTTATGACTCACGAAGTACAGTTATTCTTTAAAAATTTATTAACTATTAAAGGCTGGAAAATTTATTTTATAGAAAATGAAGGTGAATTAATTTCATCTGCTTTTGTTTATGAAAATAAAAATGGGTGTTATTTATATAATTCAACGAAAAACAGTAAATTTGACCAAATAAACCCTGGGATTGTTCTTATTGACTTAATTATTCAAAAAATGATTAAAGAGAAAAAGGGTTTTTTTGATTTTCTTAAAGGTTATGACAGATATAAATTAGATTTAGGTGGATCAGCTATCCAGTTGTATGATTTAAATATCTCAATATGAATATATTACAAATTTCTTTTCATACTT
Organism: uncultured Candidatus Actinomarina sp.; assembly: GCA_964551955.1. Taxonomy (GTDB): domain Bacteria; phylum Actinomycetota; class Acidimicrobiia; order Actinomarinales; family Actinomarinaceae; genus Actinomarina. The sequence goes on along the minus strand of CAZKFE010000007.1, from coordinate 20,574 downwards.
CTCCATATTCTGCACTGGGAGTAAATGATGGAGGAGGGTTGAACGTTTATGTTCAGCAAATTTCAAAACATTTGTCTAATAACCATAATGTGACAGTAGTGACAGCTGAAAAAGCGGAATGCTTTAAAAGAGAAAATCTAGAGTTTTATTCACTAAATTTATTTGAACCAGATCTTCCTATGGAAGATAAAGAACTGCATTTAGTTGAATTCCAAAAAAAGCTAGAAGAAACTTTTGAGCTAAACAATTTTGATATAATCCATAGCCACTATTGGCTGTCTGGTTTAGTTGCAAAAGATATTTCAGATAAATTTAATATACCCTATATTTTTACATCCCATAGCTTAGGGGTTTTTATTGAAGGCTATAACAATGAACGTGTAGATTGTGAAAAAATAATAATGACCACATCAAACTTCGTAACTGCATCTTCAAATTATGAAAATACTTTAATTTCAGAGAGTTATAAAATTGATAAAAAAAAGATAAAACTAATAAAGCCTGGTGTTGACAAAAAGTTATTTTCACTGGACCCAAGTCTCTCAAGAGAAAATATTATTTTATCAATAGGCAGAATACAGAAACAGAAAAGACAGTTTGAGGCTGTAGAGTTTTTAAATGCTTTTAGAGAAATCGAAAATGATTTTAAATGTTACTTTATTGGAGGTCCTAGCGGTACTTTGGGAGATGATTATTTAATAGAACTTAAGGAAATTGTAAAGGAGCTAAATTTAGAATCACATGTAGAATTTTTAGGAAATCTACCTCAGAGAAAGATTAGAGAATTACTAAATAGGTCAAAATTATTAATCCATACTTCACAGTATGAAACCTTTGGACTTGTTGCTATTGAGGCACACTCAGTAGGTGTACCAGTAGTAAGCATTAATCAAGGCTCCCTTAAAGAGATTATTGACAACAACATCAATGGTTATATTGCAGAATCGTTTAAAGACCAACACTTAAATGAATTTATATTAAAAATATTCAATGATGATAAATATGCTGATTACGTTTCAAAAAATGCAATAAATAGTTCTAATAAATATGATTGGAAACATACTTCAGAGAAGTTGAATTTACTCTATCAGGAGCTTAAATTACGTTGAAAAAAGCTAACGATTGCTTCTGAAAATTCATCCGTATAAACCCAGATACTTTGTACATGACGCATGTCGTCATACCTATAAGCTTCAACCTCAATGCCAAGATCATTAGCAATTTTAATTAAATCATCAGTATGATGAGCTAGCACCCTTCCATCGAGCATTCCATTAAAGATTAAAATAGGCTGTTTGCTTCCCATTGGTAAAGCAGTTGCTGGAACCACTTCAGTAATATTTACACCCTTGAAGATTCGAGAATAATGGGCTGTTGGGTAAAACAAGAAAGGAGGAAAGCCTTGATAGACCATCTCTTCCTTCACAAGAGTTTCAAAATCTACAGGAGGGTCGTGAACTGCAATTGCAGCAAAATTATTTGATTTTGCAGGTGTTGTAAGAGCTGTTAGTGCTCCTAGAGATTGGCCATAGATACCTATGTTAGAAGGTGGGATTCCCTTTTCTTCAACAAGCCATTTCAGTGAAGCTGCTGAATCGTCAGACTCTTTTTGGCCTGCTGAGTAAAATCCATCTTCACAGGTACTATCGCCATGATCACGCATATCAATAGCTAAAATATTGAATCCTTCATGATAAAGAATTCCTGCAGATAGAAGAATACCGGATGAATGTTTACTACTTGTTAGTCCATGTATTAACATTACAGTTGGTCCATTGGGGTTTCTTTCCATCCACCAAGCACTTAATTCAATGGCTCCTCCATCTGAAGGGATAGTTACAGTTTCATAGCTTGGTATAAAGTAAGGTGTTGGATCAATATTATATTCTATGAACATTCCTGAATCAGTATCTTCATAACCATCAGGTACCGTGAAGTTGCTAGGAGTATTGCTTTGCTCTCCCTCCCAGACTGCACAAGGAACACTACCGGCTATTCCAAAAACATAGTAACCGGCATAAAAATATCCACCTACAAGGATTACTAATAAGACAATTAGTGCTTTTTTTAATTTCCCCATACTTTAGTTAAAGAATACACAAAAAAATTTACCAAAGATAATCATATTAGAATTTATTAAGAATTTTTGTCACCTTATAATAATCAAGATGAGTAAAATTATTTCTTTTGCATCAGATTTTGGTTTAGATGATGGTTCCGTCGGTATTGTAAAAGGCGTTATCAACAGGATAGACCCTGAGATTAAAATTAATGATATATCACATGGAATTCCACCTCAGAACATTAAGCAAGGTAGCTTACTTTTAATGAGGGCTATTCAATATATCCCCCAAGGTGTTCTTTTAGCAGTTGTAGACCCAGGAGTAGGAACTGACAGAAAACCAATTGCATTAGATACAGAATGGGGAGTAATGATTGGGCCTGACAACGGTCTACTGAATTTGGCTTGCGCAACTGTTGGGGGAGCGCAAAGAGGATTTTTACTAGAAAATGAAAACTGGATCATACCAAGTGAAGGGAATACTTTTCATGCACGCGATATTTTCTCACCTTTTGCAGCAGGATATGCTTCAGGTCAATTGGCAATTGAAGACTTTGGATCAGAGCTAGATTTATCTAATCTAAATCAATACTTGATACCTTTAACAGATGTTTCCGAAGAAGAAATAAAAGGTGAAATACTCTGGGTGGATCATTATGGAAATTGTCAGACAAATATATCCCCAGAAGAATTGAAAGGGTTAAATAAGTCAATAGGTGATGTTGTAAACATAACGATAGGAAATGTTGAAATCAAGACAACATGGGTTGCAAGCTATCAAGGAGAATACTTAGGAGATATAGGTTTAATTACAGATTCTTGGGGTATGTTATCTCTTTTTGTAAGTAATAAAAATGCATCAAGTATTCTAAATATTAAAGATGGTGCAAAAATTAATTTTTCAATTTAAATGAATCTTAAAGCAATAGAAGCTGAAACAAGAATTATAAGTGCAAGCAAAACAACAAATACTAAAGTCCATGGCCTCATGAGACTATCTTAGATAAATGAAGACCTTAAGAGTAGTCGTTACCGAAAACTGTGAATTGTGTGATAAAGGTATTAAGAAAATTAACTTATTAAGGTATTTTTTTAATATTGAAGAAGTCAATCTAGAAGATGGATATCAACAATATTTGTTGAGAGTCCCTGTGGTCTTATATAAAGACAGAGTATTAGATGAAGGAATTATCGCTAAGACAAAAATTATAAAAAATTATATTTTTATTTAGATATCAATTGGTTTAGAAGTGTCTCTAGTTTGAATTTTTTCTTCTAGGTATTCTATTATTTTTCCAGCAACATCTATCTCAGAAGCAGTTTCAATACCTTCTAATCCAGGAGAAGAGTTAACTTCTAAAACTAGAGGCCCTCTTTCAGATTGGATCAAATCAACTCCTGCTACATGTAAACCTAAAACCTTAGCTGCTCTTACAGCACTTTGTTCTTCTATATCTGTTATTTCATAATTTTCTGTTTTACCACCTAAATGAACATTAGATCTAAATTCTCCTGGTTTTGCAGTTCTTTTCATTGATGCTACAACTTTATCTCCAACAACAATAGCTCTTATATCTTGACCGTTTGCTTCTGAAATAAACTCTTGAACTAAAATGTTGGCATCTATTTTCTTCATAGTCTCAATAACGCTTATAGCAGCATCCATTGTTTCAGTTAATACAACCCCTCTACCTTGTGTTCCCTCAAGTAATTTAATTACAAAAGGAGGTTCCCCAACTGTTTTTAGTACAGACTCAACATCTCTTGAGAAATGAACATATCCGGTAATTGGCATGTCTACACCAGTATTTCCAATTAGTTGTAATGCTCTTAATTTATCTCTAGATCTATTTATTGAAGCAGACGAGTTTGCAGAGAGAGATCCCATCAACTCAAATTGCCTAACTACAGCAGCTCCATAAAAAGTCCAAGAAGCAGCGATTCTTGGAATAACAGAGTCAAAACTTAATTCATTACCTGCTTGAAAAATTCTAGGTTTACCTTTTGCCATACTCATATAGCACCTAAGGTAACTTACAACTTGAGCATTATGCCCTCTTTTTTTAGAAGTTTCGTAAAGTCTTTTTGTAGAGTAAAGCCTTGCATCTTGAGATAGAATTCCAATTTTCATTTTTTACCATTTTTTCCATCAGGTCTTGTCATAAAACTATTTGACGGTTTGACCATCCATCTCCTACCAAGTGCTTTTCTTCCAATTAGCATTGTATAGTCCATTGAGGCTCTGTCAGCTAGAGTTAACTCAATATTTTTTGAAATTCCATCCATTAGTAATTCAGTTTTAATATAAGGTCTTTTTTCTACGTCTCCATCAGAGCTTCGTATTCTTTTATAGCCAGCAAGTTCCGCCGAAGCTTTTTTTACTGTATTATTTCTTTTCATAACTTTAAAATGAACATGTTCTTTTTTGCCCTTTTTCTTTATTTTTATATCTGCTGCATGAATAGAGCAAAGAGTTGCACCAGTATCAATTTTTGCAATTACTTTTTTTATCTTGAGATCAGGTAAGGCAACGTGCTCTTTCCAACCAACTATCCTTTTCTTTTTTTCCTTTTTTGCCATCTATAAGACCAAATAAAATAAAGCAGTACCAAATGCTAAAACAAAAAAGTGAAAATATATTACAGGTAACATAGAAAAAATATTAATTAAGTTATGAAAAGAAACAAAGTGAAATTTCTATAAAGATATTATTAAAATTAAATTACTTTGTTTAGTTGACATATTTAAAATACAGAATATGTCTAATAATGTTATTGTTTCTCCACACTATCTTGCTTCTGAAGCTGGTAAAACCATCTTTAAATTAGGTGGTAATGCAATAGATGCTGCAATTGCTGTCAACATTGTTCAGGGAGTTGTTGCACCAGAAACATGTGGAATTGGGGGTGATCTTTTTGCACTTATTTGGAAAGATGGAGAGGATAAACCATATTGTATAGATTCATCTGGATATGCAGGTACAAATGTTGAGAATATAGATTTTTCAAGCATGAAATCCTTACCTCTTAATCACGAAGCTACAGTAACTGTTCCAGGCGTAGTCAGAGGGTGGTCAGAGATACATAAAAAATTTGGAAAGGTTGATTTTAAGATTTTATTTGAAGAAGCTATAAAAATTTGCAATGAAGGTTTTGAGGTTAGTTTTGAATTAAATCAATCATTAATTCACCATCAAGAGGTACTTATTAATCAAGTTTCATCTGAAAATTTTTATGTAGAAGGAAAGGCTGTTGAGATTGGCAATATAGTAAAAAGAGAAAAGCTTGGTGAAACACTCTCTCTTATTGTTGAGAGAGGCCCAGATGTTTTTTATGAAGGAGATATTGCAGAAGCAATATCAAAGGCTACAAAGAATACATTAACAACTGCAGACATAAATAATTTTAAACCAAGTTGGGTTTCACCATTATCTATTGATATATATGGCAAAACTGGATGGGTTACACCACCACATACACAAAGTTACTTAACTCTTGCAACCCTTAAAGCTTATGAAATAATTACAGACTCAACTAAGGAGATTAACCCTCATTTATTAATTGAATGCTATAGGTCTCTTGCAGCAGATAGAGATCACATTACTTACGACTATGGAGATAAGATTGATACATTTGCTGGGCTTAATTTGGATTATATAAATTCAAAGGTATTAGAAATTAATCCTAGTAAAACAAAATCTTTTCAGAGTCCTGAAAGACTTGGTGGCGGAACTGCGTACATGGCTGTAAAAGATCAAGATGGAAATGCTGTTTCATTAATCCAATCAAATTTTCATGGAATTGGAAGCACCATAGGTGTATCTGATTATGGCTTCTTTCTTCACAACAGAGGAGCTGGATTTAATTTAACTGATAATCATCCAAATAGAATTTCATCACTTAGAAAGCCTTTGCATACACTTTCTCCAACTATATGGAGTAAAGATGGTGAGTTAGATATGGTTATAGGAACAAGAGGTGGAAGGCATCAACCTCAATTATTAAGCCAGTTTATATTACCTATACTTCTCAAAACTTATCCACCAGAAGAAGTCATGAATAAAAGTAGATGGGTAATTGATTATTTTGAAGAAAATACAGAATCTCATATAATTTTTGAACCAAATTGTGATGCAGATACGATTAAAGGCTTAAAAGAGAAAGGTCACAAAATAACAATAAAAGATTCCCTACAGTCTAGTTTTGGTCCAATTTCAGCAATATATAAAAATGAAAATGGATCATGGAAGGGCGTTACTGACAATAGGGTTAAAACTACAAAAACAATAATTGTTTGATAGAATATAGTTAATTATTCATATGGCGACAACAGCAACATTAATCAAATACTTATTAGATAAAGGAGATATTGATTCACTCATTCATGTTGGGGGACATCACGGAGAAGAGATTGATTTTTATAGTTCTTATAATCTAAAAAAAGTAATATATTTTGAGCCAGTTAAAGCTTTTAGTGAAATTATTTCCAAAAAAATAAATAAAAAAAATTTAGATAATTTTGAAGTATATAACCTTGGATTAGGTGGAGAGAATGTTGATCAAGAAATATTTATTGCTGATGGCACTTCTTCAGATAGCACATCTTTGCTTGAACCTAGGCCTTCAGATATAACTTTTTCTAACAAAGAGAAAGTTAAGATCAGAACATTTAAATCTCTCAATTTAGGAAAAATAGATCTAGGGATTATAGACACACAAGGTTTTGAACTTGAAGTTTTAAAAGGATTAGAAGAAGAAATATATAACTTCAAATACTTGGTTGTAGAATTTAATGTATTTGAAGGATATATTGGGCAGGTGGTTTTTTCAGATTTAGATAATTATTTATCAAATAAATCTTTTACAAGAATTAAAACAGTAAGAAAAATTAATCAAAAAAATTATAATGATGTGAACTACGGAGATGCTATTTATATCAATAACAAATTAATTGGCAACTTAAGAGTTAATTATCAAAAAATTAGTAACAAATTTTTTGATTCATTTTTATATAGAATGATTTTAATTCTGAGAGATATTCCTTTTCATAAAAAACAAATTAAAAAAATAATTAAAAGAAGCTAATTATCCACTTATTTTTTTATAATTTTCTTCTTGATATTCTAAGCTAACCCAATGTTTTTCGATTATCTCATCCAACTCACATAGATAAAACAAAGGAAATAAGAGAGCCTCTACCTGCTCAGGAGACCCACCCTGAAATCTATGTTTGTAATATTCATACTCTAGAAAATAATTTAAAGTTAATCCATCATCTACATGAACAAGCATTTCATCTTCTAAAACATTACATTCCTCTTTAAGTCTTTTTGATATTTGACTTTGAGAGAGGTTTTCAAAATCTGTATAAATATTTTTGTACATTGTTATTGTTTCAGTTTCGTAGGCATCGTTATAAGACGTACAAGAAATAAAAAGGATTATTAGTAAAATATATCTTTTCATAATTTAATTCTAACTATTTAAGGAAATATTTTATTGAACCTAAAGGAACATCCTTGTAGTGTTTATAAAAGGAATTGGAAATGAAACGAATTTACACATTTGGTGGAGAATTAGTCGAAAGAAACTTAACAGTTGCTGACATTATTCAAAATAAAAAAATAGGAAACAAGTTAACGCAAGTTACAGCACAAAATGGAGAAGAAGCAAGAATTATTGCAGATCAAGATGTAGACATGATCATTACAGGAAGTGATTGGTTTGCAGATGTAAGAAGTGGTGCTCCGAATACATTTATTACTGCAGCTTTATTTGCTGGAAGATATATAACAAATGATGAGATTTTAGAAGGTGCTATGAAAGCTGCTATGGAAGGTGCTGATTCTGTACTTACTCCTAGGGGTCTAGGTGTGGTTGAAATGCTTGCTAACGAAGGTTTAGCTGTACAAGGTCATGTTGGAATGGTTCCATCAATTTCTACTCAATTAGGAGGTTTAAGGACAGTAGGAAAAACTGCAGAAGAAGCTATAAAGATACTAGATGACATGCGAAGACTCGAAGATGCAGGTGCGTTTGGTGCTGAAGTAGAATGTGTTGCAGATGATGCACTAGAAGAAATTAAAAAACACACTTCATTAGTAATTAACTCTCTAGGGTCTGGAAGTTCGGGAGATGTGATATTTTTATTTTTTGAGGACATATGTGGTGAAACAGGAAACCCGCCTGGAAAAATGCCAAAACATGCTAAGTCATGGGGAGACGGAAAAGCTATAAGAGAGAAATTAGATCAAGAAAGACGAAATGCTATAAAAGGCTTTAAAGAAGATGTAGTAGCTGGAAACTTTCCTTCAGAAGACTATACAGTTTCAATGTTGCCTGGAGAAAAAGACAAGCTTATTGAAGAACTCGATAAAATATAAGATAAGAGACTATGGAAAATAGAAAAGTTGTAAATATTGCGGGATATAGGTTTGTTGATCTTCATGACAGAGATCAATTAAGAGAACCTTTTTTAAAGCGCTGTGAAGAGTTAAACCTTAAAGGGACAATCTTACTTAGTCCAAACGGACTTAATTTTTCTCTATCTGGAAGCCAAGAAAGTATTGATGGTTACTTAGAATTCTTAGAGTCAGATGGTAGGTTTGTTGGAATACCTTTAAAAGTTACATATAACGACTATCAACCATTTAGAAGAATGCTTGTAAGATTAAAAAAAGAGATTATTTCTTTAGGCATGGATGACATTAGACCCCTTGAATTTACTGGTCCTAATATTAAACCAGCAAAATTTCATGAAATGTTAGATAACAAAGAAGAAGTTATTGTTCTAGATACAAGAAATGATTATGAGGTAAGAGTTGGGACATTTAAAAATGCAATTGATCTTAATATTCCTTCATTTAGAGATTTTCCAGAGGCAGTATCAAAGTTACCAGAAGAGTATAAGAAAAAACCAATAGTTATGTTTTGTACAGGTGGAATTCGATGTGAAAAAGCATCAGCAGTAATGCTGAAGTCTGGTTTTGAAAATGTAAAGCAACTTGAGGGTGGTGTTTTAGATTATTTTAAAGAAACAGATGCTTCACATTGGGAGGGGAATTGTTTTGTTTTTGACGACAGGGTAGCGGTTGATACGGATTTAAACGAAACAGATTATGTAATGTGTTATTCGTGCAGGGAGCCTTTAACTAAAGAAGAAGTCAGGTCTCTAGATTATAAGATAGATGATTACTGCCCATACTGTATAGATTTTTCTAAACTTTAAGGAGTTCCGATAGCTTCAGTCGCTGTTTCTTCCTCAGCCTCTTCTTCTAGAAGTCCACAATCTCTAAGTACTTCTTCTGTTTGACCACCACCAAAAACTATTCTTTCAAAAACAACTACTGCGTATATTTCATCTTCAGTTAATTTACCTTGGAACCCTGGCATACCTCCTATAGATACTTTATCTTCTGCACCATAGGTCGCTCCAACTTCTGATTGCCAGCCAGCTGAACCAAGTTGTATCCATTTTGCATGATCTGAACAAGTGGGGAAAGTTGTATACAGTTTTTCACCAATAAAAGCAGGCCCTACTCCGCCTCCACCATTAGCTCCGTGGCATCCTGAACAAGCGGCAGCTCCTGAATAAACTTGTTGACCTAAGGCTACATAGTTAATAGTTGACGAACTTACACCAGCACCCTCGAAAGGGCTTCCATCACAGTTAACTGTTTGTTGTGACTTTCTATTCACATCTAAGATACCCTTTACCCCACACTCTTGTGTTGATGAAGTGTTTATCATTCCAATCAAAATAAACAGAGGAATAATAAGAAAACTTAGATTTAACCAGTTAGGCAATGAAGATTCAGCATTTAATTTAATTCCCATTGTTTTATTTATTACTGCTACTTTTTTTATTACAGTTTTAACAGACACAGGAGTGGAAACTTCTTCCACTGGTGTTTCTTCTACAACTTCTTCCACTGGTGTTTCTTCTACA
>CAZKFE010000007.1:0-10465 GCA_964551955.1 uncultured Candidatus Actinomarina sp. | reverse complement strand
CTTCTACAACTTCTTCCACTGGTGTTTCTTCTACAACTTCTTCCACTGGTGTTTCTTCTACAACTTCTTCCACTGGTGTTTCAGTTGGTGCACTAGACTCTACTGATTCACCACCAGCCCAAGATTGTAAAACTTCATCTACAGACTTGCCGGATGCTTCAGCCCTAGCTTCAGCAGATCTTTGAACTAATTCCTCAGGTGCTTTTAGGATTTCAGCTACTTTACTTAATAGTTCACTCATTAGATTCTTCCTCAACCAACTCGACAGATTCAACTTCTGTTACTGGACCGCTAGAGATTGCTCTAATCGTTGTTACGCAAAATAAAAATATTGAAACTAGTAACAATAAGGATAAGAATAAATTTACAGTGTAGGGAGTACCTATTAATGACCATGTTATTAAAAATCCCTCGCCATAAATTGTTGGATTGCCTGCATTAGCACCAGCATTCCATGAATAACCAGAATTTATTCCAATTAATCCATTAATAAAAAGAGTTAATAAAATAACTGACCTTAGTAAGAAACTGTTTACAGTCTCCATTCTTGTAAAAATAATTTCTCTGCCAAATATTCTTGGAATCAAATAATAAACAAATGGTACAACAATCAAAACCAGACTGTATACATAACCATATCTAATAGCTCCTTCAAAACTTGTAACACTTAATATTGGTATTAAGTTTGAAAAAGAACTTACAATTTGAAAAATATTTGTAATAAAAAATACAACGAACGAAGCATTTACTAATTCATAAGTAATAAGATTTTCATTCTGTCTTGTTGATATTGTCTTTTGATAATTAACTAGTAAAGAGAGTAATGGAACAAGCAGGCCTAATGAAAGATATAAAGAGACATTCTCAATCCAATTTGGCAGTACAGATCCATAGTGAAATTTATAATTTGTCCATGGCAGAAGGAACATGTACCCCCAAAAAGTAATGGAGGTCAAAGTTTTACTATACAAGGTACCATTCATTCCTTTTGTTATTAAGAAAAATAAAATAGATAAAAAGACAAAAGAAAAACCTACATATACATGAGATGAAATATACAAAGAATTTATAAAGAAATTATCGGCAATTACTTCAAAGTCTCCTTGATAGATATATAAAGAAAGAGAATAAAAGATCATAGAGCCAACAAGAAACTGACTGCTAACAAATAGAGCAGCTTCTTTTTTAGCAGTCAGGTTAAGGAAAATTAAACCTAACAATCCAACCATTAAGAAGAGCTTAAAAAGGATTAGGAACGATGAATTACCGAATGGCATTATGTTATTTGGAGAAATTAATGCTAAAACAATTTCTATTGACTCAAAACCTACTATTCCCAAACACGACAAGAAGAAAAGTGGGAAGAGGATTAATTTCCTGCCTATTGATTTAGATAGTAAATAAACAGTTGCAAATATAAATATAAAAACCAGAAGTAAATTATACGAAGTTTGATTTGAAATTTTATCTAGTACACCATAATTAAATATTCGAGTATGTGGTAAAGCATCAGAAAATAAGAAATAAAAATCCCTTAATAAATTAATAGTCACAGCTAATAAAACCACTAAAGGTGTAAAAAAAATAAAAACCTTTGAAAATTCTTGTTCGTTTTTTGGTAACAGTTTTATTTTCATATATCTATATAGTAATTAACTACATGACTTTAGTATTCTTCAAAAAAAATAGTAATAAGAAATAAAGAAATTTATAGAAAAAGTTATCTGATAAAATTTATATATCTATTGGATTAACGATAAAATATATATATAAGGTTTTGAGGATACTTTGATAAATTTTGTTTTTAAGAACAGGTATAAAATTGCCCCAGCTCTTATTGTCATGGGAGTTGGAGGCATAACAATAGGCGTAATAATTGCACACTTTGCAGGTTTTCCTAAAGGAGAAGTAATTGATTATTTTAATTGGATGCCTAGAGGGTGGGTAATGCAAACTTTTGGACAGCTCGTAGCGTTTGGTGCTGGACAGTTATTTTTACTCGGTTTGGCAATGCTCGCTTGGCAAGATACTCCAATGACTTGGACAAGAGCTGCATATCTTGCATTATTAAGCTGGATTCAATTAACTCTTATATTTGGAGTGCTTCCATCAGAATGGCTTAACTTGTCACAAGGCCCCCTTGAGTGGACAAATCAAAGAGAGTTTATAAAATTTCCTCCAATTTTATTTTTGGGTAATGAAATTTCTTTGAGCTTAGGAGCTCTAAAAGATATCATTCAGCTCGGAATCTCTCAAGGAGCATTAATAACCGTTATAATCGGTGGTTATTTAATACAAGATTTAAATAATGCAAAAGAAAGAGGAAAAACAAGAATCTCTGATTATGGAAAGACTGTTGTAAAAGCAGGTGATGATGGCTAAATCAGAAGTACTAATTGAGATGCCAGACTTTCCAGAGAAATATAATCTTGGAATGGTTGAAGTAGAGAAGGTATCTTCAAGAGTTAGGCCAAAACAATTCCTCCATATTGATGAATCAGAATGCATTTTGTGTGAGGGTTGCGTAGATATATGTCCATGGAAATGTATTCATTATTTATCAAATGAGGCAATAGAGGATTCAATAAATGTAGAATCTCCTGACGACAGTGAAGGAGCAGTAGGTTTCTTTGTTGTAGATGAAGAAGCATGCACCCGTTGTGCTCTTTGTATTGACAGATGTCCAACAGGTGTTATTTCTTTAGGAAAGTTCTCTGGTTCATTAGCTGATCAAGCTGTAGAGAACGGAATTTACACTGCTCCATGGGAAGAAGACTCTGGAGCAAGAGATGATAGGCACGGCTATATATATGGAAGGCTTTAGAATTAAATAATGCAAAAATTAACTTTTAGAGAGAGAATCAAGGATACAGCTGTAGGATTAGGTGATTCTTTAAAAGGTAGTCAATTTTGGTCAAGTATTTTCAGACCAGGCTCTCCTTTCAGAAAGGGTTATTCTGACAGTCCTAGAAACAGGTCCTATGTTGTAATGAACAATGTTTTATATCATTTACATCCTGTAAAAGTTAAAAGACATGGAATCAGACTTTCTTATACTTTATGCTTAGGTGGGCTCAGTTTCTTTTTGTTTATAGTTTTAACTATTACTGGAATCTGGTTAATGTTTTATTTCAGACCAACAGGTGAGCTTGCTTATATAGACATTCAAGCACTTCAGACAAGTGTAGCCTTCGGGTCTTTAGTTAGAAATATGCATAGATGGGGAGCTCATTTAATGGTTTTAGTAGTCTTCCTCCATATGTCTAGAGTTTTTTACCATGGAGCATATAAAGCACCCCGAGAATTTAATTGGGTTATCGGAGTAATTCTATTATTTCTCACCTTGTTTCTGTCCTTCACAGGTTATTTACTACCTTGGGATCAATTAGCAATTTGGGCTGTAACAGTTGGAGGAAATATGGCCGGTTATACACCTGTATTTGGAGCGCAAGTTAAATTTATTTTATTTGCTGGTTTAGAAGCCACTGCTGCAACTCTGTTAAGATTTTATGTTTTACATGTATTATTTTTCCCATTCATAATTGTGATATTCATGGCTATTCACTTTTGGAGAGTTAGAAAAGACGGCGGAATTTCGGGACCACTTTAAACAATGGTAGAAATTCCAGAACATTTATTATTAAGATCAGCAGAAGCCAGAGCTAAAGCATTGGGAATATCTGTTGAGCAAGCATTGGCTGAAATGAAGGGAGAATCTGAACCAACAGTTGTTGCAAAAGAACCAGAGAAAGAAGAGGCCCCAGCAGCAGAAGTAAAAGCTCCTGAGAAAAAAACAGACAGTCCAGAAGAAGTAGATTTTGCACCAGAAGTAAAAGTTACTCAAAGATTATTAACAGTTGTAAAAGCTAAACCAATTCAGAAATCTGTATCAGCTCCTGTTGATAAAGTTAATACTTGGCCACACTTAATGCTTCCAGAATTTATTGCATTGATGGTTATGACAGCTTTTTTAATTTTGATAAGTGCAATTTTGCAAGCACCACTTCTTGAAGAGGCGAACCCAAATATAACCCCAAACCCAGCAAAAGCACCATGGTACTTTTTAGGACTACAGGAGGCTCTTTCTTATTGGGACCCACAAATAGCAGGAGTTATGATTCCACTTGTAGTTGGGATGATAGGATTTATGGCAATTCCTTATGTTGATAGAAATCCTGAGAACCATCCTTCAAAAAGAAAATATGCAATAATGATGTTTACTTTTTTTCTTGCGGGGGCTGGAACTTTAACAGTTATTGGTGTTTTGTTTAGAGGACCAGGCTGGAACTGGACTTATCCATGGATTGATGGAATTTGGTTTGATGACTTATTGGATTGGGTTAACTTTTTAGGAGAGGGTCACTAATGAGCTTGGTGGAGATTTCATTTATAGCAATAGGAGTAGTTGGAGTTTTAGGTGTTTTAGGTATGGTTGCTATTATTTCAGGAAGAACTCCAAAAAGTTTAAATTGGAAAAAAAATCTTGATAAAAAAGCTCTAAAGGTTGATAAATCAAAGACTAGTTTTTTAGCTCCAGATGAACCAACTTTAACTGAAGAAGAAAATGTTGAAGATAATATTGATGAAGAACAAGATGATGGGGTAGAGGAAACAGATGGTTCTATAAAAATTGAAGAAAAAGTTATTTATGAAGAAATATCGGAAGAAGAAGCAGGAATTACAAGGCGTCAATTTTTAACAAAGGCTTTAAGGATCTCCTTTGGTGCTTTTGCAGGAATTCAAGCTATTTCGTGGCTAGGGTTTATGTGGCCAAAAGTTTCAGGAGGTTTTGGTTCAAAAGTTGATGCTGGAAAAGTTGAAGATTTAAAAAAGCAAATAATTCAAGCAGATGGATCAATCATTCCTGCATTCATTCCTGAAGCAAGGGCTTATATTTTACCTTTTGATTTATCTGAAGCAAGTGGGTCTCAGTTCTCAGACGGAGCAACAATTGCAGATGGATTAGTCGCTCTTTATCAAAGGTGTGTTCATCTAGGGTGTAGAGTTCCATGGTGTAACTCTTCCCAAGGTTTTGAATGTCCTTGCCATGGTTCTAAATACAACATGGTTGGTGAATACTATGCTGGGCCAGCACCAAGAAATCTTGACAGGTTTGTAGTTAGTGTCAACACAGCAGGGAAATTTATTATTGATACAGGTACTATAATTGAGTCACCAAGAGCATCTGGACTATCTGTAAAATATCCTCAAGGCCTTTCTTGTATTGCATTAGCTCCAACTGATGAATAGCCATGAATAGTTCAATTTTCATAACATTGATTTCGTTAGCAATAATTGGTGCCTTAGCTTTTTTTGCAGCAGTAGGATTTAGAGGGTCGGGGAAAACAAAAGAAGTTGCTCCTAATTTAGAGAAATATAAATCAGATGACGAACTTGAAACGAAACACCTAGACAAGACATTATCTATTGCAGTTCTTGTAGCTTCATTGTTAACAGTAATGATTCCGCTTTATTACTTAGGTGAAGCTAACAGGCAGGAAGAATTTGTTGAATACTTTGATGAAGTATCTATAGAAAGAGGAGAACACTTATATGAAGAGTTTGGTTGTGGAAATTGTCACGGTGTAGATGGTGGAGGTGGAGCCGCTTCTTATGTTGAAAAACGAAGTGGAGTAAGTGTTGTTTGGGCTGCTCCAGCAATTAACAATGTCTTCTATAGATATGATGCAGAAGAAATTAGATATTGGTTAGTTTTTGGTAGAGCTAACTCACCTATGCCGGCTTGGGGGCTTGAAGGTGGAGGACCAATGAATGATGGTCAACTAGATGATTTACTTGATTATTTAAGATATTTTCAAATTTCACAAGAGGCTGAATTACAAAATATTGAAACAAATGTTAATTCAGCTCTTTTAAGAATAGAAAACTCTGATTTACAAGTCGAAAGTGAGATTATTAAACAAAAGCAATTAATTCAAGATATTGAGGAAGCACCTTCAAAACTACCTATTGTTACTGAGGCTGTATCTGTTATTTCAGCGTTATTAGAAAAAGAGAGTGGAATTGACTCAGATGAAGATGGCTTGTCTGATTCTGTTGAGATAGAGCTTTCAACCTATAGTGAATCTATTGCTGATAGCCTAGGTTTACAAATATTAAATTTAAATCCAGAAGAAGAAGAGTCAACTCCAGGTAGAAAAGATTTAGGTATAGCTAGAGCTTATCTTTCCCAGCTAGAATCTTCCGAAATTAATTTAGGGATTTTAGTTGAAGGTAAAGATAAGTTTTTCATAGAAGCGACTGATGGCCTAGCTTTCCTAGAAGAGGCTTTAGAAAATAAATTATGGGGTGTTAATTTTCAAGAAATTGCTGAAAGAACATTTGAAGATGATTATGACAAAGCAGTAAGATCTGTTGGGCTGTTTAATGCTTATTGTGCAAGATGTCATACTGCAGGGTATTCAGCAGGAGCTGCTTATACAAAGAAGATTGCTTCAGGAGGTTTAGGCCCTGCCTTAAAAGCTGGAAGAGCAAATATCCAGTTTAAAGCAAGACAAGATATGGTTGATTTTATTATTAACGGATCAGAAAACGGAAAAGGATACGGTGTCAATGGTGTTGGTGGAGGAAAAATGCCTGGTTTTGGAGCCGTTCTACCTGAATCTGATATAGGATTGATTGTAGATTATTTAAGAGGACTGATGCCTGATGCGTGAAATAATGAGAACGCTTCTTTCAGCGAATTTAACAATTACTGGAATTTTATTATTTATCGGTTCCATTCTTACTTTTTATGGGACAACTTTCTTACTAAATGCAACAAACTTGGGTAAAAGACTAGCTTTTTTAGTTGTAGGTGCTGGAACTTTTGGATGGGGAATCATTAACTCATTCCTGTTTATTTTGTATGCCCCTAGAGGTCCAAAGCCTGCAGAGATAGATGGGTTGAATGCTTTAGAAATAAGAATATTGCCAATTACATTCTTTGTTGCGTCAACGATATTATTCATAATGTTTGTTCTTGCATTAAATCGTTTCGAACAAGAACAAGAAGAGTCGGAAGATTCTGGTAGCTGATTTTAATTAGACCTAAACAAAAAAAAGTAATACAATATAAACATGGAAGATATATTTAGTTTAGTAAGAACTGTTTTAACAGTCGCAATAATTTTAAGTATTGCATTTAGAATTTTTAGAATCCTTAGACCTTTTGAAAGAGGTTTGGTAGAAAGATTTGGAAAATACAACAGGGAAGCATCTCCAGGATTGAATATTGTGATACCAGGAATAGAAAAGTTGGCAATAATTGATATGAGAGAAGCAGTTATAGATGTCCCACCTCAAGAAGTAATTACTAAAGACAACGTAACAATTACAGTTGATGCCGTAATTTACTATGAACCAACTGATCCAAAGAGTTTGGTCTATAATGTCGAGGATTTTATTACTGCTGCTACGAAACTAGCTCAAACTAACCTAAGAAACGTAGTTGGTGATCTTGAGTTAGATGCTGCTTTAACTTCTAGAGAAACAATTAACACATCACTAAAGTTGATTCTTGATGAAGCTACTGATAAATGGGGAACAAGCGTTGTAAGAGTTGAGATTCAAAGAATAGACCCTCCACAAGATGTTCAAGATGCAATGAATAAAGTTATGAAAGCTGAGCGTGACAGAAGAGCAGCTGTTACAGAGGCAGAAGGTGAAAAGAGAGCAGCTATTCTTACCGCAGAGGGTGAAAGGCAATCACAGATATTAAGTGCTGAAGGTGAGGCAGAAGCGGTCAAAGCAATTGCTGATGCACAAAAATATGAAAAGATTGCTGTAGCTGAAGGTGAAGCAGAAGCAATAGCAAAGGTTTATGCTGCAATTCATGAAGGAGATCCAACAAATGATCTTATTGCAATTAAGTATTTAGAATCATTAGAAAAGGTTGCACAAGGAAAAGCAACAAAAATATTTTTACCTGCTGACTTGTCCGCGACGTTAGGTAGTATTGGAGCAATTTCTGAATTATTTAAAGATGAAAATCCTAAAGATAAGAAACCTAAAGACTCAAAGGAATCTAGTAAAGAGTAAATAAAAACCTATAGAAATTAAAGATACGCCACAGATTTTATTTATAATATTTTTAGTTTTTTCTGAAGAATCACTAAAAAAATAGCTACTAAATAATGCATAAAAAATATCACCAAAAAGGTTTATAAACACAGTTATTATTCCTAAGAATATAAGTGATCTAAATAAGCTTTCATAATTTTCTACAAATATAGGAAGAACAGACAAATAAAATAACCACATTTTTGGATTTATTAAATTTACTCTAAGACCAGAAACAAAAGGTCCTTGGTTATATTTATCTTTTTTATCTATATTTTTCATAGCTAAGGTAGAAAATCCTTTATAAATTATATATATTGATCCAACTAAAAATATTATTTGAAGAAATGTAGGAATGATTGAGAATAAAAACGTAACTATTAATGAAGACAAGAGAGTCATTATTAAAGCGCCGACTGCAGCCCCAGCTGCTACCTCCAGTCCTTTTTTTCGTGATTTCTGTATAGATTCATTGACAATTAAGGTAATGATTAAACCAGGTGTAAATGCGAAGCTAGCTTGAATTATTATAAATTCAAATATTGTTGATAGATTGTTCACTCAACAAGACTCTTTTTAAGTAAATCAAAAAATTTATTGTTATCACATCTTTGGACTATGCGAACCTTTCTTGGGTTCATTTCTATATCCATAAAGTCAATTATGCAAGCACCCCTAGTTGGGCCATCTCTTGTGTCTACTACCATATTTGCTTCAATAGACTCAGAGATAATTTCTTCATTTAAAAATACAGCCATTGCTAGAGGGTCAGGTAAGCTATAGCTTTCTTGTCCTAATATGTCTAAAACTAACACTCTTACTTTCTCAAATACACCATTTGTAAACTTTGAATATTTTGTATCTATTTCATCTATTTCTTTTACTTTTTCTCTATCTAAAGTTCCATCTAGGTAAGAAGGGTCCCAACCAATTACTGTTATTGGCATTGAAGATTGTAAAACTATATCAGCAGCCTCTGGATCAACCCAGAAGTTATACTCCGCTGTTTTAGTTATATTACCTACGCCATTTGAACAACCACCCATGATATAGCAATGTTTTATAGAGCTAATTAATTCTGGTTCTTCCTGAACAAGCTTTGCTATGTTTGAAAGTGGTCCAAGGGCGATAATTTCAACATCAGAATTATTTGATAAAGCTTCTTTATAAAAATCTAAAGCACTTTCTTCGGCGTAATCACTATCTTGTGGTTTAAGACCTATATCTCCCAATCCATCTGCTCCATGTACATATTGAGCAGATGTAGATACCGGTGATTCACTCAGAGCATGTTTAGTAGCTTCTTCCATATTATCTAGTTCTATATAAGATCTAGCTATAGGAGAGCTTTCACCAGCATAAACTGGTATATTCATTCCACATAATTCATTAACATAAAGTGCATTCGCAATTCCTTGTTCTAAAGGAACATTTCCTGAAGCTATAGTAATTCCTAGTATGGAGTCATTTGGCATGTTTCTCATTGCCATAACTAATGCAACAGCATCATCTGAGCCCGTATCTGCGTCAATAATTAATTTTCTCATGAGGGTGTCCTTTTAGTTATTTCAGGAATGCCTTGTTTTAAGTCTATTTGAAGATCCTTATATTCATTTGATATTTGATTTCCTATAACAATCAGCATTTCTAAGTTCATTTCTTTTTTTCCGGTGTTTGAGCCAAAACTTCTTGGTGAGTTGTTGTACTCTTTTTTTATTTTATCAAAAATCTCTAAAGACTCTTCTTTATTTAAATTTTCATCAATTTTTCTTCTTGCTATAGCTTCATAGCTTTTTCTATGTCGTCTTGGTAATTCAAATTTCATAATTATATTCTAACTATTTGATACTCTTCTTTTGAAGAGATACTTCATAATCTTCCTCATATTTAACAGTGTCAATTTCAATAAATCCAAAATTCTTATGAAAGTTTAATGAGGGAGTGTTTACCGAAGGTAATAAATTTATCTCTGCTGTTAGGTTTTCTATGGAATTATTTTTTGCAAAATTAATCACGTTAGCATAAAGCTCACTTCCTAATTTATTTTTTCTAAATTCAGAATCGATAGCAATTCGATCAATATACAGAAAATCCTTCAATCGGTTACTAATTTCTTTAAAATTTTTATGTTGTATTTCTTTCATATAAGAAATAGTTTTCTCATTATCTTGAAAACAAATTACAAAGCCAACTACCTTATTGTTAAAAATAACACATTCGTTGTGGTCAGAATTTTCTACTGAATTTGTTAAGCCTTCTAATGATCTAGAACCTACTTCGGGTATATTATCCTCATTAATTTTATGACAGCCTTCAAGAAAGTTTTCTGAAGCAATAGGATAGTATTCATAATTGTTCATGTATAAAAAATATACATTTAATAGAGAAAATTGTAAACTATGAA
>CAZKFE010000006.1:0-25712 GCA_964551955.1 uncultured Candidatus Actinomarina sp. | reverse complement strand
GGACTATGAGAGGTTACTATGTAGAAAGAAGGTTTGGCTGGGATGTTCATGGTTTACCTATTGAAATGGAAGTCCAAAAAGAACTTGGACTTGAAGATCCCCAGGAAATAGATGACTATGGAATAGCTAAATTTAATGAAGCATGTAGATCTCAAGTTCAAACAAATACTGAAAACTGGGAAAGAGTAACCAGGAAAATTGGTAGATGGGTTGATTTTGAAAATGATTATAAGACCATGGATCTTGATTTTATGGAAAGTGTTTGGTGGGTTTTTAAAGAATTATGGGAAAATGAATTAATTTATAAAGATTATAAAGTTTTACCTTACTCATGGGCTGCTGCTACACCTCTTTCTAATTTTGAAGCAAATATGGATTATAGAGATGTAGAGGATCCTTCAATTTTCTTTACCCTAAAAGCAAGATCTGATCATAATAATATTAAAAAAGATGACGAGTTTCTTCTTTGGACGACTACACCATGGTGTATACCTGGCAATCTTGCAATTGCAATTGGAAACAATATAAATTACTCAAGAATTTTATTAAAAAAGAAACATTACTGGATAGCTACTGAAAGACTCCAAGAATTAAAAGATTATAATTATGAAATAATTGATGAATCAATTGGTTCAGACTTAGTTGGTGGTGAATACGTACCAGCATATGAAGAATTCGAAAAAGAATATCTAAACGGAGCATTCAGAATAATCCATAGTGATGAAACTAATACAGATTCTGGTTCTGGATTAGTGTCACAAGCCCCTGCTTATGGTGAAAGTGATTTTTATGCTTTAAAAAATGGAGGTATCGATGTAATTGTTGACCCCGTTACGCTTTCTGGAAAGTTTGATTCAACTATAAATGGCTTAGAAAATATGTATGTTAAAGAAGCTGATGAAAAAATCATGGAACAATTGGATGAAAGAAATTTACTATTTAGTAGAACAACTGAAACTCATTCATATCCATTTTGTTGGAGAACTGGCGAACCATTAATTTATAAAGCAATACCAACTTGGTTTGTTAGTGTAGAAAAAATTAGAGAAAGAATGGTTGAATTGAACAACCAAACGCATTGGGTACCTGGTTTTATTGGTGAAAAGAGGTTTTCTAACTGGCTCGCCAATGCGAGAGATTGGGCAATAAGTAGAAATAGATATTGGGGAAGTTGTATACCAATTTGGATAAATAAAGATGACCCAGAAGATTTAATATGTATAGGGTCGATAGAAGAACTGGAAAAATTAAGCGGCAAAAATATAAATGATCTACATAAACATTTTCTCGATGATGTAGAGTTAGAAATAGATGGCAAAACTTATAAAAGAACTCCTGAAGTATTAGATTGCTGGTTTGAGTCAGGCTCAATGCCATACGGACAACAACATTATCCATTTGAGAACAAAGAATTATTCATGGAAGGTTTTCCTGCAGATTTTATAGCAGAAGGCCTCGATCAAACAAGGGGCTGGTTTTATACCCTTACTGTACTTTCAGTAGCTCTTTTTGATTCTGTAGCTTTTAAAAACTGTATTACTACTGGGATGATTCTGGCACAAGATGGAAGAAAGATGAGTAAAAGTTTAAAGAATTATCCTGACCCTGAAGAATTGTTAAATACTTATGGCGGTGATAGTTTAAGAGCTTACTTAATAAATTCACCTGTCGTTCGAGGAGAGCCTTTAAAGTTTTCGGAAGAGGGAGTAAAACTAGTAACCAGAAATGTAATTTTACCCTTATGGAACAGTTACTCTTTTTTTTCTAATTATGCAAATGCTGATGAAATTACATTAGAAGAACTTAATTCTGCATCACCAGTACAAGAAAGATCTCTAATGGACCAATGGATTATTTCTTCTCTCCAGTCCTTAATTAAAACAGTTAATGAAAAAATGGAAAATTATTATCTTTATGAGGTAATACCACCCCTTATGAACTTTATTGATGAATTAACAAACTGGTACGTAAGATCAAATAGGAAAAGATTCTGGAAAGAAAAAGGTAAAGATGATTTAGATAAAATAAACGCATTTAAAACTCTTCATGAAGTCTTAATAGATTTTTCAAAAACAATGGCTCCCGTATTGCCATTTATATGTGAAGAGATATACCAAGGATTAACAAATAATACTAATAACAGCATTCACTTTGAAGATTATCCAGAATCAAATGATGATTTAATTAATCCAAAATTAGAAAAGGAAATGGAAATAGCTAAAAATATTATTAAATCAGTTAGAAACATAAGACTTAATGTTGAAATTCCCAACAAACAGCCATTAAGAAATTTAAAAATAATTACAAAAGACCCTAATAACATTGAAAGTATAACAAATGTTAAGGAAATCATCCTTAATGAACTAAATATTAAAGAAATTTCTTTTGATAGTGAATTTAAAAGTTGGGTAAAATATGAATGTAAGCCTAATTACCCTTCTTTAGGACCAAAACTTGGTAAGGAAATAAATAAATTTGCAAAACACTTATCTAATCTAAATGAAAAAGAAATAGAAAATTTAATTAATAATAAATTTTTAGATTTTGATAGTAAAAAAATAAATATTGAAGATATTGATGTAAGACTTATAAAAAATGAAGAAAAGGTAAATCAAGAAATAGTAGACGATTTTTCTGTTTATCTTGATATTGAACTAGATGAAAACTTAATACTAGAAAGAGTGTCTAGAGAGCTTGTTTCAATAATCCAAAAACAAAGGAAAGATATGGGTTTTGATATAACTGATAGGATTGCCATTAATATTTCAACAAAAGATATCCTCGTTCTTAATTCAATTGAGAAGTTTAAAGATTATATTTTAAACGAAACTCTTGGTACTGAATATAAAATTACTCAGAACAAAGGGGTTAATAAGATTTTAGATTATTTTGTAGATACTGAAATAAAAAAATCTAACAAATAAAACTCATAGCCCTTGGGTATAAAAAATTGACCCCCAAAATAAGAACTATAGGAGATAAATCTAGACCAGCCATACCTATTCTTACCATAGGTATTGCAGATCTTATAGGGGCTAGAATACGATTATAAAATTGATCTAAGATACTCTTAATTTGCCCTATTGGATGATCTTGAGGTACTTGCACCCATGATAATATAATCCATAAAAATAAAGAATAGCTAAAAAATTTATAAGCTAAAGCAAGCAAACTACACATTTATTTTATAGAGTCCTAATTCCTGAAGCCTTTCTCTTTCCTCTGAGGGAAGGGAAGAATTAGAAGGTAAGACTAAAAAAACACCATCTTTATTAATTGATCTTAATTTTGCATTGCTAATAAACGCCATACCAGTAACAAAATCTAATATCCTTCTTTTTTCTGTTTGGTCTTCTATATCTCTAATATCCATAGCAACTATAAATCCTTCTTTTATTGCATCTCCAAGATTGTGAATTTCTGAAAAATTTTTCAAAACTTTAATTTCAACTTCGTCCTTTGGTTCATGAATTCTTAGATCTCCTAAATATTCATCATTAGCAAATCTATTCTCTGATGATGGCCTTACTGTAGTAGTTGAATCATCTACGTACTGATCAATAGAACTTGGTTGTTTTAATCCAATTGAAATAAGAAATTTTTCTAACATTATCTAAAAATTTTACTACCTATACGAATTATTGTAGCACCATAATCTAAAGCAATTTCATAATCATCAGACATACCCATTGAAAGTTCACCGTAATAATTTGTAAAATTTTTCTTAATCTTTTCATTAATTTTTTGCATATTAGAAAATGCAATTTTTGGATCATTTTCTATGTTTGGAATGCACATTATTCCCACTGGTAAATAACTAAGTTTTTCAAACATATGAAAAAATATTTCCACTTCTTGGGGCTTAATTCCGCTTTTATTTGGATCATTGTCTATGTTTATTTGTACAAATATTTTTTGACCAGAGTAATTTTCATTAATAATAATTGCTTCTTTTTTTCTTGATACCGTATGGATAGATATGCAATTATCCATAATATCAACTATTTTTCTAGATTGTAACGGGGCTATAAAATGAAACTTTGCATCTTCTAATTTATTTTTATGATCTAATAATTGTTCTAATCTATTCTCACCAAACTCTTTATAGCCAAAATCATAAACTTTCTTAATGTCTTCAAATTTTTTATCTTTTATAACAGGAAGCAACTGAGCATTATATTTACTCACAATTTTTTTTATTTTACTTAAAGCTTCTAAATCCATACTGCACTCCATTGTCTAGATCTTGTTTTATCTCTTCTATATGAATTATATTTTGTATTTTCTATGGTGCACACTTCAGAAACTTCTATATCAATTTTGTTGTCATCACAAAATTCTTTAATTTCTTTACTAAGGTCTAGAAAAATTCTATTTTCCCTCTTAAAACAATGTTCTGTAAATTTTGCCTCTAAATCTTTTTTTACTTCATAACAACACTTTTGTGCATGTGGACCAATAGATACTTTCAATTGAGATATATTAAATTTCGAAATCGTTTTATAAAATATCTTATTTTCTAATCCTCTCCAACCAATATGTACAATACCTACTTTTTCTTCATCAGAAATTATCACAGGCATACAATCAGCTGTTTTAACAATTAACATCAGATTTTTCTCTTTAGTAATTATTGCATCTGCTTTATAGATACCAGGTTTATTTACCTCCAAATAGATTTCACTATGTGATTGTTCCATTGAGGCTAATCTCAATCCACCTGTTGTTTCGCTATCTAATGAGTCGTTAAATTGACCGTTAGGTATTATTTTTGAATGAATCATCCTCTGATGAAATCAGGGAGACCATCACCTCCACTACCATCATCACCGTTATCAAGACCAGTTGAGCGTCTATTTGGTCTAGGTCCAAATCCAGCTGCCACAACCGTAACTTCTACAGCTTCACCTAAAGTATCGTCCACAAGGTGACCAAATATAATCTCTGCATTGTCATCAGCTCTTTCTGTGATAACTCTTGCAGCTTCGTTAACTTCTTGTAACTTAAGATCTTCAGAACCAGCAATTGTTATAAGCACCCCTTCTGCTCCGTCCATGTTTGCCTCAAGTAACGGTGAGGAAATTGCAGCGTGAGCAGCATTTGGAGCTCTTTGCTCTCCTGTAGATTTACCAATACCAAGAACAGCGTTCCCAGCATCTTTTAATATTGTTCTTACATCAGCAAAGTCAACATTTATAACACCAGGATTTGTAATCAAGCCCGTTATACCTTTAACTCCGTTTGCTAATATTTCATCTGATTTTAGATAAGCTTCACTGATTTTTATATCTTTATCACTAATCTGTAAAAGTCTGTCATTTGGAATCACTATCAAAGTATCAACCACATCTCTTAATGCTTGGATTCCTTCTTCAGCTTGAACTGACCTTCTTCTCCCCTCAAAACCAAAAGGCCTTGTGACTACTCCTACTGTTAATGCTCCTAATTCATGAGCTACGTTAGCAAGTATTGGAGAAGCTCCTGTTCCAGTTCCTCCACCTTCACCTGCAGCAATAAAAACCATATCCGATCCTTTTAATGCTTCGGCGATTAATTCTTCAGAGTCAACAGCTGCTTGCCTACCTATTTCAGGATTTGCACCAGCACCGAGACCTCTTGTTGACTTTCTTCCTAAATCTAATTTTAAATCTGCTTTTGATCCAAGTAAGCTTTGTGCGTCGGTATTGCATGCGACAAAGTCTACACCTTTAATACCTAACTTAATCATCCTGTTAACAGCATTTGTTCCACCACCGCCAACACCAACTACTTTAATTACAGCTGAATAATTTCTTGGTCTCATATTTAAGCTCACACCCTTTTCTTTTGCTTTAGTCTTTTTTGTAGCCATTTGTTAAATCCTTATTATTTGGAAATAAGAATATCATCTATACATAACAAAAACAATAAATTTTATCTATTTTATCTATACCTATACTTTAGGTTTAGATTATGAACAGTTTGTTACAGCTCTTATTTCACTGCCATCCTCATTATAAATAAGTCTGATCTCTCCACTACAAGGGTTCTCAGCTATGTAATATCCAATAACTGATGCTTTTCTAGAAAGGTCTGAAGGTGCTCCGAGAGAAACTTCTGTATCTAAGTGAGTGACAAAAAGATCAGCACCATTGTAAGTTAGTTCTACGTTGTTTAGATTTATAGAGTACTTTCTGAGTGTCATAATGAAAGTAATTATCTCTTCGTAGAATCCATCCTTAACTGGTCCATTCTCTATAAGCAATGTAGCTAGACCTTTACTGCTTGCTTTCTCTTCTATATAAAGATTCTTGTAAAGTACCGAGGTCTTTTGAGGTATTCTCCTATTGTCTTTTATAAAAACTATTTTGTCAGAAATAGTAATTTCTACTATTAAATTGTCAGGTAGTTCTTTTCTTATAGAAATAAGTTCAACTGTTGGGTTATCTTTGTAAAAAGTTTCGAAATAATAATCGTCAACTAACCAAATTGAGGTGCCAAGTAAGTTGCTGAATGACGAGAAGTCAATCTCTTCATTCTCTGTATATGTTATTTCAGAAACCCTATAAAAACTAGAAGAAAGATTAAAAAATACAAGTAGAACTACTAGTAACAAGGTTGAAAAGGCTAGAAATGTTTTAAATGTCTGCCTTTCAATATCGCTATAATTCATAACTAATCAAATTTGCCTACAAAGATTATCTCTTTCTCTAAAGAGACACTAAATTTAGTATCTACAACTTCTTTAACATAGTCAACTAACTTATATAATGAGGAAGCTTTTGAACCTTTTGAAGCTATAAAAAAGTTTGCGTGCTTATTGCTAACCCTAACCCCGTCGACTTCGTATCCTTTCAATCCTGCTTTATCTATTAACTCACCGGCTGAGTAATCTTTACCATTTTTAAAGACACTTCCAGCATTGTAAATACCAGCCGGTTGAGTTTTTTTTCTATAAGATGTGTATTCTTTTAATCTTTCCCTTATTATTTTAGGATCTCCTGGATTACCTGATAATTTAGCTGAAATAATTAACTTTCCATCTAAGTTGTTAGAATACCTATACCCGAAATCAATCTCATTTCTTTCTATAGTCTCAAACTGATCATTACTTAAATTGTAAACTTTGAGTGATTTGAGAAGGTCGGAAAATTCCGAACCATATGCTCCGGCATTCATTTTAATTGCTCCTCCTATAGAACCTGGAATACCAATCAAAAATTCAGCATCAACTAAATTATTTAATCTGTAAAATCTAGAAAGATCGGGCAAATAAAATGATGACCCTACAGTTATCTCTGCATTATTTTTATTGTAAATTAAGTTTTTAAAATTTGGATAAATGACATTTCCTATATATTCTTCATCCGAAAATGCAACGTTAGATCCCCTACCCAATATAAAATTTTCTTTACCTAGAAAAACTTCTTTACTTTCATCAATGTTACTTTCAGTGATCTCATAAAAATTGTTGCAGAAACCACCAAACTTATAGGTTGTAACATTTGATAATTTTATTCTATTTTTCATCTAGGTATTTTAATATTTGAGGTCCTAATAAAGTAATGTCTCCTGCACCTAAAGTTAGTACGATATCTTCTTGTTTAATTCTAGTCGAGAGATAGCTAGGAATCATCCTCATTGATTTTAAATACTTAATATTTCGAGTTTCAAAGTTTTTACTAGTTACCCCTGGTATTGGCTCCTCTCCTGCAGGGTATATGTCAACAACAATAGAAAAATCTGCTAAACCTAACTCTTTCTTGAATTTTTCGAAATTTTCATTTGTTCTCGTGTATCTATGAGGCTGAAAGATTACAAATAATCTTCCTTTTTTAATTTCATTAAGTGCTGAAATTGTAGCTTTTATCTCTGTTGGATGATGGCCATAATCATCATATATTTTAATTCCTTTAACGGAACCTAGGAATTCAGTTCTTCTGTTTACTCCAGGAAATGACTTTATTGCTTCTAATGAATCACTAATCTCAATTCCATTTAAAGCAGCAATAGCTATAGCTCCTGTAATATTAGAAATAAAATGAGAGCCAATTAAATTTGTAATAATCTCATATTCGTTATCACTATTTATGAGTTTATTTGGATATATGATTTTATATTCTGGATTACCTTTTGATGAATAAACTACGTGTTTATTTTTAATCATTAATTCTTTAATATTTTGATCATCATAATTTAAAACTAAATTATTTTTAACATTTAATATAACCTTTTCAAATGCACTAATTAAATTTTCAAATGATCCATAGAAATCAAGATGATCTTCATCAATATTTGTAACTAATAAATCATTAATTTCTATATCTTTAAAAGTATTAAATGCTTCATCAGTTTCTAATATTATTGGTAAATCTTTTTTTCCATAATGACCTCCAATACCATGGAATGAAGTAGAACCACCAAAAATATAAGATACATCAATATTGTTATAATGAAAAATATGCGCTAACAAGGCTGTTGTAGATGTTTTACCATGAGTACCGGTTACACCTATTATTTCGTTCTCTTTAGAAAGTTGTTTTAAGAATTCCCCTCTAGATAACACATTACTATTACCCACATAATTTTTTAATAATGTTTTATTAATCGGTACTGCTGAGGAATATATGTATAAATTCTTTGATCTATATACTAAATTACTTGTATCAAAATCAACTTTTACACCGTCTTGTTCAAGTTGATTTGTGATATAAGACTTTCTTTGATCATAACCTTCAACTTTAATATTTTTTTGAGCTAAATATTTGGCTATCGAGCTCATACCAGACCCACCAATACCTAATATGTATACCTTTTCATATTTATTCATAAATAGCATCCAGTAAATATTCACAAATAATTTTATTTCCAGTTTCAATGTCTACTTTATTAAAATTATTTTTCTTCCAGTCATCAAAGTTATTTAACATTATTAATAACGTTTCTTCAAACTCTTCATATGAATTAACTATTTTAGCAACACCAAGGTTTTCAAGATACTGAGCATTTAAGGATTGGTGAGTTGCAGTCGTTCCATATTTAAATGGAATAAGTATTTGTGGTATTTTTAAAAAAGCAGCTTCTAACGAACCACCTCCCGCTCTTCCAATTTGAATATTTATATTTGAATAATAGAAATTCATATCCTGAATAAAATCAAACTGTTTATATCTTTCATACTTCGGAATATTTTTTAATTTATTTTTGCCTGTTATATGAATAAAACTAACTTTACTTAATTTGTTTTTATTTAAAAATTTATATACATAACTATTTATTTCTTCTGAACCTTGGCTTCCACCTTGAATACCAATTACAACATTTTTTACATCATCAGTAGTTTTAATTATATTTTTATTAATTACTGGACCAACAAATTTTATATTCTTATTTCGTAAATTTTTAGTTTGTGGGTATGAAGTGAAAATTACACCTGGAAAATATGAACTAACTTTATTACCTAAACCAGCATAAATATTCTGTTCTTGTCCATAATATTTAATTTTAAAAATGAAACTTAAAAAAGAAGCTATAGGTGCAATATAAGAACCTGTAGAAAATATAACATTTATGTTTTCTTTTCTAATTAGATTTTTAATATTATTTATACTTTTTATAATTTTATGAATATTTAGAATGTATCCTAAAATACCTCTATTTGACCTATAAATATTTTCTATATATATTTTAAGATCCAAATTTTCAAAATACTGTGCTCCCCTTTTGTCAGTAATTACTATGAAATTTTCAGAATCAACACCCTTATTGATTAATTCTTTTACTATATTATTTGCTGGAAGCACATGTCCTCCTGTTCCAACACAAAAAATTCCTATTTTTTTCATAATTAATCTATTTCTTCTTGGGAGTATGAAATTGTAAGTCCGATAAAAATGGCAACCATTGCAGAACCTCCGTATGCTATAAACGGTAAAACTATTCCAGTAATTGGCAAGAGTCCTACTATTCCTCCTAAATTAAATACTGTTTGGATCAGTACCCAAGATCCCATGCCAACAAATAACAACTTGGTAAACTCATTATTCCCTGTTAAACCTAGCCCAAAAAATGAAATTATTAAAAGAATCAATGCAATAATTAACAAAAGTAATCCAAAAAAACCATATTCTTCACCAGCTATTGAGGCTATAAAATCTGACCAAGAGTTTGGCAAACTACCCCATCTAGCTCTGGAAGTTCCTGGTCCTAAACCAAATAAACCACCAGAACTTATTGCAACTTTACTTTGATGAAGTTGGTAACACTTACCAGCAAGATCTACAGGGGCAACATTAGTGCCTTCACAAATTTTAGAGAACCAAGTAACAAATCTGGACTCACGATAACCCATTAGATTTATGGCTATATAGGTTGGAATTGGTGAAATGGCAATAATCCCAATAGGATATTTTAATTTTACTTCTGAGAATAATAATTGAAATAATATTATTCCTGAAATAATTAATGTTGTACCAAAGTCAGGTTCTGCAAGTATAAATAAACAACATAAAGCAGGCAAGGTTAAAGTTTTTTTTAAATTATAAAAATCTGATTTATCCTTTTCTAGATTTGATAAATGGTAAGCTACAAATAAAATTATTATAGGTTTTGCAAACTCACTTGGTTGAAAATATACATCTCCCAAATTAATCCATCGCCTACTACCTCCAGCTACTACTCCATATGTGAGTACTAAAAATAAAATTACAGAAATTGAGAACATTCCTGTACTAGCAATTCTTTTATAATTTTCTTTATTAATCTTTTTGCCTATATTAAAAATAATTAAACCTATAACTATTGCACCTATATGTCTTTTAATTAAATGAAAATTGTCATTGTATATTTTAAGACCACGTACAGAAGAAGCTGATAAATTTAATAAAATACCGAAAGTTACAAGAAATGAAATTGAAATTATATTAATTTTTTTGAATGTAGACTGACTTAATTTAATCATTATCATCCTTAATGTTTGAAACTACTGTTTTAAAGAACATACCTCTTTCTTTATAGTCCTTAAAATCATTAAAACTTGCACCACCACAAGAAAACAATACTGTATCCCCTGGTTTTATTATTTTTTTTAGTTCAGCCTCTAAATCAAAAATGGAATCTAAATTAATTATTTCAGCTTTTACATTCTCTAAATCCACCTCCATATCTTTTGGAATTAAAATTTTCTTTAATTTTTCATCTATTATTAAATCCTTATTACTCATGTTTTTTGTCAATCCATGCATTATTAATATTCCCTGATTTATTTTTGTTAAAGCCATAGAGACTGAATTAAAGTTTGTAGATTTTGAATCATTTATGTAAGTTACTCCATTAAAATTATCTATTATCTCAAAACGATGTTCCTCTACTTTAGAATTTAATAAATACTCATAAATAGTATCTTTATTTAAACCCAAGGACTCAACTATTTTAAGAAGTAAATGCAATGTGTTTTCAAAATATGGCAATTTGGATAAATCCTTTATGCCAGCATTACTCAACATTAAATTAAATGATTTTTTTTCGAGATTACTGTAATTAATGTAATCCTCATCATCATTAACAAAATTAGCAATTTTTTCTTTAGCAGAAATATAGTCATTAAAACTTGTATGCCAATCTAAATGATCTTCATAAATGTTCATTAATACTGCTTTATACAGACTTAAATTATTTAAATAATATAACTGAAAACTTGAAATTTCCATTACGATAAAATCATAATCATGGCCTTCAATATCCAAAGGAGGATTTCCGACATTTCCAACTGCAATTGATTTTTTGCCTATTGAATTTAAATATCCAGTTAATAGATTAACAAGTGTTGTTTTTCCGTTAGTACCTGTAATTCCTATTATTTTTCCTTTGTGAATATTGTTGAATAAATCAATGTCAGTAAGAACATCCAAACCCTTAGATTTAATTTCCATTAATAAGGGATTTGTAGGCTTTATTCCTGGTGAAATAATTACCTCACCTATTTCTTCAATTCTTGAATATTGAAAAGCAAATTCCTCTTGAATACTTAAATTATGATTATCGTCATAAATTAGATATTCAATATTATTTTTTTGAAAATAACTTTCAACTGATTTACCTGTTACCCCGTATCCAAAAATTAGTTTCTTCACTTAATTACCAAACAAGACCCAGTCACCATAGAAAAGGCCTAGCCCTATTACAACAACTATGCCATTTATAATCCAAAATCTAACAATAATTGTCGTTTCTGCCCAATTATTCATTTCAAAGTGATGGTGTATAGGAGTCATTTTAAATACCCTTTTACCTCTATATTTGAAAGACAATACCTGGATTATTACTGACATAGCTTCAACAATATAAAGGAAGCAGAAAAATAGAATTAAGGTGTCCGCTCCAATTGCAAATAAAATTAATGGAAACATAGAGCCAATGAACTGTGACCCAACATCCCCCATAATTATTTTTGCTGGATTAGTATTCCACCATAAAAAGCCTAAACATGAACCTGCAATCGATGATATTAAAACAGCTAACTCAACTGAAATAAAAATAGGATTTATGAAATTAGAATAATAATCTGGATGTCTAAAAATCCAAAATGCAATAATCAATATACCGCCAAATGATACTGCAGAACTTCCTGCTACTAACCCATCCAAACCGTCAGTTAAATTAACAGCATTAGTAATTCCAACTATAATAAAAACAATTAAAAACCATTTAAAAATTCCAACATTTATACCAAAACCACTAAAAAGATAAAAAACAGTAGAGTCATCTAAAAAATAAAAATAATAACTTGCTACAGAAGCTACAAGTGTTTGAAATATAAATTTATTTCTTGCTTTTAATCCTAAATTTCTATTTTTATTAACTTTTAAATAATCGTCAATTAGTCCGACAATACCCATGAATGTTCCCAAAATTAAAAGATTAAATATTTCAAAATTAATTGATAATAATTCAATCTTGAAACCTTTACCAATAGTCCAAAAATTTACATGGGATAAAATAAACCCAACAAAAGTTCCTAAAATTATAAATACACCACCCATAGTTGGGGTACCTTTTTTATGCTCATGAAAATTTAGTTCTTCACGTATTGGTTGCCCAATATTTCTAGTTTTAAAGTAGCTGACTCCGATTGATGTGGAAAGTAAGACAAATAAAAATCCTATACCTCCAGCAACAATTATTCCGATCATAAATTTTCCTTAATATATTCATCAACTATCTCCTGGTCACTGAATTCTATTGAGGTGTTTTTAAATTCTTGAATTTTCTCATGCCCTTTCCCTAGTATTAATAATACAGAATCTTTTTCGAGATTATTAATTCCTTCTATTATTGCTTCTTTTCGATTAAGTAAAAGGGTTGTTTCTTTTTTTAATTCAATTCCTTTTAATATATCTTTTGCTATTTCTTTTTCATCCTCATGACGAGGATTGTCGTTTGTTATTATTATTTTGTCAGCTAAGTTAGCTGCTTTTCCCATTAAAGGTCTTTTTTCTTTATCTCTTCCACCACCAGCGCCCAAAATTACAATAACTTTATTATATTTGTTTTTTACAAAATTAATAACTTGAGAAATGGATTCAGGAGTATGTGCAAAATCTATAATTATTTCGTTATTATTTTTATATTTAAATATTTCATATCTACCCTTAGGATTTTTTAAATTTATAGATGCTTCTAACAATGAATCTAAATCATTATTTTCGGAATAATACGCCATTGAAAGAGCTAGCAAATAGTTTAGGTGAGATTCTGGACCTGATAGAGGTACCTCAATATCATAATCTCTTCCTTCAATTTCAAAATTTATATCATATTTTTCTTTTGCAACATTTATTTTTTTTATATATAAATTGTTTTTTTTATTCACACCTATGCTAAACGAAGGTATATTAATTAAGGAATTAACTTTATTCCCCCATTCTGATTCAATATATACTAATTTTTCAGAGACATCATCACTAAAAAGTTTTAATTTAGAATTGAAATAATTTTCTATATTTTTATGGTAATCAAAATGATCTTGTGAAAGATTCGTAAATCCAGATACTTTAAATTTTAAACCTTTTAATCTTTCTTGATCCAAAGCATGAGAAGAAACTTCAAGAACTATATCATTAACATCTTTGTTTTCTTTAAGGCCTAAAAATTTTATGATATTAAATAACTTTGGTGTAGTAAGGTGTTCTTCTTTAGTAATTTTTTTAAAAACATCTGCTTCAGTAGTTCCTATAAATAATGATTTTGAACAAATTAACTGATCTAAATAAAATCCTGTTGTTGTTTTACCATTAGTTCCTGTTATTCCATAGAAAGTTTTATTTTGGAAGTCATGACAAATTTTTAGTAAAAAATCCATGTAGACTTCGTCATAATTATTTACCTTTATAAGTTTTTCGTCCAAGATTGAACAATCTTCTGTTGTTATAATTGCTTTCAAATCACGATCTAAGGATTCACTAATTAATTTATTCAGCTTTTCTAATGATTTATTATTTAAAAGCAGTATTGAATTCTCAGATATGTCAAGAGTGCTATTAATTATTGCGTCAGAATTAAAATCTTTGCTGGAAGTTAGGTTTTCAATACTTAATGGACTCATATTTAATCCTTAGGAACAAAGTAACTAATAATTTTCTTAAATATTGGAGCTGCCGTGGAACCTCCAGTTACATATTCAGATGTTGGATTGGTTTTTGCTCCCCAAAGTAGGACCGATCCAACAAGTGGTCCATCTTTTGTTTCAACAAAACCAGTGAAGGAGGTGTTAAATCTATCTTCTGAATAACCTACACCTTCTAAATGAGTTCTACTAGTTCCAGTTTTGCCACCAATAATATAACCCTCTTTCCTAAGCGATTTTCCTGTTCCATTTTCACCTTCTACAACATTTATAAGTAATGTTTTTAATCGATTTGACATTTCAGGACTAATAACTTTATTATTTTGAGTCTCAACTTTATCTTTTTGCACTAAAGTTAATTTTACATCGTTACCACCATTTGCAATTATGCTGTAAGCTCTAATCATTTGATATTGAGAAACATTTATTGAGTAACCTATCGAAAGTGAACTTAAACACGTAAGACATCGTTTATAATTTACAAAACCTCCCTTAGTTTCACCAGTTAGCTCAACTCCTGATTTTTCACCAAAACCGAACTTAGTCAAATAATCCTCAATTTGAAGAACACTAGAGTCTTTGGTTATTTTTATAGTTCCAACGTTTGAAGATCTTTCAATAATTTCTTTAACTGATAATTCGTGAGTTTCATGTTTGAGAAAATCATTAAAACAACCCTTTAAACCATCATATAATTTTTCGCAAGATGATTCAATAATCTCAATTTCATCTTCTACAATATATTTATCATCTTCATCTATTATTCCTTCATCAAGAAGTGACCCTATTGTAAATATTTTTAGTGCTGAACCTGGTTCATATAAAGCTCTACCACTTATTAAATTAATATTAAAATATTCATTATCGCTACTTGATTTCTCAGCAGAAATAATTATTTCACCCGTTTCAGCATTTGCAAATACTACTGAACACTTGAATGCATCTGTTCTATCTAAAGCTTCATCGCACAGTTCTTCAGAAAGATACTGCAGATCAGAATCTAATGAAAGCAACAAATCTTCTCCGTGTATAGGATCTATTGTTTTAATATCCCCTTGTGGAATAACTAATCCATTTGGTGCTGCTTCATAAGTTAATTCTCCGTTAACCCCTTTTAAACTATTATCAAAATAAAGTTCTAAACCTTCTACGCCATTGCCATCAGGGTCTACATGGCCAATAATTTTTTCTAAAGATTCAGAATAAATTACCCGCTTGTTTGATGGTTCAACATTTATTCCTTCATAACCCCACTTTTTAATTTTCATACCCACATCAAAAGATATATTTCTTTTAAGGTAAAAATAATTCCTATTCTCATTTAATCTTTTCAATATAAATTCGCTGTCAATATTCAATAGAGGTGACAAAATATCTGATATTATTTTTTTATTTGTGACTTTATTTGGATTAATACCAATATTAAATGCATTAACGCTATCTGCCACTTCATTAAAATTTCTATCTAATATAGAGCCCCTTCTTGCTTCGATGACTTCAGTTTTTTCACGATATGATAAAGCTTGATTTCTAAAATATTCCGCATCAGAAAATTGTAATTTATAGACTTCTTCGATAAACAAAGCAGAAGAAAGTAATATAAATGAATTCAAAATTAAAAATAAAAAAGTTATTCTTGTTTTTTGATATTTCATAATTATTTTCCAAAACCTAACACTGCGATTTTTTCATTTTCTCGGTTATTTAACTTATATGGGATTTGGAGCTTATTTATTTTTTGGTAAACCTCAAGTCTCTGATATGAATTAGCTTTTGAAATTTTGTCTATATTAGCTATAGAGAATATTTCGCTGTGTTTTAATTTGATTGTATTTCTTTCTCTTTCAAGAATTAAGATTTCAGAATTAACTTGAGTTATTTTTGTTGATATTTCGTTTATTTTTATATTAAGTATTAGTGGAATTATAAGTGATGCAAATATACAAAAATAGATAAGCTTATAAATATATTTTCTTCTCATACTTTAATCACATATCTCATAATCGCTGATTTCGATCTAGGATTATATTTTTTCTCTTTATCTGATGGGGTATATTTCTTTTTCTTTGGTTGAATATATTTTTGTTCGATTTCACATTTACAAATTGGAAAACTTGGTTCGCAAATACAATCTGTAGTAATTTCGCTAAAAAAGTTTTTCACAATTTTATCTTCAAGAGAATGATATGAAATACAAATTATTATTCCCTTTGTGACTATAGATTCCTTTATTGAGTCCAAGGAAGATTTAATTTCATTTAGCTCATTATTAACTTCAATTCTTAAAGCTTGGAAAATCCTCCTAACAGTTTTTTCAATAAAAATAGGATTCTGTTTGGGTATTGCATTTTTGATTATCTTAACTAATTCATTAGTCGTAGATACAGGTCTTGATTCACATATTTTTCTAGTAATATTAGAAAAATATCTATCTTCACTATAGAACTTTAAAACTTTTGCTAGATCATCCTCAGAATAATTATTTACAATAAATTCTGCTGTCAACTTCTGCTCAGTATTCATTCTCATATCAAGAAGGGTATTTTTTTGAAAAGAAAAACCTCTATGATCTGAATCAATCTGGTGAGAGGATAAACCAAAATCGTAAATAATCCCACTTAAAGGTAATAAACTATTTTCAGACAAAAAATTAGAAATATTAGAAAATTCTAAATGGTAAACATTATGTTCATTTTTACTATTCTCTACTGATTCTAAATCACGATCAAACCCAATAAACTTTAAATGCTGGAATTTATCTGATAATTTGAAATGTGAACCATATCCATAGGTTGCATCTACGAAATTTCCTTTTGGAACATCTTCAAGTAAGGAAGTAATTTCTTCCATCATCACGCCTTCATGCGGCAAATACTCAACCCTGTTTGTATTCATACCCAGCTCTCTAGTACTGGCACCAATTGGAAAGTTGGGCGGAGTAAGGGTATTCCAATTTAGTTGTCTAGAGAGCTGGCTATGAACTTATCCTTTCACTTCGTTGATATTTGCAAATGCTTTATCAGCATCCTGTTGAATTTTTTTCCACACTTTTGTTGACCATATTTCAATAACTGGACCGGAACCTGTAACTGTTACGTCATCATTTATTCCAATTTCACTATATTTTCTTAAATTTTCAGGAATTTGTATTCTTCCAGCAGAATCTAATTTAGAATCTACAGCACCACTAAATAGTGCTCTACGTAATTGTCTAGATGTTTTTTCAGTAGGAGGAAGGGAAGCCATTTTCTGAGACTCATCGAGCCAGTTTCCCTTAGTTAATACTTGAAGACAGTTATCTAGCCCCTTGGTGACCACACAGCCCTGTTGAAGCTCTTTTCTGAATTTCGAGGGAATTACTACTCTACCCTTCGAATCCATAGTATGTCTAAATTCACCAAGGAACACTTTCTCCGCCTTTCGTGCCTTGAACCACTTTTCAACATTATATGACACTATCTGACACTTTGCAACACAAAAAGAGAAAAAAAATTATGCTGAAATTAGGTACTCTTTCCACTCTGGATCTGGATTAGATCCAATTATTGTTTTAATCCAGAAGTTACCTTCTGGCTTAATAGGAAAATTCTTTAATTTCAAAATAGTCTGGTTTAATAATTTGTCAGCTTTTACAAGGTTACATTTCTTACAACAAGCAACTACATTTGACCATTCATGTTGCCCTCCTCTTGACTTTGGTATTATATGGTCTATTGACTCTGCTTTACTTCCACAATATTGACATGTGTAAAAATCTCTTATAAATATATTTGAACGATTTAACGCTACCCTTCTTGCGTATGGTGCCTTTACATAATAAGTTAGTAAAGCTACTTTTGGAATATATATAATTTTATTTTCGGAACGAATTTGAAGTTTTGATTTTTTAATCACATTTATTTTCTTACTTAATAAAAGAGATACCGATCTCTTTGCATTAGCAACTGAAAGTGGTTGGAAAGTAGAATTTAAAATAAGAGTTCGATGAGAGTCAAATTTATTCATAAATAAAAATTAGCTCTTTTATTTTTGTTATGCTTGCTTTTGTTGACTAAGTACATCTTCTTCTACTTTAGTCAACAAATTTAAGAATCTTTCTTTATCTAGTTCAAATTTAGTTACATCTTCTCTTACTTCTTGAGTCACGATATCAATTGTTTCAAAAAATGCAAGTTGGCCAGATTTCAATGCATCAAATACTTTATCTTCTTCTATTGAATATATAGTATCGCCATCTGACACAAGCTTTACTTCTGATAGTTGGTCCTCTAGATTCCCATTTCTTGTTAAGTATTTCCAAGCTCTTCTTACTCTTTGAATACTCATCCCATTATCTAACAAAGTTTTAATAACTCTAAGTGAAACAATGTCTCTAAATGAATACAACTTTGGTACTCCTGGTTTTCCATTAGAAGACTGAATTGTTGGAGAAACTAAACCTACTTTATCCCAATATCTTAACTGATGAGATGTGCAAGCAGATAAATAACATGCTTGTTTAGATGTATATGCATCTTTCTTCAAAATCCTTACTCCTTAAAAAAAATGATGTATTATTAAATTTAATTTATTCTATTTATTTTGTCTAGAGTTATCTTTATTTCTTAGAAGGTTAAAAATTTGCTTAAAATTCCATTCATTGATATTTTCCGCTTTAAGAAGTGATCTTGTATTAGTTACAAAGACATAACCAGATAATGCCATTAATACAAAACCCAAAACAGCAATAAGTGGCTGGATAATGTAAGATCCAATCATCATTATAAACCCAATTAGAAAGGTAATACCTGAAATAATAGACCTACTTCTTGAAAAATTTGAAAGTGTTAAAGATTCAACTGCTTTCTCAAGTTTTGGATCTTCTTCACTTAAACCCAGTTCAATTTGTTTTAAAATTTCTTCTTCTTTTTTATTCAAACCCATATGAAGATTTTAATATAATTACAAACTACGCTGTAATTGTGAGCAAATTATTTTTAAGACATGGAGAGGTAGAAAACAATAAAGACATTTTTTATGGTAATCTAGCAGGTTATCGTTTAAGCGAAAAGGGAGAAGAGCAAGCTAAAAATGCAGCTAATTATATATTTGAAAATTTTGATATTGAATACATTTATTGCTCTCCTCTACTTAGGGCTAGGCAAACTGCTGAACCTTTATCAAAATTATTTAAACTGGATGTTACTTATACAAGCAAATTAATTGAATGGGGCGGTGTAAGTATTTGGAAAGGCAAAACTTTTAATGAATTTAGCAAAACAAAAGAATATGAATTATATAAAGATGATCCAATTGCTATAACCTCGACTGAAGAAACTTACTTGGAAGTATATAAAAGAGTTAACGAAATATATAAAAAATCTAGAAAGTCAGTTTTTATTAGTCACCAAGATACAATAAGGGCTTTTACTTACTATGAACTAAAAGAAGAATCATTTAATGTCAATAAGCCAGAACATTGTTCTATTCATGAAATAAAAAATAATAAAATTATAGTACATACTTACCCTGGTTAAGTGAGTACATTATATAAAATAATCAAACTAATTCCGAAAAATCCGCAAAAAGTGATGCTGCCAACAATTGGTTCTAAAGATTTTAAAAACTTTGTTTCAACCTTCTCTAGATATATTTCAACTAAACGCTTGCTTAAACTAAATGAAACAAAACCAGCAACAATAAAATAAACAAAACTCATTAATGAAAGCCAAGGATTAACATAATTCATACTAAGGTAAACTTAATATCGAAATGATATTTAGCAAGAAAACAAAAATTATTTTTTATTCACTAGTTTTAGGATTTTCATCTTATATTGGCTATATACTTGGAAATGCGTTTTGTGTTAATGATTGCTTACTTACAATATTTTCAAATATATTCATTACTAACCTTGTAACTTTGACTGGGCTTTTTGTTTTAATCAATTTATCAGAGAAATCAATAACTGAATGGAACGAAGAAAATTACTACGAGGAAGAGTAGATTATAGTTTGAACAATTTTATCGAGATCTTCTTGATTAACATCTTTATGGAAAACTAACCTCACAATATTTTGTTTAATTAAACCTGTTTTAATATTTTCTTTTTCAAGCTTTTCAATAAAATTATTAGAGGAAGTATTGTCTTTAAAATTTAGAAATATCATATTCGTTCCTTTATATTTAATTTCATCAATTAAATTTAATTTTTCTTTAATTTCACAAAGTTTTTTATAAATATACTGAGTTTTTCGATGGTCATCAAGTAGGTCATCTCTCATATTTATTGCATATTTAGCAGCAGAAGCAATAATACCGACCTGTCTCATGCCTCCCCCAAGCTTTTTTCTATATTCTCTTGAATTCTCAATAAAGTCACTTGAACCTAAAAGCATAGAGCCTACTGGTGCACCTAGCCCTTTAGAAAAACAAAATGTAAGACTGTCGCAAAAGTTTCCATAGTCATAACCCTTGTCTTCTTCTAGGATTGCATGCCAAATTCTTGCTCCATCAATATGCAGTTTTAAATTACTTTCTTTTGCTAAAGATGAAATTGACCTGATTTTATCATACGGAACAATACTTCCACCAGATGCAAGATGTGTATTTTCTATACTAATTAATGAGATTTTGGGTTTATGTACTTTAGAATCTTCAATTAATTGCTTCAAGTCATCTTCTTCTAAGACACCATCTACGTTTTTAACATCTCTAAATTGTATTCTTGATAAAAATGATGCCGCTCCATGCTCATAATTCTTAATGTGTGAATCAGAAGATGTAATAAC
The DNA here is from genome assembly GCA_964551955.1 of uncultured Candidatus Actinomarina sp. Classification (GTDB taxonomy): domain Bacteria; phylum Actinomycetota; class Acidimicrobiia; order Actinomarinales; family Actinomarinaceae; genus Actinomarina. The sequence continues at coordinate 4,340 of CAZKFE010000006.1, read as the reverse complement.
TTCTTCACCTGGATTTGTATGATTCAATAACGATATCTGGTTTCCCATTGTTCCTGAGCTTACAAATAAACCAGCTTCAAATCCTAAAAGCTCTGAACAAAATTCTTCTAATTCATTAACAGTAGGATCTTCCTTATATTCATCATCCCCTACTTGAGCTTTAAGAATCTCGACTAACATTTCTTCAGAAGGCTTGGTAACTGTATCAGAACGTAAATCTATCATATTTTATTGTATCATTTTGCAATACTCATTAAAGAAAATTGTCGACCTGTGAATAAAAATTCTCTGAATTGGATTCTTTGATAATATAAATTAGTTCAATATCTTTAAAATCTATACCTTTCCCTAAAATTAACTTATTGTTTGAACACAGACTAATTGAACCTAGGGGGTTTTCTAGTTTATTAAAAATTTCTCTTTTTTTATTTAGTGAGTCTAATGATCCAAGCCATTGATTAATACCAACTGAATATTTTTTCATTATTTCAATAATTAGATTTGATTGTCCACCCAAAAAAATACTTTTACCTTCTTTAGACAATTCAAAATTTTCAACAACAAAAGCAACAACCTCCTCTAAATTATTAGAGTAGTTTGGTGAATTTTCTTGATATGTATCATCACCTAATCCAAGACCTAATTTAAAACCATCTATATCTAAAAATGGATTTATATATTCAGAAATTAAATTTTCTGTTTTTCTTTTATTTATATTCAATACTGCTGTGCCAATATTGAAATTTCTTTCTTCATAATTTTGAAGTAAGTTTATTGAACTCCTGATCTCATACATAGGTAATTTACTATCTATTGGATTATTTGAATGATCAAATACGTAAATCGTATTTAGATTTTTTAGATTTAAATAATCTAATTTCCTTTGAATATCTTTTTCAAAAAATGTACCTGGAAGTAATATAGATTTATTTTGTTTATTCATTCAAAGCAAGTATCGCTGCACCTAAAATTCCTGCATCTGATTTAAAGTTGCTTATTTCAATTAATGGAAATTCTCTCGCTTTAAATTTATAATTTTTTAATATAGATTCATTAAGAAGTTCTACTAAATCGTAAGGCTTATCGGACATGCTCCCTCCTAAAACAAATATCTCATTATTAAATATCTCAAAAAATGAAACTAAGCCTCTACTTAAATAAAGCAAGATTTTCTCTCTAACATCGAATTCTTCTTTAGTTAATGTTATTGATTTGTCAAAAAGTATGGAGCCAATACCTAAAGTAAAAAAAGCTTTTGATAATTCAGAATTTGAATTTACTTTGCTTAACTCTTTACATTGTTCTGTCCATTTTTTTGCTGAAACAATTGACTCTAGGCAACCAACCTTTCCACAGTTACAATTTTCATCTGGATTGTCAGAAACCAATATATGACCGAATTCACCTGCACTTCCTTGACCTCTATATATTTTTCCATTAGTTACTATTCCCCCACCTATTCCTGTTCCAAGTGTAAGCATTAACAAATTAGAGTATTTATCCTTATAATTTTGTATATATTCAGCATATGCTGCAACATTTCCATCATTATCGAGATAAAAGTTATCTTCATCGAAGTTTAATAATTCCTTAAAATCTACTTCATACTTAATATTTGTACCATACAAATATTTATTTTCTTTTTTATTTATGAAGCCTGGCATGGCAATTGATATTTTTTTAAAATTTTCTTGATTAGACTCTTGAATTTCGTTAACAAAATTTATAAATTTAATTTCATCACTTGGTGTTTCAATTACACCTTTAGTAATAATTTCTAATTTATCTGAAATGATTCCATATTTCATGGAACTTCCACCAACATCAAATGCTAAAACATTCATATATCTATTGATGATAATTGTAAATATTGGCTATTTGCTCTAAAATATCCTACATTCATACATATAGTAGGGCCAATCATCCATTTAGTCGCTTTTGGTTGATGAACATCTCCAAATAAAGATAGCTTTGGTTTATTAGCAAGAATGTATTTCTTAAGACTTTCCCATCCTTGTTCTTTCTTATTTGTAATTACATCAATTATTAAGTTATCAATTAAGGGTGGGGCATGTGTGCATATGATATCAACATCAACTAATTTTTTTAACTTTTCTTCAAAGTCTTCTTCTGATATCTCTCCTCTTGCTTTTATAGGAGTAGGAACTCCTCCACCAGCAAAACCTATCTTTTGATTTCTATATTCAAGAACTTGACCATCAACATTATTCACATTATTAGTTTTTACTTCTTCAAATATCTTAAGAGAATCTACATTACCTGGAATCATCCAAACTTCATAATCTTTTAATTCCTCGAATACTTCTTTATACTGTTTCTCAATTGCATCCTCTATCTCCCGTTGTTTTCTTTTTGGGTCTTTAGCAAATAATTCTTCCCATAAACTTTTTCTTTTATCAAAATTATGATCTTTTCTTAGTTGTATTAGCTTATTTAAATTTTCCTCACCAAAAACATCTTTAGCAATCCCATCGCCGTTCCTGTAATCAATCCAATTAATTAAATCACCTAATATAACTATTGGTTCTTTAGTCTTTGGAAGTAGTTTTAGAGAATCTAAACCGTGATGAACATCAGAAATAAATAGCATCTAAATAACTACCCTGTTACAGCTCCCTTGTCAGCTCCGGTGACTAACTTAGAATATTTATTTAAAATTCCTGATTTGTATCTTGGTTCAGGGTTAGTATATTTTGTTAATCTTTTTTCAATTTCATCTTTATTTATATTTAGATTTAATTCTCTTTTTTTCAAATCCAAACTAATTTCATCACCATTTTGACAAATTGCTATAGGTCCTTTATCAAAACTTTCTGGAGTAACATGACCAATACATAAGCCTGTTGTGCCTCCTGAAAATCTTCCATCAGTTATTAACAGGACGTCTTTACCTAACCCAGCACCTTTCATTGCAGCAGTTATTTGTAACATTTCTCTCATTCCAGGACCACCTTTTGGTCCTTCATTTCTAATTACAACAACCTCGCCTTTTTTGATTTTATTATTAAACAAAGCATCTAATGCTTCCTGTTCACTGTTGAAAACATTTGCAGGTCCTTTAAAAGTATCTATTTGTATACCAGCAACTTTTACGACGGAACCATTAGGAGATAAAGATCCTCTCAATATTGCAAGACCTCCTTCTTCAGAAATAGGATTATCTGGAAAATATACAACATCTTGATCCTTCGGAATTTCAATACTTTCAATATTTTCTCCTACTGTTTTTCCTGTAACTGTCATGCAATCTGGATTAATTAATTTATTTTCAAGTAAAATTTTTGATACAACAGGGACGCCGCCAATTTTATCAAGATCTACCATATGGTATTTTCCAAATGGCTTCATGTCTGCCAAGTGTGGAACTTTTCTTGCTAACTCATCAAATATATCAATAGTTAAATCAACTCTGGCTTCGTAAGCAATAGCTAACAAATGTAATACTGTATTTGTACTCCCTCCAAGAGATAGAACCGTTGTAATTGCATTACGAAAAGCTTCTACCGTCATTATGTCTCTAGGTTTTATATCGTTTTTTAATAAATAATTTAATTGATTTCCAGTTTCGTTTGCTGCCTTTCGCAATCTTTTGTCTTCTGCTTGAATTGATGCTGTTCCAGGAAGGCTCATTCCTATAGCCTCGCCTACAGAAGCCATAGTGTTTGCTGTAAACATGCCTGCGCAAGAGCCTTGACCAGGGCATGCAGCACACTCTATTTCATAAAGTTCATCTTCTGAAATCAAACCTTTTTCTAATGCTCCTATCCCCTCAAAAACATCTACTATAGATATATCTTTGCCTTTATATTGCCCAGGCAAACTACTTCCGCCATAAAGAAATATAGATGGTCTGTTTATGCGTGCTGATGCCATAAGCATTCCTGGTAAAGATTTATCACATCCAGCTATTGTTACCATTCCATCAAATCTTTCTGCATGCATAACAAGCTCTACTGAATCTGCAATAACTTCTCTTGATACTAAAGAAGCTCTCATTCCTTCATGACCCATTGATATTCCATCTGAAACAGCTATTGTAGAAAAAATCAATCCAGCTGAATCTTCCCCATTAACTCCTTCTTTTGCATATTCAGAGAGCTCTGGGCCAGTCAAATTACACGGTGTAACCTCATTACCAGCAGAAACAATACCTACTTGAAACTTTTGAAAATCTTCATCCTTAAGACCTACTGCTCTTAACATTGCACGAGCTGCAGATTTTTCCACTCCTTGAGTTACATCATCAGAAAATTTAGCCATAGATTAAGGATAGATTATTTACCTGACTAAATCATTTCATTTAATCTTTGATACTCATT
>CAZKFE010000005.1:0-26535 GCA_964551955.1 uncultured Candidatus Actinomarina sp. | reverse complement strand
ATATTTGAAACCAATAAGTACAACATTGTCTCCAATAAAAAGTGTAAATCTGGCTGAAAAAGAAGAAACAGAAACGGTTTATGAAAGATCAGATACATGTGCTGTTCCAAGAGCAGTACCAATTTTTGAGAGTGCAATGGCATTAGAAATATTAAATGCTGTTTTAAATAAGACAGGTGGGGACAATAAGAAAGAAATAATAAAGAATTTTAAGAATATACCAGATTTAAATATTGACGAATTTGATCTAGATAATAAAGTTTGGAAGTTTGGTTATGAATCAGAGTAATGTTTATTTGGTTGGCTTTATGGGATCAGGTAAAACAGCCGTTTATAACAAAATCTACCCATTAGTAAATGTAGAAAATTTTGATCTAGATGAAGAAATTATTAATAAACATGGGGCTATTGAAAAGATATTTGAGGTCGAAAATGAAAGTTACTTTAGGTTATTAGAAGAAAAAGAATTTTCTTTTATTCCAGATGAAAATTGTTTAGTAGCTTTAGGAGGAGGATCTATAGAGAATGACATTATTTTCAATAAGGTTAGCTCTTCCTCAAATGCTTTTTACTTGATGGATAATATTGAAAACTTATGGGAAAGAATAAAAGATTCAGATAGGCCATTAGTTAAAAGAGGTAAAGAAGAAGTAATACAACTTTTTGAAAAAAGAGAATCATTATATGGAAAAGTAGAAAATAAAATTGATATGTCAAAGACTACAATTTACGAAGCAGCAGAAATAATTATTGAAAGTACATGGTTAAATGATGCAAGAATCTAAAATTTCTTATTTAGAGAATGTTAATGAGCTTAATTTATATTTGAATGAAAACTTTAGTAAAAGTAGTTCAATAATTTTTGTTGATTCAAATGTAAGTTCAGAATATGAATTTGATAAAAATTATAATATCCATAAAATTTTCACTAATGAAGAAACAAAAAACATAAAAACAGTTGAAAAAATTTGGGAAATTATGCATTCTAGTTCAATAACAAGAAAAACAAATGTAATTTGCATAGGAGGGGGAGTCCTTTGTGATGTAGTTGGTTTTGCAGCTAGTACCTATAAAAGAGGTGCAAATTTGGTATTGGTTCCAACTTCACTTCTCTCAATGGTTGATGCTTCGCATGGGGGTAAAAACGGAATTAATAATAATTATGGAAAAAATCAAATAGGAACATTTTATCTACCTAATGAAGTTTTAGTTTGTGTTGAATTTTTAAGGTCTTTAAAAAAAGAAGAAATTAATACTGGCTTAATAGAAGTTATAAAAGCTGGGTTTATTGGAAATAAAAAAATATTAGATTCAGTTTATGAAAACTATAACTCTTATTCTGATCAGAATTTAATTCAATTAGCTATTGATGTGAAAATTAAAATCATAAAAGAAGATTTTCTAGAATCTCACAAAAGAATGTATTTGAATTTTGGTCACACAATAGGCCACTTAATTGAATCAGATTCAAACTATAAAATTTCACATGGAAAGGCTGTTGGTGTTGGAATATTGATAGCTTTATCTATTTCAGAAAGAGAATATAATTTAGAAGAATCCTATAAAAAAAATTATATAAATTTTTTAAACAACTGTGGTCTTGAAAAAAAGTATAAATTTCAAAAAACAAGAAATGAGCTTATGACCATACTAAGTAATGACAAAAAAGTAAAAAACGGAAAGATTAATTTTGTCCTATTAGAAGAAATAGAAAAACCAGTACTTAAGGAGATGAAGGTTGAAGAAGTAATGGAGATGATTCTAGATGGGTAAAATTGTCATAATTAATGGCCCCAATTTAAATTTCTTAGGGATAAGAGAAATTGAGAATTACGGAAAATTATCTTACGAAGATCTGCAAAATAAAATCATTCAACATGTAGAAAGTAAACATGAGGTTGAATTTTATCAATCAAATTCTGAAGGCGAGGTTGTGATATACATACAAAACCTAATAAGTGATAATGAAGTCACGGGGCTAATTATTAATCCTGGTGGCCTAACTCACACAAGTATTTCTTTAAGAGATGCTCTTTCAATATTAGAAATCCCAATTGTTGAGGTTCATATAAGTGATATAACCAAAAGAGAAACATATAGAAAAATAAATTTAATTTCCGACCTATGTGTGAAGTCAATTATTGGGAAAGGCATTGAAGGATATTTTGAAGGAGTTGATTACTTCAATGAAAAAAGTTAAAAAAATATTTTATCAAGGTTCAGAGGGTTCTTATTCTGAATCTGTCTTGGATTCTTACTTCCAAGATGCCGAATATGTTGCATGTCAGACTTTTAAAGAAACATTAGGGGCTATGTCAAATCATGATTATGCACTTCTACCAGTTGAGAACTCATTGGTTGGGACAGTTATTGAAGCTTATGAAATTCTTTTGGAGAGTAAATTGGAAGTCTTTATGGAATTTAGAAAAAAAATAAACCACGCTTTAATAGGTATTAATGGGGCAAAAATAGAAAATATAACCAAAGTAATTTCACACCCACAAGCATTACAGCAATGTAGCAATTTTTTAGAAGGGTTGAATATAGAGCGTCAACCGGTTTTTGATACTGCGGGCAGTGTCATGAGCTTATTAGAAAACGATTCTAAAGAAATAGCAGCAATTGCTGGTGAACATTTTGAAAAAGATAAAAGGTTTACAATTTTACAAAATAATATATCTAATCATATAGAGAATTACACAAGATTTTTTTTGGTTGGTAAAGAAGATCCTGAAATTTCTGAGAAGAATGATAAAAGATCAGCAGTTCTAATAGCAGACGATAAGCCAGGCTCATTATTACAAGGTTTAAAGATTTTTGAAGAATTAAAACTTAACCTCACAAAGCTTGAATCAAGACCAATACTTGGATCACCATGGGAGTATAAATTTTATATTGATTATCAAAATGATAATAACGATACTGATGTTAAGCTTGAGGGTAAATTAAGCATGGTAACTAAAGAATTTAAAATTATTGGTAAATATAGTTCTACAGATCTTTAAATGACCAGTTTGAGGATTTCTTATCATCTTCAATAACTATATCTAATTTTACTAGTAGGTCTCTTATGTTGTCAGATTCATCAAAGTTCCTATTATCTCTAAATAGGTTTCTTAAGGAAATTAAATCTTTAACTAAAGTGTTGAACATGTCTGAGTAATTTTTTTCATTTTTTATTTGTAGTTTTAATTTTGCGATTTGTTGATTTAATTCACTAATATCATCTAATTTAATTCCTGTTGTTTTATTGTTATAAACATTATCTTTCCCTAAAGGAAAAAAGTTTTTTAATTCATCTAAATCATATACTTTATCTTTACTGAATTTCTTTTCTTCTTTGTGATTAATAACTGTTACATTTCCAATTCCTTCAACTTCAAATGAGTTATCTTCTCCATTAAGAATAAGGGCTGTATGCTCATCAATACCTATAATATTTGTAAATTCTTTTTCTAATAAAGTATCCATTCTTCTTTTCCCAACATAACTGTAGCTTGTATCATGGCTTCCTCCTTCTTTATTATTGAAATGAGGAATTATGGTGCAATTAAGATTAAATACCTTTAAAACATTTAACCCTTTCTCCCAATAAGGATCTAATCCAACTTTATAAATTTCATAAACCGGTAATGTTTTATTTCCTAAAGTTGAAGCAGCAGCACTAGAAAAAATAGCATTACCTCCTTTTTTTATATGATTTTTAAATAATTCTGGAATTTTTGAATCGGACCATATTTTTGATGCATAACTTGGGCTACCAGGACCAGCAAATATAAAATTTGAGCTTGAAAGTTCTTCAAGCATTTCAAAATAATTAATTGAATTTATTACTTTTTTATCTCTAAAGCTTGCAAGTTTTATTTCAGTATTGATACTTATTTTATAAAAATCTTTTAATTTTTTAACTAATTCATCTGCATTCTCTTGAAAACCAAAAGGTGTGTCAATCATGTAAGCATTTACTTTATCTTCTAAATTGTTTATTAATTTTCTATGAACTGATATTAGATTTGGACTGGTTTCACCAGAACCAAGTATTGCTATTGAGCCTTTAACTTTTGACATTTAAACCATTATAGGTATTAATTGAATCTTGAAAAATTGTATAATTAAATGATGGTAAATTTACTTATAAAGATTTTAGAAGTATTCACTATAGAATATATACCTAGGCTTCCTATTTCACTAAGAAAACCCTTTTACCATTTAATTCTTCCTTTAAGAAAAGTAAAAGATAAGTTAGCTTTAAATATTCCAACAAGTGAAATGACTTTTGAACGTAGATTGGAATTCGCAAAAACTTCAAGGCAGGGACTTAATAATAGTGGTTCTCATCTACTTAAGTTTAATGAGACAGTAAAGGTGGAAAAACTTGAAAATGCTCCTCTTGATATATATAAATTTACACCAAACGAAGCTGTTGAAGACTCATACGGCATTTACTTTCATGGTGGAGGTTATTATGCAGGAAGTATAATTTCCCATAAACATTTTATTTCACAGTTAACTGCTGGTACGAATGTTCCATTTTATTTTTTTGAATATAGGCTTAGTCCTGAACATGTTTATCCTGCTGCACATGAGGATGCCAAAATTGCTGTTGAATATATTAATAGTCTTGAAAATGGAAAAAATTCAGTTTGGGCAGGAGAATCTGCAGGTGGAGGATTGTTAACAGGATTAGTAGTTGACGATTCTTTCAATTTAAAACCTGACAAATTAGTACTCCTCTCTCCCTGGCTTGATCTTTCAGACCAGAATAGGGATAGAAGCTATCTTAAGAACAAGGATATTTTATTAGCAATAGATGGAATGCATTTTGTTGGAGATTATTATGCAGGTGAATATGAGACTACTGACCCAATTTTATCTCCTATTTTTGCTGATATAAATAATTTTCCTGAGACATTAATTCAAGTTTGTTCAAATGAACTTTTATATAACGATGCTATTGAATTTACAAAAAAACTTAGTGAAAAAGGAACTAGATACGAACTACAAGTTTGGGATGATTTATGGCATGCCTGGCACTTCTTTCCAATAAAAGAATCTTATGAAGCAACAATGAAGGTGGTTAACTTTATTACTGCTGACTCTTATTCTTCGCCCAAGTGATGAAGTGCAAAACCATAAGGTAACTCAAGTCTATTTTCTTTCATAAGTTCTTCGTTTTGTAAGATAGTTTTTGTTAGTGAGTCTTCTTTTATTACACCTTCATTTAAAATTAAGCTTCTTTGACATATCTCTAATGCCATAGGTAGGTCATGAGTAACTAGTATTAATGATATATTTAGATTTATCAAAATCTCAATCAAGTCTCTTCTTGATGCAGGATCTAAATTTGATGCTGGTTCATCAAGCACTAGTAGTTTAGGTTTTGATGCAAGAACGGTTGCAATTGCAACTTTTCTTTTTTGCCCAAAGCTTAAATGGTGAGGTGCCCTATCTTGAAATTTATCCATTCCAACCATTTTTAGTGCTTCTATTGCATTTTCTTGAGAGTCTTCATCTGAGTATCCAAAATTTTTTGGTCCAAACATAACATCTTCTAAAACTGTTGGCATGAAGAGTTGATCGTCTGGATCTTGAAATACGACACCTACAGTCTTTCTAATTTTTGCTATATTTTCGAGTGAGTATTCTAAACCATCTACTTCAATTTCTCCTGTTAACTCACCAAGTATTCCATTTAAGTGAAGAATCAGGGTAGTTTTTCCAGCACCGTTGGGTCCTAATATAGCAATAGATTCTCCCTTATCAATTGAGAAACTAATATCTTTTAAAGCTTCATGTCCATCAGGGTATGTATATGACAGTTTATTAATTTTTAAATATTTACTCATAAATACTTATCCAAAATTAAAACAATAATTGATGCAGTAGTTAAAAAAATTAAAATTACGGAGTTATTATATTCTCTTTCTCTTAATTCAATAGAGCCATTAAAGCCTCTAGAAATCATTGATAGGTAAACTCTTTCACCCCTTTCATATCCGCGAATTAACATTGCTCCTGATGCATAAGCTATGGGAAGAAGTGTTTTAAATCCACTTTCTTCATATCCTCTAGATCGCATTGAAATTTTGACTCTTTTAAATTCATCAATAAAGACATCAATATATCTTATGGTAAAAGACATAATTGCAATTATTATTTGGGGAAGTTTTAATTTTTGGAGACCATAGATAAGCTCAATATTTGTTGTAATAGCAGTTAACACAATACCCATTGTTACTCCAAGGGTTGCTTTAAAAAGTATTGAAAACATATCAATTAATCCAGTTCTAAATATTTCTAGGCCAATAAATTCATAAATAATGTCATTATTCTCAGTACTTAAAAAAGGTAGGAACAAAGCAAAAATAATAAAGGGAATATCAATTGTTAGTCTTTTGAGGTAGGTCTTTGGAGGAATTTTTGAAAAAAATAAAATCGAAAATACTATTAATAAATGTAAAACTATTTGAAATAGACTTTCAACATCTGAGAAAGCTATTGAAATTACGATAAAAAAAGTTGAAAGAATTTTGTGTTCTGGTTTTATACTTTTTAACTTAGATTCTTCATGCAATGAAAGGTGGTGGGAATGGGTTGTGGTATACATAAAGTAATCTTAATGCAAATCATTTGCAATAATAATATTTATTTACATTTTTTACATTTACCTGAATATACAAAGTGATTTTTTTCTATTTGATATCCTGTATCTTTAATAATCAATTCATTCACTTTAGTTATTGTTTTGTTTGAAATATCCTCGATATTCTCACAGTTTTCACAAGCAATATGGCTATTTGTTTGCTTACTTTTAAGATAATAGATTCCTGAAGAATGAGCTTGATGTGAATGCTCGATAATGTTTAATTCTTCAAGCAATTCAAATGTTCTATATATAGTTGCTAAATCAATGTTATCGCTATATTTTCTTGCTAATTGAAATAAGTTATCTGCTGTAAAATGTTCATGACCTGCTTTTTCTAAAATATTGCAAATGATTTCCCTTGAAGTAGTTACTCTGTACCCATTTTCTTTCAGATGGTTAATCAAATTCATATGTAAAGTATAATTTGTTTACTTGAGGAAAAATATTGAAAAGAATACTTTTAAAATTAATAAATAAATATAGCTTACTTTATCTACCATTGATATGGGTTGTTGGTTTTGGTATTTATATATTACTATATGAAGCTCCAACACTACTTTATATACTTACTGCAATTTTTCTTATAACTTCTTTATTTTTATATAGATTTACTGCAAATAGAGGAGTTCTCTTAGGTGGTCATCAATTTTCAGATTACGAATATACTATTATCGAATATTATTCTGATTATTGACTGGGTTGCACAGCATCACAATTCATAGTTAATGAATTTACAAAAAATTATCCAGATATTCCAATAGTGTCAGTTAACGCAAGAAAGAAAGGTTATGAAGAGATAACTGAAAGATACAGATTGAAATATACACCTACATATGTGCTTGTAGATAATAATGCAGAGAAAATATATAGAAGAGTTGGAAGTTTTAGTTATGAGAAATTTCAATCTTTAATTACTTAAGAGACTTTATCTCCTAAGGATGAATTTTCATCAGGATTAATCAGTAAAACATTTCCTTTTTTATCAATAGATCCAAGAATTAGACACTGACTCATTATTTGACCAATTTGTTTCTCCCCTAAATTAATTACTGCTATACATTTTTTATTAATTAAGCTTTCTAGAGAATAATTAGTAATTTGAGCACTAGTTTTTTTTATTCCTATTTCTTCACCAAAATCAATATTTAATATATAAGAAGGTTTTTTTATTTCAGGAAATTCTTCTGCCGAGATAATTTTCCCAACTCGTATATCTAATCCAAGAAAATTTTCAATATTTTTATTCATATAAATAAAATGTAATTACATAATAATTTTATGTCAAAAATACTTCTTTTAGCTGGTGGAACACGTGAAGAGTCCCGAAATAACAAGGTTGCTTCTTATGTAAAAGAATACTTTAAGGAGATCGATATGCCATGTTCTTTATATGACAGGCTCTATCTAAATACTCCATTTTTGTTAGATTATGAAGACGAACAACCTGAATCAATAATTGAGATTAGAGAGTCTCTTATGGATTCCAATAAATTAATAATATTTAGTCCAGTATTCAACGGTGGTTATGTATCTCATTTAAAAAATACTTTGGATTGGCTTTCTTTAGGTTTCGATAAATATTCTTATAATGAATTATTTAAGAATAAGAATGTTTTAATTATTTCTTCAGTTGATGGTAGTGGAACCAACGCAAGGGGCTCTTTTGAGTTACTATCAATTCAATTAAAGAATTACGGACTAAAAGTTTATGATGAATTTTATTTATTTACAGATTTAGAGACTGTAGATGAAATGATAGAAAAAGAAAAGAACAAAGAAAAATTTCATAATCTTCTTAATTCATTTTTGTCCATTTAAAACTTTATTAATTTTTTCGTATAGTAAGTCTGTTAGCTCATCGGTTGTAAATTCAGAGACATTCTCTATTGGATCTAAAATATCGAGATGAATATCACCTTTCTTAAACCATACTTTACCTTTTATCATAAGAGTATGGGCATTGTGGCTTACTACTGGAACAATTGGCAAATTAAAAGCTTTTGATATATTTGCTGCACCTTTTTTAAATGGTAAAAGTTTTTTTTGATTGCTTCTAGTTCCTTCAGGAAAAATCATAATGGAATTTCCTGCTTCTAATACTTCTGATATTGATTTATTTATTTTAGGTAAATTTAATTGGGCATTTTTTCTATCAATTCTAGGAAGCCCAAGAACTTTCAAAACTCTGCCAAAAAAAGGTATTCTAAATAGTTCTGTTTTTGTTAAAAATCTTATTGATACTGGTAATGCATGGATATGTGTAAAAATATCCAAAGTTGAAGGATGGTTCCCAATAACTACATAGCTCTTCTCAGGATTAATTTTTTCGATACCATCAACAGTTAGATTTATACCTACCATTTTGATACCAAGCCATCCAAAACAATGATAAACTTTTGTAGCAATTTTTTTGCCCCCAGGTATTAGAGCAGTAAATAGGATAATTAAAATAAATATTATAAAGAAAAATAAAAAACTAGGGAAGAGATATAAAGTTCTAATTTTAGTTTTTCTATCTATATTTAATTCCACTAATTAATTTTATTATGTTTATTTGAGAAATATAAGACGATTTAATATAAATTTTTATCCAATTTTAATTTTTACTAATATAAGAACATGAAAAGAATTTTACCTTTTTTATTGTTATTTAGTTTTTGCTCACAAACATCACTAGAGGATACTTCTGAAATAGAGCCAAATACAACTGAAATTGATACAGTTGTAAGTGATTCAAGTATTGAAGAAACAACAACAACTGTTGAGGTACAGCAGTTAGAAATATTTAAAGATATTATTTATGAAATAGATAATGAAAAAAGTCTAGTCAGTTATCTTGCACCAAAAGACTTTCTAAATTCCAATTTTGAGATAGTAAAGGGTTCAACCAGAGATATTATAGGAAGTTTTTCTCTCTCACTTGACTCATGTGAGCTTGCAGACTCATGTTTATTAATAAAAGATTTAATTATTTCAGTCGATCTCACAACATTGAAAAGTGGCAATTCAATAAGAGACAATGCAATAAAAAATAATTGGCTGGAGTCAAGCCTTTTTCCAAGTGCTATATATAAAATTGATGATTTGATTCTTCCAAATAATGATTTTGATTCAAAGATTGATGAAACCGTAGTGGGTATATTGTCAATTAGGAACATCGAAGTAAATGTTCCATTTACTATAACTGCTTATATGGAAGATAGTGAGATTAAAATTCTAGGAATGACAGAAATTGATACAACCTGGTTTGGTTTTGATGCTCCTACAAAATTTAATGCTTGGGAAGTTTTAAACCCTATTGGGATAGAGGTAGATTTAATTGCAAAAAGAAAATAAAAATTGATTAACAAATTAAAATTTCAAAATCTATCAGAACCTTTTCAGAAACTTGACGATGACTATGCTTCAGTAGCATTGTTAATTTATGAAGATAAGGAATTAATTTTTATTAAACGCTCACAAGACTTGCCAACCCATAAAGGCCATATAGCTTTTCCTGGTGGAAAGAAAGAAGCTTTTGATCAAAATATTGTTGATACTGCAATAAGAGAAGCTACTGAAGAATTATTACTTGATTCAAAATCAATTACCCCAATAGGTATCTTGGAACCTATTGATACAATTGAATATAAATTTCTAGTCTATCCAGTTATTTGTAAAATAAATGAAAAACCAGTTTCATTCAACAAGTCAGAAGTTCAAGAAGTATATTTTGTACCTATATCTGATTTACAACATGAGAAAAATTGGATATATAGAGGTCATTATGAATCAGATTGGACTTATAAAATAAATAGTGAAATATTATGGGGTGCTACTGCAAAAATGGTAAGGAGTTTATTAAGTTTTTCTTAATTTAGATTTTCAAATTCGTCTTTTACTGCTAAATATAAAGATATAAAAATTAAGAATACAGTAAAGAAAAAAATATTGCTTATTACCTCGTCAAGCAATAAATATCCTGCAGATATACCAACAATCGGTACGACATAATCAAGTAGAGTAGTAAACGATGCAGAGACTCTTTTTATTGTATAAAAAAACAAAGAATAGCTTGCTATGTCAATAAAAACTAATCCTAAAAGTTTTAATGAACTTGAATAAGATATGACTTCAATATTGCCATCTAGAATTAAAAATAAAATTATAGAGATTATAGTTCCAACAATCCACTGAGTGAGTAAATAAACTTTAGCAGGTATATATTGAGAGTGCTTCCTATTAGTTATGTTGCTTAATGCTAGGCCTTGTACTCCAATTAAAGCTAATATTCCTCCTGTTAAAAGATCACCATCTCCAGATATACCTGTAACTCCTGAAAGAAAAAGAATAACCAAACCAATAAAACCAATTAATACTGAAAGTATTTTAAGTTTTGTAATTTTTTCGTCTTTATAAAAGAAATAAACCCAAATTACTGTAAAGAGAGGGATAGTAGATATAAAGATACTAGTTAAACCAGATGAAATATTTTTTAAAGCATAAATGAAAGCCCATCCAGGAGTAAATATTGCTAATACTCCTGTTAAACCACCTTTTAAAAAGTAATTTATGTTTATTTCTTTTATAAAATCCTTAATGCAGTAGAAACTCAACAAGACCGCAACAAGACTAATCCTTGCTGTAACTAAAAATATTTCATTTACACCATCAATTAATAAGCTTCGGTTTATTAGACCATGGAAACCATAAAGAAAACCTATTATTATTATGTTTCTTAAACCAGCATAAGCGGACATTGAAAATTCAGATTTGATAATAGTACTCCATTCTGATTTAACTTATTAGAATAGCAGATATGAAAACTGTTTTTTCTGGGATTCAGCCAACTGGTAAAGTTCACTTAGGAAACTTTTTAGGTGCTATAAATAATTGGGTTGAAATGTCCAATAGTAAAAATAAAAATTATTTTTGCGTCGTTGATCTACATTCACTAACAACACATCCAGACCCAAAAGATATGGAGCAGAATATATTAGAGACTGTTAAAGTGTTGATTGCTGCAGGTATAAATTTAGATAATTCAACAATATACCTACAGAGTAAAGTTTCTGAACACTCACAGTTATCTTGGATATTGTCAAACTTTTGTCAGATAGGAGAACTACAAAGGATGACTCAATTTAAAGAAAAATCATCCGAATTGGGGAATCATGCAGGAATATTAACTTATCCTATTCTTATGACTTCTGATATATTAATCCATAAGGCCAATGAGGTTCCTGTAGGTGATGATCAAACACAACATTTAGAATTAACTAGAAATATTGCAGAAAGGTTTAATAATAAATATGGTGTTGTTTTTCCTATTCCAGAGAAAACTTCTGGAAAAGTAGGAGCAAGACTTATGTCGCTAAGACACCCTGAGAATAAGATGTCCAAAAGTACTGATGATATAAATGGAACAATTTATTTTGATGATACAAAAGATGAAATTATGAAAAAATTTAAGTCATCAGTTACAGACTCTGGAGATGAAATTAGATATGACTTAGACTCAAAGTCTGGGATTAGTAATTTAATTGATATATATTCATCAATTAAAGGAATAAGCCACAAAAAAGTTGAGGAAAAATTTACGAATTCAAAGTATGGAGAATTTAAATTGGAAGTTGGAGAAGAAGTTGCTAATTATATTCAACCGATATTTGCTAAATACGAATCTTTAAGTGATAAAGAAATTTTGTCGTTAATGAAAACTAATCTAGAAATAGCTAAAAGTTCTGCAAAGAAAACAATGGAAGAAGTAAATAGTCTTCTAGGTATCTAAAAAATGGATAAAATTAAAAGCATTCCTAATGAATGGGAAGAACTAGTAAATGATGACCAAAAAAGAGCGATAGAACATATTTATGGACCTTTATTAATTATTGCTGGGGCAGGTTCTGGAAAAACAAGAGTCTTAACTTATAGATATGCCCACTTAGTTAAGAATTATTCAATTAGTTTTGAAAATATTCTTGCTATCACATTCACCAATAAAGCAGCAAATGAAATGAAAGAGAGGATAAGTAAATTATTAAATTTAGAAGTTTCACCAAAATGGATTTCAACATTTCATAGTTCTTGTGTGAAAATATTAAGAATTCATGGACATTTAATTGGATTTAAGAATAATTTTACAATCTATGATCAATCTGACTCAGCAAAACTAATAAGAAATTGTATGAGGGAGAATGATGTAGATCTAAAGCAATATTCTCCAAAACGCTTTCAAGCCCACATCTCAAGTCTAAAGAATATGCGAATTTCTCCAGGGGAGGCAGTTGAAAATGCAGAATCATTTTTTGAAGTCAAAGTAGCTGAAATTTATACCTCTTATGAAAAGAAACTTATACTTTCTAATTCAATGGACTTTGATGATCTACTAATAAAAACAGTTGAACTATTAGAGACGAGTGATCAGGCATTAGATTATTGGTCTCATAAGTTTGAATATATTATGGTTGATGAATATCAAGATACAAATCTCGTTCAGTACAAGTTAATTGAATTACTTTCTGCAAAGCACAAAAACTTGTGCGTAGTTGGAGACTCTGATCAAAGTATTTATGCATTTAGGGGTGCTGATATAAGAAACATTCAAGAATTTGAAAAAGATTTTAGCAATGCAACAATAATTACTCTAGAAAAAAATTATAGATCCTCACAAAAAATTTTAGATATTGCAAATGCTGTTATATCTAATAATCCAAGGAAGAAAGAAAAGAATTTGTGGACTGACAATGAAGATGGTGTTGACGTTAATGCAATCAGATTTAATTCTGAAAGAGATGAGGGAAGGTGGATAGGAGAAGAAATTTCAAAAATAATTAATGATGATGAAACTACTGAAATTGCAATATTTTACAGAACTAATAATCAGTCAAGAATATTTGAAGAAGAATTAAGGAAATTAAGTATTAACTATAGAGTTGTTGGAAATGTTAGGTTCTACGATAGAAAAGAAATAAAAGATATACTATCTTATTTGAATTTTATAGTTAATCAAGATGATGCAGTATCTTTTGAAAGAGTTTTAAATGTGCCAAAAAGAGGAATCGGTGAATCAACCTTACAAAAATTAAGAGATTATGCTAATTTAAAAAATATTTCTGTATCAAATGTTTTAGATTATATAAACGAAATTGATACTTTATCAGATAGAGTTATAAAGCAATTAACTATTTTTAAGAATTTAATAATTGAATTAAAAACACATGCAATAAAAGGCCCCTCACAGTCAATTGAAAAAATTCTTCAATTGACAGGATATAGGGATGAATTAATTAAAGAAGGGACATTAGAGTCACAAATGAGAATTGAAAATCTAGAAGAACTTTTAACTTCAGCTATGGAATTTGAAAATTTATATGAAGAAGAAATAGATGATCCTTTTCATAAGGTTAGAGATTATTTAGAGTCCTTAGCTTTGTTTACAGATTCAGACAATATCACTAAGGATGACAATGTTCTTTTAATGACATTACACAATGCAAAGGGATTAGAATTTCCAATTGTTTTTATGACAGGAATGGAGGAAAATGTTTTTCCAAGTCAGAAATCAGAGAATGAATTTGAGATACAAGAAGAAAGAAGACTTTGTTATGTAGGTATGACTAGAGCAGAAAAAAAATTATATTTAACATATTCGAGTACAAGAACTCTGTGGGCTGGAACAAATTACAATCTTCCAAGTAGATTCTTAGAGGAAGCCAAACCTTTTTTCAAAGAGCTAGAAGTAATAAGTCCAGAAAGTAGTAACTTATTAGATTCACATGAAGATACGATTGGTAAAAAAGTTCTTCATGAAAAATATGGAAAAGGAGTTGTTATAGAGACATCAGGAAATGAAATAACTATAGATTTTGGAGAGGAATGGGGAGTCAAGCATTTGGACATAGAATGGGCTCCAATAGAATTTGAATAAAAATCTTCACATAAGTATTTTTTTATAGAATATATAATCTTTATTGAAACATGGATTTATTTGAATATCAGGGAAAATCGCTTTATCAAGACTATGACATAAGCCATCCAAAATCATTCTTAGTGAAAGACCTTAAAGACCTTCAAGGAGTAAGCGGAGTTACTTACCCAGTAGTTGTTAAAGCTCAGGTTCAAGTTGGGGGAAGAGGTAAGGCTGGTGGGATAAAAGTAGCTAACAATCAGAAAGAATTAGATAAGATTTCAAAAGATATATATGGAATGGATATAAAAGGTCATAAAGTAGAGGTGCTCTTAATTGAGGAAGCTTCAGAAATCTTAGAGGAATACTATGTTTCATTTACTTTAGATAGATCTGAAAAGAAATATTTAATGATGCTTAGCTCTAAAGGTGGGATGGACATTGAACAAGTAGCAAAAGATAATCCGAGTGATTTAAAAAAACTTTATATATCACCATCAGAAGGTTTGAATGAAAAAGATTTAAATGACTCGATAATGGAGGCTAGCTTGAATGAAGATTATAAAACTGAATTGTTTGAGATAATAAATAAATTATATAAATTATTTCAAGAAGGTGATTGTGATTTGGTTGAAGTAAATCCTTTAGCTATTACAAGTGAAGGTGTCATGGCGCTTGATTCAAAAGTTGCATTAGACATGAATGCAAAATTTAAACATGAGAATTTCCAAGTACTTGAAAATGAAATCCCTATTCCTGATGAAGAAAAATTTGCAAAAGAAAAAGGACTTAATTTTATAAAGCTAGATGGCTCTGTGGGAATAATTGGAAATGGAGCAGGCTTAGTTATGTCAACTTTAGATGTTGTAGCTGAACATGGAGGAAGTGCTTCCAATTTTTTAGATATCGGTGGAGGTGCTAAATCAGAAACAGTAAGTGCAGCACTTGAAGTATTAGAAACAGATTCAGATGTTAAAAGTGTTTTAGTTAATATTTTTGGAGGCATTACAAGATGTGATTTGGTTGCGGAAGGAATTGTTGAGGCAACTAATGGAAAGAAATTAAAGTGGCCAATTGTTATTCGTCTTGATGGAACAAACTCCAAAGAAGGTATAGAAATCTTAAAAAATAATCCTAATGAAAATATTTCTATTGCTGGGAACATGGATGAAGCAGCTAAATTAGCTGTTGAAAGCAGTATTTAAATATGTCTATTTTGATTGATGAAAGTACAAAAGTTGTTGTTCAAGGGTTAACTGGTCGAGAAGGACAGTTCCATGCTTTAAGGAATAGAGATTATGGTACAAAGATTGTTGCAGGAACAAGACCAGGAAAAGGAGGAGAGAATATAGAGTCTATCCCAATATTTAATACAGTTGAAGAAGCTGTTGAAGGTACAGGAGCTAATGTAGCAATGACGTTTGTTCCACCTGCCTTTGCTAAGGATGCAGTGCTTGAAGCAGCATTTTCTGGATGTGAATTAATTGTTTGTATTACGGAAGGCATCCCCGCAAAAGATGAAGCTGAAATGTATGACATAATTAAAAAACAAACAAATTCAAAACTACTAGGTCCAAATTGTCCAGGACTTATTTCACCAGGCAAGTCAAATGTTGGAATTATGCCACATGAGATTACTAAACAGGGAAATGTTGGGGTTGTATCAAGATCAGGAACATTAACTTATCAAGCAGTTCACGAGCTAACGCAATTAGACATTGGACAGTCAACTTGTATTGGAATAGGTGGAGACCCTGTGCCGGGGATGTCTTTTATTGATGTTCTTGATGAATATGAGAAAGATGAAGAAACATCAGCAATTGTTATGATTGGTGAAATTGGAGGAAGCGCTGAAGAAGAAGCTGCAGAGTTTATTAAAACAACCATTTCAAAACCAGTAGTATCATATATAGCTGGGGTTACAGCGCCCCCTGGGAAAAAAATGGGGCATGCTGGAGCAATTGTTTCAGGAAACAAAGGTACAGCAGTTGCCAAAATGGAAGCATTAGAAAACGCAGGTGTAGTTGTGGTTTCTAATCCTACAAAAATAGGTGATGCTATAAAGGAAGTTATTTAATGGGTGAAAATTTAAAAAGAGAAGAGCTAGAAAGCGCGATTGATTCAACCAGGAAATCTTTTGATACAGATAATCCAACAGTACCTTATATACAGGGAGATGGAATAGGTGTTGATATATGGCCAGCTGCACAAGGAGTTTTTGATGCAGTAGTTGAAAAGGCCTATAAAGGTCAACGAAAAATTAACTGGATGGAAGTATTAGCAGGACAAAAAGCTTTTGATAGTGTAAAAGAATGGTTGCCTGAAGAGACAATAAGTAGATTTGATGAATATGGAGTAGGTATAAAAGGTCCTTTAACAACTCCAGTAGGAGAGGGTATTAGGTCTATAAATGTTTCTATAAGGCAGATAATGGATTTATATGTATGTCTACGTCCAATAAAATATTTTAATGGAATCCAGACTCCAACAAAAAACCCACAAGATGTAGATATCTCTTTATTTAGAGAGAATACAGAAGATGTCTACGCCGGTAAAGAACTGGAAGAAGGAAGTAAAGAAGTCCAAAAACTAAATAAATTTTTAAATAAAGAGTTTGGCTGGGAAATAAGAGAAGATAGCGGAATTGGAATAAAACCAATTTCAAAAACTGCTACTGAAAGATTAGTTCGTGCATCTTTAAATTATGCTATAGAGAACAATAAAAAAAATCTTACTTTGGTCCATAAAGGTAACATTATGAAATTTACAGAAGGAGCATTTAGGAAATGGGGTTATGAATTAGTTAAAGAAGAATTTTCAGATGTAGCTATTTCTTGGGAAGATTGCAACGGAGAACCAGGTGGCAAAATATTGATACAGGATGTTATTGCGGATGCTTTCCTACAACAAATTTTAATTAAACCAGAAAGCTTTGATGTTATTGCTACAACTAACTTAAATGGTGATTATGCCTCCGATGCATTAGCAGCACAAATAGGAGGTATAGGAATAAGTCCAGGAGGAAATATAAATTACGAAACGGGCAAAGCAGTGTTCGAAGCAACTCATGGTACTGCTCCTAAGTACGCAGGAAAAGATCAAGCAAATCCAGGGTCATTAATTTTATCAGGTGAAATGATGTTTAGATACATGGGCTGGGATGAAGCAGCTGACTTAACTATTAAGACAATGGAAAAATCAATCTTAGATGGAAATGTAACTTATGATTTAGCTAGGGGAAGGGATGAAGCAAAAACGCTTAAATCTTCCGAGTTTGCAAAGTCGTTAATTGATAATTTAGATAAGTTTTGAGGAAATAATTATGAAAAAAGTCACTGTGGTTGGAGCTGGAAAGTACGGATCCATGACTGCATTAAGAATTGCTGAATACGATATAGCAGATGAAGTAGTAATGACAGATATAGTAGAAGGATTACCACAAGGTTTGGCCTTAGATATAAACCAATCAAGATATGTTGAAGGATTTAATACAAAACTCCTAGGAACAAATAATTATGAAGATACTGCAGATAGTGACATAGTTGTCATAACAGCAGGGCTTCCAAGAAAGCCCGGGATGTCAAGAATGGATTTGTTAGAAGTTAATGCTGGAATCGTCACAGATGTGACAAAAAATATCTTAAAGTATTCTGAAAATCCAATAATAGTCGTTGTAACGAATCCTCTTGATCAGATGACAACTTTAACAGCTGAAGTTTCTAAGCTTTCAAAAAATAGAATAATTGGTCAAGCGGGGGTATTAGATTCTTCGAGATTTGCTTATTTTATTTCTGAAAAGCTAGGTGTTAATATCTCAAAAGTTGAAGCCCTTACCCTCGGGAGTCATGGAGAGACAATGGTTCCAGTGCCTTCATTATGTAAAGTAGATGGGAAACCGTTAGTAGACCTTCTATCTTCTGAAGAAATAAATCATTTAGTTCAAAGAACTTCTGATGGAGGAGCTGAGATTGTTGCCCTACTTAAAACTGGAAGTGCATATTTTGCACCTGCGTCCTCTGCCGCAACAATGGTTAGAGCAATGTTAAGTAATTCTGAAGAGATTTTTCCAGTTTGTGCTTGGCTTAATGGAGAATATGGGGTAAATGATGTATACCTTGGGGTCCCAGCAAAGCTTGGTAATAATGGGGTTTGCGAAATAGTTGAATATAACCTAACAGATGTCGAAAAACAGGCTCTTTTGGACGCTTCTAATTCAGTTAAAGAAAAAGTATCTGAATTAGATAGCATAAAAAATCAATAAAAACAGTCTTTTTTTAAAAAAACCCAATATTTATTGATTTTAAAGATATTTTCCTATAAAAAACTATAATTATATGAGAGTAAAAAGTAATACTCATTAAAGAAAGGCTAAACAGCTATGAATAAAGACCAATTGGCAACAGTTGTGGCATCCGAAGTAGGATTGTCACAATCAGACGCTAAAGCAGCTGTTGAAGCAGTTTTTGATGGAATTACAAACGGAATGAAGAACGGCGATAAAGTTAGTATCGCTGGATTCGGACAGTTTGAATCAAGATACAGGGCTGCTAGACAGGGAAGAAATCCGGCAACTGGAGAAACAATTCAGATTGCTGCTAAAAATGCGCCAGCTTTTAAAGCTGCGAAAGGATTGAAAGATAGTTTAAATTAAATTATCTTAATTGATCATTTGAAAAGGCGGCACTGCCGTCTTTTCAATTTATTGAAGTAATTTAATATCTCCTGAAATTTTTATTTTTTCTTCAAAAAGTAAATCTTCAGGATTTTTTTTATTATTTTTGAGATCATTAAAAGTTTTCAAATTCATTTTCATTATTAGATTATTTTTTGGAATCTTACTTTTTTTTATTTTTTTGCCAGATTCTAGATTTATTAATTCAACCTTTTCATCATAATTTATTTCAAGATAAATTTTATTTAAATTATTTTTATTTAGTAATTTCAAGTTACTAATTATTTTTTTTATTTCTATATTTATATCAGTATTCAATTATTTAATAATGTTTCTCTTTTTACGTCTTCAATAGCTTTAGTTACTTGTATTCCTCTTGGGCAAGCACTTGTACAGTTAAAAGCTGTTCTGCATCTGAAAGCCCCATTTACATCTTTAAGTATTTCCAATCTTTGTTTGCTTCCTTCATCTCTTGAGTCATATATGAATCTGTGAGCATTAACAATTGCTGCTGGCCCTATATAAGAATCAGCAGTCCAGAATACTGGGCAACTTGTAGTACATGCAGCACAGAGTATACATTTTGTTGTGTCTTCAATTTTATCTCTATCTTCAGGACTTTGTAATCTTTCCCTTTCACCAGGTTCATTTTTATTTACCAAATAAGGCATAACTTTTTTGTAACTATCAAAGAATGGTTCCATATCAACAATTAAATCTTTAACAACAGGGAGCCCTCTTATAGGCTCAATTCTTATTGGGTTACCAACTTCTTTCACAAGAACTTGGCAAGCCAACATATTTTCACCATTAATTACCATTGCATCAGAACCACATACACCATGAGCGCATGATCTTCTGAAAGAAAGTGTTCCATCCTCAAACCATTTAATTTTATGAAGGAGGTCTAGAATTCTTTCTTCTGGATCTGCTTCAACGCTATAATATTCCCAATGCCCCTTACGATCACTTTCAGGGTCGTATCTTAAAATTTTTAATTCAATGTCCATTAATATTTTCTTTCCATTGGTTCATATTTTCCTAATTCTACATCTTTATAACGCAAAGTCGCAGAGTTACCATTTTTAAAGGCAAAAGAATGTTTCATCCAGTCATTATCATTTCTTTCTGGAAAGTCTTGCCTTGAATGAGCTCCTCTAGATTCTTTACGTGCTAGAGCACTTGCGACAGTTGATTCAGACATATCAAGGAGGTAATCCAACTCAATAGCTTCCATCAAATCAGTATTAAAAACTTTACCTTTATCAAAAATTGTTACATTTTCATACCTCTCTCGAAGTTTTTCCAAGATTTTTGTTTGTTTATTTAATGTTTCTTCGGTTCTAAAGATTTTTGCATTCTCTTCCATTGATTCTTGCAAGTCATTTCTTATTCTTCCTACTGAAAACTCATCCGTATGTTCTTTTTCAATTAAGTTTTTTATTTTATTAACTAAATCATCTGAAGAAGATTCACTTATTGAGTTAGCTTTAGTTCTAGAAACATATTCAAGCATACTTTGGCCTGCTCTTTTTCCGAAAACAACTATGTCTAATAAAGAGTTTGTACCTAATCTATTTGCTCCATGTACACTAACACAAGCTGCTTCTCCTGCAGCATAAACCCCAGGTAATATAGTGTTTTTTTCGTCAGTTAATACTCTTCCATTTACATCTGTAGGAATTCCACCCATTGCATAATGAGCTGTTGGTTGAACAGGTATAGGTTCGTTAATCGGCTCTATTTTTACATAGGTTCTTACAAAATCTGTAATATCTGGAAGTTTTTTCTTAATAGTCTCTGCACCTAAATGTGTTAAGTCTAAATAAACATAGTCATTTTTAGGTCCTGCACCCTTACCTTCGCTGATTTCTGTAGCAATTGCTCTTGAAACCATATCCCTAGGAGCCAAGTCTTTTATTGAAGGTGCGTATCTTTCCATGAATCTTTCTCCATCCTTATTTCTTAGAATGCCACCCTCACCTCTTGCTGCTTCTGACAATAAAATTCCAAGTCGATAAATCCCTGTTGGGTGAAATTGATAAAATTCCATATCTTCAAGAGGGATTCCCTTTTGATATAAAATCCCTGGCCCATCTCCTGTTAAAGAGTGAGCATTTGAACTCACTTTAAATATTTTTCCAAACCCCCCAGTTGCAAATGTAACTGCTCTTGTTTGAAATATATGAATGTCTCCTGTTGAGAGTTCAAAAGCAATGACACCTTGACATACTCCGTCTTCAATTTTTATATCCAGCACTTGGAACTCATCAAAAAATTCTACCCCCATTGATACACATTTCTGATAAAGAGTTTGAAGTATCATATGTCCAGTTCTGTCAGCAGCATAACAGGCCCTAAAGGCAGGAGCCTCACCCTCTTTTACTGTATGTCCTCCAAAACGTCTTTGTGCAATTTTTCCATTTTCTAGTCTACTAAAAGGTAACCCCCAGTGTTCTAGTTCAATAACCGCATCGATTGCTTCTCTGCAAAGAATATCTACTGCAGGTTGGTCAGCTAGATAATCTGATCCTTTAACTGTATCAAACGCATGCCAATTCCAATTATCTTCTTCTACGTTAGCTAATGCAGCACTCATACCTCCTTGAGCAGCACCAGTATGAGATCTTGTTGGGTAAAGTTTAGTAATCACTGCTAGTTTCATATGAGGAGCAGCTTCTATGGCTGCTCTTAATCCAGCACCACCAGCACCAACGATAACTCCATCAAAAGAATGTTTTATTATTTTCAACTTTGACTCACAAATGCGACTATAACGTATGTACCGAGTATGAAAAAGATTAATGAGGTTCCGTATAGAGCATTTAAGGCCAATTTTCTAATAGTTAAATCATTTAAATTATCATGTAAAATA
Source organism: uncultured Candidatus Actinomarina sp. (assembly GCA_964551955.1). GTDB lineage: Bacteria > Actinomycetota > Acidimicrobiia > Actinomarinales > Actinomarinaceae > Actinomarina. The sequence continues at coordinate 4,454 of CAZKFE010000005.1, read as the reverse complement.
ACTCTTAATCCATTTGTGCCATGTAATAAGCTAAGTGTTAACAGTAACCAGTCAAAAGTTCTCCAATAAGGAGTGTCCCATCGAGCAGCGACAAATTCGTAATCTAGGTTAAGTGTATCGTTAAATACATGCATAATAAACATGTGACCTACAGCAAGAAGGACTAATAAAAGGCCGCTAATTCTCATAAAAAACCATCCATATAGTTCAAAATTTGAACCATTTAAAGGAGGTTCTCTTCTTGCCCAGTCAGTTCTAGTAGCCATTATTCGGACTTCCAATCTGGTAAAGGTCTAAGCATGCAATCGGTTAGAGTTGTTCCGGGTTTACTTTTTTCAAGGCAAATATCGAAATAAGATGTTGTCATCTTATATGTTGAAGGAAGAAATATTCCAATAAACACAACTAATGAAATAACATTTAATTGCTTTTGAAATTCTGAACCTCTTTTCCATAGGTCGACTGCAATTATTCGAAGACCATTTATTGCATGCGCTAATATTGCTGCCATTAATCCAATTTCTGCAATTCTAAAATAAAAGTTTTTGTAGATCGCTTCAGCCCCTTCATATACTTCTGGACCAAGAAGTAATAGTGCAGTAGAAATAATATGTAAAATAAGATATCCAAAAAGTGCTACTCCTGTTATTCTGTGGAAAATATAAAGCCACATACCAGTTTTACCTTTGTACACAGCTCCTGAGGAAACTATTTTTTGATATGCCATCTACTTAATTATCCTACATTGATTAATTTAAATTTAATTAATTCGTAAATTCAGCTCTTGACAATTTTGATAAATCTTAATAAATTACACATATGTAATTTAGTTTGTATCTAATAAAAGGAGTAGGGTGGAAAAATCATTAATGGAAGAACTCATCGGAGGTATGCCATCATGGACCGAAGATGCAAATTGTAAGGGCGCAGACGCAGATATATTTTTTCCTGAAAGAGGAGCTTCTACTCGCAAAGCAAAAGCTATTTGTAGAGCTTGTAATGTTCAGTTGGAATGCTTAGAGTTTGCTATAGAAAATTCTGAAAAATTTGGTATATGGGGTGGACTATCTGAAAGAGAACGTAGGCGAATAAAAAGACAAAGGATTGAAGATTCAGAAGTCAGGGATGTTGGTTAGATACCAAACTTTTCTTTATATAAACTGAAATCTCTTTCTATAGGTATTTCATCGCTTTTAATTACTTCTGTTACGACATTATTTTCATCAGTTATATAGGTGTACCTAAGTGAAATCCCTGCTTCTTCACTAAAACAACCAAATTTTTTAGCAACTTCACCATGAGGCCAAAAATCAGAAAGTATTGGAAAGTTTATTTTATAATGATTTGCCCAGGCCTCGTTAGTTGGTCTTGCAGCAACAGTAATTAGCACAGTATTTGTTTCATTTTCATGAAATGATGATTGGTTATCTCTTATTTCACAAATTTCTTTGTCACATACGCTACTAAATGGGAATGGCATAAAGACAAACATTGTTTTTTCCCCTAAAAAATCTTTATCTTCAAAAGTTTCTTTGTCGGCATTAATTAATTTAAATTCTGGTATTTTATCTCCAATATTTATACTCATTATTTATTCTCCTTTTCTTTTACTTTAATAATCAATTTTATATAGGTGGTAAGGATGTCCTAGCAGCCCAAGCAATTGGATCTGACAATTCTTCAATATTAGGTATAAGTTCCTCACTAGATAAAATCTCATCTAAAGATAACTGATTCTTTGATTCATCTAGGAAAGTAAAAAAACTAGAAGTTAAATTATCGAGTTCACTAATTTTTATTTCAAGATCTCTGGTGGGACTTTCACTAGGTGAGAATGAGAGATCCATTACTAAATCAAAAATACTTTCGTCATTTAATAGTTCCAATTTTTTTGTTTTTTCTTTTATTGCCTCTCTATAGAAACTTAACGGAGCAATGATACTTTCAAAAATTTCATTTACGTCAAATCCCTCATCATTTGGTATACTAGAAAAAATTTCTTGGGGGTTGGATATTTCATTGGGATCAATATTTATATCTAGATCTTTTATTTTTTCCATCATTTGATTTGTGCTCTCAGTTAAATTAGTAATTATTTTTTTGAAAGGCGCTTCATAAGCACCTAAGCTGAGTGCTGTAAATTCTAAACTTATAAATGCAAGAGCGAGGTCTTTTTCATCAGCTTCAAATATAGACAAACGATTTAAAAAATTATATTTATTTAAGGATAAGGTTTTAGATTTTGGTAATATTATGCCAAAATTACTTAAGCCCCAACTATGCTTACTTAATAATCCTGCAATATTTCCAAGTTGCATTCCTATAATTGAAGATTTTATATTATTAATTCCAATGCCTTCTGGTAAGCCCCCTAATTCAAAATTATTGAAATCAAAATGCTTTATAGATTCTAGAAACCAACTACCATAATCTTTTGTTTCAAGTAATTTAAGTTCAACTGGATTTGAGTTACTAACTGTATTATTTTGATTATTAATCTCAACTACTCTAAAAATTTCATCAAATTTTATATTTTGATTTGAAAGTTCCGGGACAATGGTTGCGTTATCTTTATTTATATGGATATTTATTTGTTTTGCTAATTCCCAGTTAACTTCTTGTTCATCATTATTAAAAAGATTAAAAAATTGAGAAAAAATATCTTCTGACATTATATGTCAGATGGTCTTAGATCTAGTTTGAACTCTAGCAAAATAGAGTTTCCATCTCTAAGTATTTCAATAGTTATTGGATCTTCAGCACGCATTCTTCTCAAAATAGTAATTAATTGGTTTAATGTTTTTACCTTTTTTCCATTTACTTTTTTAATAATATCACCAGGTAGTGCTCCAGCTTTTCCTATTGCGAACATATCATTTGTAGCTCCATATAGTTCTTCAATATAAACACCTGAGAAAATCCTTGCTCCATCTTCTGCAACCTCGAAGTATTGAGCACCTAATATGCCTAAAAAGGCGTGTAAAACCCTTCCATCATCAAGTAAATCTTCTACAATATCTAACGCTAAATTAATTGGAATAGCAAATCCTAATCCTTCTGCTCCTACATCAGCTGTTGCAATTGCTGTTGTTATTCCTATAAGCTCACCACTTTTATTTAATAAAGCTCCACCACTTGAGCCTCTAGTGATTGGTGCATCCGTCTGTATCAAACCAAACAAAGTTACAGCTGAATTCATCGCATCATTACCCACATCTAGTCTTCTATTGAGTGCAGAGACAATTCCAGTTGTTACAGTAGGTTCAGCACCAAGTGTTAAAGGGTGTCCTATTGCAACTGCTAAATCTCCTACAAAAATACCATTACTGTCTCCAATAATTATTGGAGACAAGTCAGTTTTATTTATTTTTATCAACCCCACATCAGTTAATTTGTCTGATCCAATAATTTCTGCTTCATACATTCTTCCATCTTCAAAAACGACTCTTACAGTATCTGCATCAGCAATAACATGATGATTTGTAATAATTAAACCATTTTTTTTAATTACAACACCTGAGCCACCTCCAACAGCAATAAATTCATCATTTTCATCTCTTTGCCCAACTTGCACTTGAACGATTGTCTTTGTGGCCATTTCAGCGATTGATACTATCTCGGTTGAGTCAACTCTTGGCATAACAAGTTCTCTTTCTTTTATTGTTTCTGTAATTGTTATTGGTTCAGGAAGTACGATTTCTTCTTCCTCAAATACTCCAAAAATATATAGAAAAGACAGAACAATAATACTTGTTAGTATTGAAGACCCGAAAATTACATTTAACGAAGATGGTTTCTTTTTATTAGTACTTTCTTGCACTAATTCAGATATATATTTCTTTTGTTCAAATAATTCTTGTTGTTCGAAATTTTGTTCACTCATATTAATCATATTAAATCATATTTTGAAGTAATTGAATAGTGCAAAAAATCTAAGTTCTTAAATCGAATTGAAACATTTTGCAGTTTACTTTAGTCTAAATATGTACATGTTATTGGGGAGTAACCTATTTTATCGATTCAGAACTTAGAAGTTGTATACCAAGATGTTATTTTAGTTTTAAGGGGCATTTCTTTTACTGTTAAAGAAGGGGATATAGTAGCCCTTCTTGGAAGTAATGGGTCTGGAAAAACAACTGTATTGCGATCTATTACTGGTCTTTTAGATGTCCAAAATGGTGATATTACTAAGGGAAGTATCTCTTTTGATGATAAAGACATTACACATATGAAACCTTCAGATATTGTTGAGTTAGGAATTGCTCAAGTTTTAGAGGGTAGAAGGATTTTTTCTGAGTTAACAGTTACTGAAAATTTAAGGCTTGGAGGTCACACAACCTCAAAAGGTATAAAAGAAAACATTGATAGAGTATTTGATTTATTTCCGTTACTAGCTCCCAGATCAAAAGATGTTGCAGGATATTTATCTGGAGGAGAACAGCAAATGTTAGCAA
>CAZKFE010000004.1:2864-26799 GCA_964551955.1 uncultured Candidatus Actinomarina sp. | reverse complement strand
TTTTCACATCTTCCTCCGCTTAGTTATATTCCTATACTACTTACCTATTAATAAATGTGTTTAAAATAGTCAAAATTAATTAAAATCCATTTGTAGGTAAATAGCCAAATTCACGAAAAATAATTTCTCCATTTGTGTTCAGAATTATTGTTATAGGTTGACCTATGACTTTATATTTATCTCTTATCTCTTTACTTGAAAGTCCTATTTTTAAAATTCCTTTAAGGTTGTTTTTTACCCAATCATTTGTTGATTCTAAATCACTATGAGCAAGAGCTATAACATCATAATCATTGATTAATTTATGTAAGTTATCCTCTAAGACAGGCAACTCCTGTCTGCAAATGCCTCAATAATCAGCCCAAAATATTATTATTGTATTTTTATCTGAAAGATTTTCTTCAATAAATTTGCCATCTAAATTTTGATAGTTAATTATTAGAGAATTATTTATAGTTTGATTGTTGCTAGAAGTTGTCGAGCATGAAATTAATAAAACTATAAATAAAACAAATTTTTTCATACTTAAAGGATAGTTATATTTTAAAAAAACATTGCTAACCTAAAATTATGAAAATTGGTTTACTAACAGTTGGTACAGAGATATTGCTAGGGGATACCGTTAATACAAATCTCTCAAACTTGGGAAATATTTTATATAATTCTGGATATAATTTAAATTCTGAAATTACTGTTCCTGATAATGAAATAGAAATAATTAACGGGTATAAATATTTAGAAATAAATAATGATTTAATAATTATATGTGGAGGCTTAGGACCTACTGAAGATGATATTACAAAAGAAATTATTTCTTCATATTTCAACTTAGAACTTGTATTAGATAAAAATCATTTAAATTTGATGAAAGAAAGATGGAATGCAAGAGGGTTAAAAATGCCAGAAACAAATATTAAACAAGCATATATTCCAAAAGGTGCTAAAAAATTAATTAATAGTAAAGGGACAGCTCCTGGGTTATTTATAAATAATAAAAATAATACTGTATTTATTCTTCCAGGACCACCAAATGAATTTATACCTTTAGTAAAAGATGAGGTTATCCCTTTTTTAATCGATTCATTTACTGGAAAACCAAAAAATTATAAATTTATACTATTTTATAATCAAGCTGAATCATATTTAGCAGATGAGATTAATAAATTTAAACCTAATGATATAGATATAGCTTATCTAGCAAGTAAAGGTATTATAAAAATACGTTACGATGAAAATTCAATTACAAATGATGAATCTAAAAATTTCGTATCTAATATAAATCAAAAATTTAAAAAAGATATTTTAGCCTATGAAAACATTCAGATTTCTACTATCTTATCTGATCTACTTAAAAAGAATAAATTAAAATTATCAATTGTAGAGAGCATTACAGGAGGCTTGATTTCTTCTAAGTTAACTCAAAATGCAGGTATAAGTGATAATTTTATCTCTGGTGATATTGTTTATACTTCTTTCTCAAAAACTAAACTCCTAAATGAAGAAATCAATAATGATGATTGGGAGGAGTTGGCTATTGAGTTATGTTTTTCATCAATAAATAAGTATGATACTGATATTTGCATTTCAATCCTCGGAGAAGCAGGACCAATTAGCAGTAGTAAATACCCAGTGGGTAAAATATTTATAGCTATATCGGATAAGAAAAATACTCAAATAACAGAACACAAATTAAATGGAAATCGAAATGAAATAATTGAAAGGGCATCAAATAAAGCTATATGGGAATTGATAAAATTTGTTAAATCCTTGTATTAGAACAAATGTTCTATTAAAATATGTCATATAAAGATGTTTTAATAGAAATTAATTAATCTATAAAAAGGAGATAATAATGGATAAAGACAGGGCCAAAAAGCTAGATACAGTTTTTGATCAGATAGAAAAACAATTCGGAGAAGGTTCTTTGATGAAGCTCGGTACCGATAATGTTAAAAAAGTACCAGCTATTTCCACTGGAGCATTATCTATAGACTTAGCTCTTGGTATTGGTGGAATACCCAGAGGAAGAGTTGTTGAAATATATGGTCCCGAGAGTTCAGGAAAAACAACATTATCCCTTCATGTAGCAGCCGAAGCTCAAAAAGCGGGAGGTGTTGCAGCATTTATTGATGCTGAGCATGCATTGGATCCTGTATATGCAGGTGCACTAGGTGTAGATATTGATGAATTATTAGTATCTCAACCTGATACAGGAGAACAAGCGCTTGAGATCGCAGATATGTTAATAGAGTCAGGTGGTGTAGATATAGTCATAATTGATTCAGTTGCTGCTTTAGTACCAAAAGTTGAAATTGATGGTGAGATGGGTCAATCACATGTTGGACTCCAAGCAAGACTAATGTCACAAGCATTAAGAAAATTAACTGCATCGATTAACAAAACACAAACAACTGTAATTTTCATTAACCAAATAAGAGAAAAGATAGGTGTAATGTGGGGATCTCCTGAAACAACAAGTGGAGGTAGGGCATTAAAATTCTATGCTTCTGTAAGGATTGACATAAGAAGAATTGAAACTCTTAAAGTTGGTGCACAAATGATCGGGAACAGAGTAAGGGCAAAGATTGTTAAAAACAAGGTAGCCCCTCCTTTTAGAGAAGCTGAATTTGATATTATGTTTGGAAAAGGCATATCAAGAGAAGGAAGCTTACTTGACGTAGGTGTTGAACATGGAATAGTAAGAAAAGGTGGTGCCTGGTTTACATATGATGAGGTTCAATTAGGACAAGGTAAGGAAAATTCAAAAAACTATCTTCGTGAAAATCCTGATCTTGCTTTACAACTCGAAAATGACGTATACAAAGCAGTAGGTTTGGTTGAAATTGATGAAACTACAAATGATGACACTACTAATGATGAAGACAATAAAAAGTCAAAAGAAACTAATAAGAAAAAATAGTATTTATTTAATTAAAAGTTTCATATAATTTATATGTGAAGACAACATTAGAAATTAGTAATAGAACAAAAGTTAAACCATCAAGAAATGGTTTAAAATATTATGTTAAAACATTCGGCTGTCAAATGAATGAACACGATTCAGAACGTATAGCTGGATTATTCGAAGAAGATGGAATGTCAAAAGCTAATTCTATTGATGATAGTGATGTTTTATTTATCAATACTTGTACTATACGTGAAAATGCTGATGATAAGCTATATGGAACTCTTGGACAATTAAAAAAATGGAAAAATCTTAATTCAAATAGAAAACTTCTTGTTGGAGGATGTGCAGCACAAAAGGATAAAGAAATAGTAAGAAATAAAGCTCCTTGGGTAGATGTTGTTATTGGAACTCATAACCTAACAGATGTAGTTAATTTATTAAATCAATCTGAAGACTGGGGCCCCATAACTGAAATATCTGAACGTATGCACGAATTACCTACAGAAGCTCCTTCAGTTAGAGAATCAGAAGTTTCTGCTTTAGTAACAATTCAGATTGGTTGTAATAATAGTTGTACATTTTGTATAGTGCCTAGTGTAAGAGGTCCTGAAATAAGTAGAAGACCTTCAGATATAATCAATGAAGTAAAATATTTAGTTAATTCAGGTATAAAAGAAATTACATTATTAGGTCAAAATGTAAATTCTTATGGTAGAGATTTAAAAATTAATGGAAAATCGAAACCATATTTTACTGAATTATTACAAATACTAAATAAGGTTGATAAATTAGAAAGGATAAGATTTACATCACCCCATCCTAAAGATTTCAAAATAGAAACACTACAAGCTGTAAATGATTTAGAAAAAGTCACTAAACAAATTCATATCCCACTACAAAGTGGAAGTAATAAAATATTACGTAATATGCAGAGAGGTTATAACCAAAATATATTTCTTAAAAAAGTAGATATTGCAAAAAATATTATTCATGATGTATCTTTAACAACCGATGTAATTGTCGGTTTCCCAGGAGAAACTAGTGAAGATTTTGATGCAACATTAAAAGTCTTAGAGTATTCACAATTTGATGCTGTGTATATGTTTAAATTTTCTCCACGTCCAGGAACTAAAGCTTCTGAATATAAAGATGAATTTATTGAAAATGATATTATTAATGATCGTTTTATGAGATTAAAAAATCTTCAAACACAAATAAGTCATGATAGATTTAAACGTTTTATTGGAACAGAACAGATGTTATTAATAGAAAATTATTCAAAAAAGAATAATGATTTTATGACTGGAAAGATCAATGGTGGTCAAACAACGCATATATCTTCAAATAATGTAGAAATAGGTGACTATGTAAAAGTATTAATTACTGAAGCAACACCTTTTGCTCTTAAAAGTTCACTAATTTAAATTGTTATTTTTTTTAACTGGTATTACAGCTTCAGGAAAATCAAATTTAGCACATAGAATTGCACTCGAAAAAAATATACCTATTCTTTCATTAGATTCGATGGCTGTTTATAAAGGATTAGATCTATTAACAGCTAAACCTAATCATGAGATGAGAGCCGAAGTTGAATATTATGGTTTAGATATTGCTCATATAGATCAAAATTTCTCTGTTGTTGACTATTTGAATTATTTAATGGATCAAAGTATCCCAGAAAAATCTTTCGAGAGTGATATATTAGTTGTTGGAGGAACAGGGTTGTATTATAAAGCAATTATTGAAAGCTTTCAATTTAGACCTACTGATCCAACAATCAGATCAGAACTTGAATTATTAAACTATGAACAATTAATAAAATTTCATGAGTTACATGAAATTAAATTCCCTGATACAGAATTAAATAAAAGAAGATTAATAAGAAACATTGAAAATAATATTCTCGAACAAACTAAATATGTTTTTTCTCCAGTTAAAGTCAAACCAGGAAATGTAGGTATATTTTGGAATAATCCAGAATATAAAAAAAATATTAAGTTAAGAACAACTCAAATGATTAAAGATGGATTAATTAAAGAAATTAATAACTTAAAAAATCCATCTAAAACTGTTCTTCAAGCTATAGGTATGAATATAGATCAAGATATAGAAGAAAATATTAATATTAAAACTATGAAATTAGCAAAAAAACAAATTACTTGGTTCAAAAAAGAAGCAAGATTAAAATATCTTGAAACATCTGATGAAAATTATGTATATAAAGAAATGTTAAGGATAATTAATGAGTAATACTCAATACATGTCTGGAACAGGTAATAATTTTATTGTTGATAAATATTCAGGACAAAAATCAGAAATTGAAATTATTTCAATAGTTGCTGATGCAACCTTCGATGTAGATGGAGTTATTTTTGTTGAAAAAATAAAAGATGATACTGTTAAAATGCATTATTTTAACAATGATGGTACATCAGCTGAAATCTGTGTAAATGGAATAAGGTGTGTTGCAAAATACTCAATTGATCATTCTTATGTTAATACAAATGATATTAACGTTATTGCACCAATAGGAATAATAAAATCTCATGTAGAAGGTGATTATGTAACAATTACAAGTGATATACCAAGTTATGAAAAAGAGAAGATAATAATTAATGATTACAAATGTGTAAAATCAAATATTGGAAACCCTCACTTATTAGTTGAGGTAGATAATGTACAAAAATTTGATTTAAAGCAATTTGTTAATGTAGTAATAAAATCAGAACAAATTAAGTCAGATATAAATATTGAAATTTTCAATCAAACAGATAAAAAATTTATACAAGCAAGAGTTTACGAAAGGGGAGTTGGTGAAACAAATGCTTGTGGTTCAGGGGCGCTATGTATGTTCTATTATTTATATGATAATAATAGAGTTGAAAATAATTCTATAATTATATATCCAGGTGGTGAATTAGAAATGAGTATTAAAGATCATAAAATACATTTAAAAGGACAAGTTACATATCTCTAAATAACGACACAACTTTGCCTATAGAGGTTATATCTTCATTCACTTCTATATTTTTAAATTCTTTATTTGCTGGTATTAGGAACTTTTTATTTGAAATTGTATCTATAAATTTAACTGTTGCTTCAGAGTTTTGTATTAAGAAAGCACCTATGTCACCATCATTAGGTTGTATTGATTTATCTATTACAACTAAATCTTCGTTATATAATCCTGCATCAATCATTGAATCACCATTAATTTTTAAAGCAAATAATGTATCACTTTCTTTACCGAAATAAGGTAATTCTCCTATATAATTTTCCTCAGCTAATAATGGTTGACCTGCAGCTATTTCTCCTAAAATTGGAATAGTATATTTTGAAATCTTAACGTTACTTTGAATCGATCTTGAAATATTCTTACTTTTTTGTAGATATCCTAAATTTATAAGTTTATTTAAATGGTATTGAACAGTACTCGTTGATTTTAAATTCACTGCTGAACAAATCTCCCTAACAGTAGGTGAGTACCCGTTTGTTTCTATAGATTTATTTATATAATTTAATATTTCATCTTGTTTTTTACTAACCATTATCTAATAATAGCACAAATGTTCGATAAAAATTGTCGTATCGAATTTTTATTATTCAATCATGAAAGAAAAATTAATTATAAGTTGTCTAATATTAATATATTCCGAGTTAAGCACAGAAATTATTAAAAAAAACGCTATAAATACTAATAATTTTTATGAAAATCGAATAGAAATATTAGTTGCACAGAATTTATGGGATTATCTCTCAAGATTTTCATTAAATTAGTAAATAAATATTTGATTGATAAGTTCTTTGATTATATAATTATACCATATATGGTATGCCCATTCTGCAATGCAGATGATACAGCGGTAATTGATTCTAGAAGAAATTCAGAAGGATCTTCTGTAAGAAGAAGAAGAAAATGTCCAAAATGCAACTCTAGATTTACAACATATGAAAAAACAGAAATTGTATTAATTGTCGAAAAAAGAAGTGGAAATTTAGAAGAATTTCAAATTGAAAAACTCCAAAAAGGTATAGAAAGAGCTTTTGGAGGTCAGGACATAACAGAAAAGCAATTTAAAGCATTGGTTGACAATATATACATTGAAATCAAAGAAAGTGGAAAAAAAGTACAAAGTAAATTTATAGGTGAGAAAGTTTTAGAGCATTTAAAGAAAGAAAATGAAGTGGCGTATTTAAGATTTGCTTCTGTTTATAAGGAATTCTCCGATGCTTCTGATTTTGAAAAAGAAGTAGCAGAATTTAATTAAGGTAGTTCCTGGATATTAACAAATAGTTGCATATTTTTTTCTTTAAATTGTTCTAACGATTTATTTAATTGATTTGTTTCTATATCTTTGTTCATTTTAATTGCGATTATTATTGAATTTGCAACTTCTATTTCGTTATTTCTTAAAGAAGCAATTAATCTTCCATGTAAATCTTCTGATGAGGTTAGAGTAACATCTAATAATAAAGTATGTTTTTCAAACTCTTTAATTGTTGGTAAATTATTATAGTTTAATTTGCTTGTAGCTGATATTTCAGATAAATTGTTAGATAAAAAATCAATATCCGTATTTTCGTCAATATTTAAGATATCATTGTAAATTAATATTTCTGAAGAAAGTATCCTATAAGCTATTAATTTATCTAAATCATTTATAAGTAAGAATATATTATTTAAATTATTATTTATTTCATTAATATTTTGGATATCAGTTCTATTTATAAGATTTCGTTCATATTCCATTATCGTAGACTCAATTAATTGCAAATTAGCACTAGAGTTCGATACATCGTATTTTGAATAAAAACTATCAGTGGATATATTTATAATTTCTTCAATCTCGCTTATAAGATTATTAGAATCTATAGTTAGTGTTTCATATAAATTAGCTATCTCTACTTCATTGTTTCTATTATTTATATATATTGATACAGCTGTCGAAATTAAAAATATTGTACTTATTACAAATACGAAAGGTATCAACCATTTACGTCTATTTTCAATATCAATCCATATTTTTTTGATTTGGCTTGTTATTTTTATGGGTTCAAAAGTTTTAGTAGATGTTTTATCTAAATTATTTTCAATTTCATTGTGATATTCGATTGAAAAATTATTTTCTACTTTTGAACTATCTATTAGCGGATCATTATCTAAAGCAATATCTTCATAATCTTCAAAATTATTAATATTTTTAATTGTTTCAGGAGACTGTGTAACAATAGTATTTGATTCAAATCCTAAAATTTCAAGGATTTTTATCTTATTTGATGTTTTAACTTTATTTATAAAAATATAATCTCTAATATTCATCATTGAAAGGTTAGCATTGAATAAAAATATTGATATAAATATTGTGCTTCTAAATAAAGAAGCAAGAATCCCAGAAAAACAACATGATTTAGACATTGGATATGATATATATTCATTAAATTCATACGAATTGTTACCTAATAAAGTAACACGTATTCAAACTGGTATTTCAATTGAACTTCCTAATCAAATAGCTGGTTTTATTCTTCCTAGATCTGGATTAGCGGCAAAACATAGTATTACCTCAATAAATTCTCCTGGATTAGTAGATCCAGGTTATACAGGTGAAATAATTATACCTTTGATAAATCATTCAAAAGAAGTATATAAGTTAAATAAAGGTGATCGATTTGCTCAACTTGTATTAATTAATGTTGAAAATGTGTCATTTAATATAGTAAATGATTTAAACGAAACAGATAGATCTGAAAAGGGTTTTGGTTCAACAGGTTAAAACTTACATTCCAATATTTATGTTTTTTATGTAATATTAAAATTATGCGGAAGTAGCTCAGCTGGTAGAGCGCAACCTTGCCAAGGTTGAGGCCGCGGGTTCGAATCCCGTCTTCCGCTCATTGGCGACGTGGCGGAGTGGCTACGCAGCGGTCTGCAAAACCGTTTACACGAGTTCGATTCTCGTCGTCGCCTCTAGGTTTAAAGTTATGTGTGGAAGATATTACAATTTCATTTCAAAAGATGAACTATCTTATTTATCTAATAATGAACTAATTAATGATTACAAAAATTTTAATATTATTCCTAGCTCAGATATAGCAATAGTAATAGATAATAAAATTACTAATGCTAAATGGGGATTTTATCCAACATGGTTAAAAGAAATGAAAGATTCTAAACCATTAATTAATGCAAGATTAGAAACAGTTTTAGAAAAAAAGACTTTTAAAACCCCATTCGAAAAAAGAAGATGTTTCATTTTAATGTCTGGTTGGTATGAATGGAAACAGGAAAATGAAAATAAAATACCTTATGCATTCTATAAAAAAAACTATGAACCTTTAAAAGTTGCAGGTATATATAGTCAAAGAAGTGACAAATCTATAGAAGTATGCATTTTAACAACTAAAGCAACAAAAGAATTAAATGATATACATGAAAGAATGCCCGTTGTTTTAAATGATCGTATGATTAATTATTGGGATGATAAAGCAATTGACAGCCATGTATTATTAGACAAGTTAAATATTGAAATTAAAAATATAAAATTTCATCGTGTTGATATAGCGGTAAATAATCCTAAAAATAACAATGAAAGTTTATTTAAAGAATACATAGAACTACCATTTTGATTAATCAATCACCAATATACTCACTAAAATTTACAATTACATGGATAATTATCTATGCAGGAATTGTTATGTTACTCTTTAAAATAATTAATATATTTATATCAATTTATTTAGGTCTTTGGATTTTAAATATATTCATCGAGATTAGTGAAAGAATATTAAATAATTTAAATAGAGTCATCAATACTGTAGAAAGATAAATATAATTACAAACTCAATACAAGCTGTTATATTTTTAAATACGGGAGATTAGCTCAGTCTGGCAGAGCACTTGCTCGACAAGCAAGGGGCCACAAGTTCAAATCTTGTATCTCCCACAGGAAATATGAGTAAAGAAATTAAATCTGCAATAACATCAGTAGCTTTTTTGATATGTATATATTTATTATCTTTTCTTGGTTCAAATATCAAAATAACTATATTGAATTTAAATAGTTTCAAATTTTTATTGATTACTTCAATATTTATTCAATTAATATTTTTTATTCCATCTTTTATTTTAAAAACAGAAAAATTATATGATTTAATAGGTAGCTCAACATATGTTATTGTCATTTCATTGGCTTACTTATCTGTTGAAAATAAATCTATTACAGATACAATATTATTTTTCTTTGTAATAATTTGGGGGATAAGACTAGGCTCTTATTTATTCAAAAGAATAAGTAGGGATAAAGAAGATGTTCGTTTTGAAAAAGCAAAAAAGAAATTTTTTTGGTTCCTTCAATATTGGATGGGTCAAGCATTATGGGTTTCAATTACATCATGTGCTGCAGTTATAGCAATATTAAAAGTAGATAACAGTGATATAAATATTTATACACTAATTGGAGTTACTTTCTGGTTAATAGGTTTCTCAGTGGAGGTTATTGCTGACATACAAAAAGATAATTTTAAAAAAATAAATGATTCATCTAAAAACTTCATCTCTTCTGGTTTATGGGCTTTATCAAGGCACCCTAACTATTTTGGAGAAATCACTCTTTGGTTCGGAATATATATCATTTCATTTTCTTCATTCAGTGGTATTGAATATTTAACAATAATATCTCCATTGTTTGTTTATTTACTTTTAACAAGAATGAGTGGAATAAATATGCTTGAGAAAATTGCAGATGAAAGATATGGTCATTTATCAAATTATTTAAAATATAAAGAAAACACTCCTGTTCTTTTTCCATATAAATTTAAAAAATAGTATGTGTTAAATAAAATATTTTTATTACTCGGAATACACTTTAAATTTAATAGAATTTGGATAACTAAGAGATTTGAATCAATGATATGGGTTTATTTAGTTATCTTTTCTTTCTACAAAAATATTTAAAATATTCGACAAAGTATTAAAAATTAAGATAGATTGATAATAATAGATGTTTTCATTCTTGCGATTTCAAGAGGGGGAACATGTTAAGTGATAAAGCTATAAAGCTTAAAAAAAGATATTCAAAATTAGGTGGACTGGTAAGTGCTTTTGCTTATGATCCAGACAATGTATCAAAATTAAAAGTTTGGGGTCAAAGATTAAATTTTGATATGATAACTGGTTTACAACCTAAAGCTAAAAACTGTCAAAAAGAGATAATAACACTAAATGGTATTGAAACATGGAAAGTTACAACGCCTAATTCCGACCCTAATAAAGCTATATTATATTTTCATGGAGGTGCCTATATTGTTGGAGGTCCTAAAGGATATTACTCTATAGCAAGTCATTTAGCAGATATAACTGGTACAACTGTTTATGTTCCAGATTATAGACTTGCACCAGAAGATTATTATCCAGCTCAGTTAGAAGATGGAGTTAAGGCATACAAAGCACTGTTAAGTGATGAAAACTTTAAAAGTAGTCAAGTAGCAATAGGTGGAGATTCAGCAGGTGGTAATTTATCTCTTGTGACTGTTCTCAAACTTAAAGAACTTGGAGAAGAACTACCTGCAGCCGTTATCTGTATATCTCCATGGACAGATCCAGCAGCTACTGGAGATACATACACTGTAGAAATGGCTGATAAAGATTTACTACTCGGTCCTATTATGAAGAAACAGTGGGATAAATATGATCATGATGGTTTTGGTGGTTATTATGTTAAAAATGAGGACATGGATGCAAAAAATCCATATATCGCTCCTATACACGGTGATTTTACTGGATGTCCTCCTACTATGATACAAGTTGGTTCAGATGAATGCCTTTTATCAGATTCGAGATCTATGATAAAAGCGCTTGAAAATAGTAATTGTGAAAATGAATACTATGAATGGGAAGGCATGTGGCATGTTTTCCATATTGAAGTAAAGCTTCCTGAAACAACAAAATCATTTGAAATGTTTGGAGAGTTTTTAAATAAACATATGAAAGTAAAGGTTTAATTTAACTTAATAAAATTCTTATTGAAATAATTATAGAAATTAAAACTATTATTGGCCTTACAAATTTATCACCATTTGTTATGGCAAGTTTTGAACCTAGGTATGCTCCTAATATTTGAGCAATAGCCATAATTAAACCTAATTGCCAAATTATGTAACCTTTATATGAAAATACTAAGAATGATCCAAAATTTGAAGAAAAATTTAATAGTTTTGTTGCAGCTGTAGCTTCCATTAAATTCCTCTTTTTTAAAATTAAAAAAGTTAATACAAAAAAAGTACCTGTTCCAGGACCAAAAAATCCATCATAAAAACCTATTAGTAAAATAAAAGGAAAAAATAATACATGTAGGAAGTTACTAGTATTTATATGAGTATTTTTATTAATTATTAGAAATACAGCAGCAGAAATTAAAAGTATTGGAATGATTCTGTTAAGAATTTCACTTGATAGCTGACTAACAAGAAGCGTTCCTAAACATGAACCGAAAAAAGATAGTAAAACTAACAATTTAATGTTTTTTTCTTTTAATAAATTATTTTTATAATAATTAAATGATGAGGTAGCTGTACCAAAGCATGATTGTAGCTTATTTGTACCAAGAGCTGTAAGTGGATTTAAGCCTAAAACTAACATAGTTGGAACTACTAATAATCCTCCACCACCTGCAATAGCATCAATAGCTGATGCAATAAAAGCAACTATAAATAAAATAATATAAACAGTTAAATCGTCATACGTTAAATTCATTTGGTAAAATCTTTTAGAGTTATTTTCATAGTTACTTGATGATAATTATAAATATAAAAAAATGATACAAATAGTTATAGCAAGATCAATACAAGGAATACTTTCAGGAATAGGAATTGGTACAATTTTCTTTCTTTATCCTATTATGAAACATTTATTTTCAGAAAAATATAGATCAAAATTTCGTATTCAAGAATTCGGTAAAGAGCTTTTCACATATGAAACATTAAAGTATTTAAAAATTGGTGTAACTTATGGATTTTTATACGGCTTTATAGTCGGCACAATTATTGGTCCTTTCGGAGCAATTAACGGACTCTAATGTCTTATAAGGCACCTAGATATATATATTTCTATTTGTTGTTTGGTATATTTTTTGTTACATTAAGTTATTTTTCATCAGTCGAATCAAACGAAAGAAATCTTGGTCAATTTAATGTATCAAAATCAGCAAATACAAAGCTAGAACTAGATATTAAAAATGTTTCTATTCTCAATATACAAATTGATGATATACATATAACTAATAATGAATCGCTTTGTAAGACTGGAGATATATATATTTATGGAACTTTGAGAAATAGAATAAATAACGATATTGTACGTATAAGAGTTGAGGATATCGGAGTATCTAGTGGTCTTAAAGTAATATCAAAATCTACATCAATTGAACCAACAAGAAATTATGAACATAGCCCAGTTGTAATTATTTCTATAAATTTTGATTGTATAGGTGAAGTTTTAACAATTGAATTTGAAGAAAAAGTAAATATAAGCTACTTACTAATAAAATCAACAGATAATTTTAAAAGTTATAACAAAATAAAAATAATCAATATTAAAGCTTATTGAGTATTAATAATTTATTATAAGTTGATGGAATACTTTGCATCAATAGATCAAGGTACTACAAGTAGTAGATTTATTGTATTTGATGAACACGGAAATGTTGCAGATCAACATCAAATTGAATTTAATCAATATTTTCCTGCTGAAAATTGTGTTGAACACGACCCTGAAGAAATATGGGATAGTGTAGTTAAAAGTATAAATGAAGTTTCAAATAGATTTGATATTAAGAAAATTAAGTCATTAGGAATCACCAACCAAAGAGAAACAACTATTGCTTGGTCAAAATCTACTGGAAAACCATTTTATAATGCAATAGTTTGGCAAGATACACGTACTCAAGATATCTGTGAAGAAATTATGAAAGATGAATCTATAAAAAAAGATTTAGCTAAAACAGGTTTACCTGTAGCAACTTATTTCTCATTATCTAAAATAATTTGGCTTATAAAAAATGTACCTGATATTAAGAAAAGTTTAAATGACAATGATGTAATATTTGGAACGGTAGATACTTGGATAATTTTTAAGCTAACTGGTACTTTACAAACTGATGTTACAAATGCAAGTAGAACTTTAATGTTTGATATTGAATCTCTACGTTGGAATGAAAATATATTAAATAAATATAATATCCCTATTGATTCATTAGCTAGTGTTAAGCCATCATTATTTGACTTTGGTATTAGTAAAAACATACTTAAGGACATTCCAATAACAGCTGTAATGGGGGACCAACAAGCTTCCTTGTTTGGACAGCATTGCTTTACAAAAGGAAATGTTAAGAATACTTATGGAACTGGTTGTTTTGCTCTAACTAATACAGGTGAAGATATTGTATATTCTGACAATGGTTTATTGACAACTATTGCATATCAATATGGAAATGATAATCCTAATTATGCTATTGAAGGATCCGTTGCAATAGCAGGTGCCGGTGTTCAATGGTTAAGAGATAATTTAAATATTATAGAAACTAGTGAAGAAATTGAAAAATTAGCATTAAGTGAAAAAGATAATGGAGGAGTTTATTTCGTACCTGCATTTTCGGGATTATTTTCTCCACACTGGGACCCAACGGCTCGAGGAGTATTAGTTGGATTATCAAGACACTCTAATAAACATCATATATCAAGAGCAATACTTGAGAGCGTTGCATATCAAAGTTATGATCTTTTAGAATCAATGGAAAAAGATTTAGGTCTAACGTTTAATGAATTAAAAGTTGATGGGGGTATGGTTTCAAACAATTTACTTATGCAATTTCAATCTGATATATTAAATAAAAATATAATAAAAAGAGAAATAAAAGAAATAACCGCTTATGGAGCAGCCTTAGCCTCCTATATTTTTATAAATAAAATAAAACTAAGTGAATTAAATATTAAAGTCAGTAATTCTTCTTCATGGTCTCCAAATATGAATACACAAAAAAGAGAGGTTTATTTAACTAAATGGAATAAAGCAATAGAGAAATCAAAAAATTGGATTTAATTAAATTAACTACGTACATATATATTATTTTTTTTATTTACGCTGGGGTAAATCATTTTAGACATCCTAATTTTTATGATTCTATTGTTCCAAGTTACATTCCTTATCCGCGAACTTCTCATTTATTAGTTGGGGTTCTTGAGGTAATAATCCCGTTATTTTTATTAACAAAATACAGATCTATTGCTGCGATAGTAATGATTGTATTTATAGTCATACTTTATTTAGGGAATCTACATGTTTGGATAAATAATTTACCTTACGGTAAAAATTATTTTTCAAATGCTCAACACACTTTAAGATTAATTCTTCAAATTCTATTAATTTATATAACTTATATTATTTATAAATATGGTTAATAAAAAATTTCCGAAAAATTTCATATTTGGCACAGCTGTTGCTTCATATCAAGTAGAAGGTGGTATTTACAATAATGATTGGACAACCTGGGAAAACAATAAAAACTCAAAATGTGAAGAACAATGTGGAGAAGCTTGTAAGCATTATGACCTAATTGATACAGATATAAAACTTCTTGAAACATTAGGAATAAGAGCTTTTAGATTTTCAATTGAATGGAGTAGAGTAGAACCAACAAAAAACAACTTTAACGAAAAAGAAATAAAACATTATGTTGATAAGACAAAAAAACTTTTATCAGCAAACATTTTACCTATAATTACATTTCATCACTTTACTACACCCAAGTGGGTTTTTGATGAGGGATCATGGGCAAACAGTAATGTAATAGGTTACTTTAATAATTATGTAGATAAAATAATGAAAAGTCTTCCTAAAGAAGTTAAATACTATAACACAATTAACGAACCTGGAATATTTACCTTTTTTGGTTATTTTTCAACTAATAAATTTCCACCAGGTATTGCAGATGAGAATGTATTTTTTAAAGCATCAAATAATGTTATAGAAGCTCATAAAACAGCAAGAGAAACTATTAAGAAACATAATCCTAATGCGAAAGTAGGAATGACACATGCTCTGCAAGAATGGGAAGATAATGATAATAAAAGAATTAAAAAATATCTTAAATATAACTTAGAGGATAAGTTCTTAGAAGCATCTAAAGATGATGATTTTATTGGATTACAAACTTATACAATAGTTCGTTTTCCCAGAAGTATACTCTTATCAATTTCGACTCCATTTTTACTTGATATTCCATTTATAAGAAGATATATACTACCAAGAATATTACAAATATTTGCTGGTAGAAATGGAAGAATAGATAATGAAACTCGCACAACAAAAATGGGTTATGAATATAGACCAGAAGCGGTTCTTTACAATATAAAACGGTTATCAGAATATTTTGATGGAAAAGACATCTTTATAACAGAAAATGGAATTGCTACTGATAATGATGAAGAACGTATTGAGTTTGTTTCAAGTGTACTTACTGATATTCATAATTATTTAGAAACAAATAATAATGTTATTGGTTACTTATATTGGTCTTTATTAGATAATTTCGAATGGGATCTTGGGTATCAAATGAATTTTGGACTTGTTGAGTTTGATAAAGAAACATTTGAGAGAAAACCACATAAGTCAGCAATATGGTTTGGAAAAGTATCTAAAAATAACGAACTAGATATATAAAAACAGTTAAGTGCTTTATTAAATATTTATAAAAAATGATATAATTCCAGTTGTAAATAATAAGTAGGTAAACATTGACAGATAAAAAATATTTAGAAACTCATGAGTGGTATTCAATTAATGATAACAATATAACTGTTGGTATATCAGATTTTGCACAAGGTGAACTTGGAGATATTGTATTTGTAACGTTACCTAAAGTAGGTGATGAATTTAACAAAGGTGATTCAATGATAGAAATTGAAGCTACAAAAACTGTCGCTGAGGCATATGCACCTATGGATTGTGTAATAACAGAAATAAACTCTAACTTAGATAGTCAACCAGAAATTATTAATACAGATCCTTGTGGTTCAGGTTGGCTTGTTAAAGCTGATATAAAAAATTTAGACGATACTGGCATGAGTTATCAAGAATATGAATCTTTCATATCTTAATGAATGATTTATTAACCACTTCTTTATATAAATATCATCAAGAACAAAAAGCAAAAATGATAGAATTTGCAGGTTGGCATATGCCTTTTTCTTATGATGGCACAATTAAAGAACATAACTATGTAAGAACTAAATCAGGATTTTTTGATGTTTCTCATATGGGAAGGATATATATAGAAAATAATGAAATAGAAAATATAAATAAATTAATATGTTCAGATTTAAAAAATTTAAAGAATACAAAAGCAATGTATTCTATTTTTACAAACGAGGAAGGAAATGCTTTAGATGATGTTATTTTTTGGAAGTTCGAAACACACATAATTTTAATTTGTAACGCAACAAATAGAGATAAAATTACAAAACATTTGACTAATAATAAAATTTCTTATAAAGATATTACATTTGAAACATCGTTAATAGCAATACAAGGTCCTCAAGCTTTAGAATTGTTGAAAACATTATTAGAAATTCCTGAAAAATTTTCTACAAAAATTAATAATATTTTTACTTATGCACGTACAGGTTATACAGGTGAAGACGGACTAGAAATAATGTATGAAAATATACATACAGATAAAATTTTAAAATTTTTATTAGAAAACAATGTAAAACCATGTGGTTTAGGCTCAAGAGATACTCTTAGATTGGAGGCTTCCTTACCTCTTTATGGTTTTGAACTTACTGAGAAAATTTCTCCTGTTGAAGCAAATTTAAAATGGGTTATTAATAATAATAATAACTATTTAGGTAAAAATATAATTGATGAACAAATTCAAAATGGAGATCATAAGTATCTAAAAAAATTTATTCTTGAATCTAAAAGAATACCTAGAACTGGCACAGTTGTAAAGAGTAATGATGTTTCGGGAATTGTTACTTCAGGTAATTACTCTCCAATATTAGAAAAATCAATTGGTTTCGTATTATTCGACAGTCTTCCTGAAACTGATTTAATAGAGTTTGATATACGTGGTAACTTATTAGAAGGACAAATAATAAATAAAAGGTTTTTAAGCTAATGTATGTACCACATTCAGATATTGATATTAAAAAGATATTTAAAGAGTTGAAAATTGATTCATTGAATGCGTTATTTGAACATATACCTAGTGAATTAATATTAAAAGATGGTGTAGATGTTAATAATTCAATATCAGAATTAGAAGCTATAGAATACTTTGAAAACATATCCAAAAAAAATAGATCAGATTTAATATGTTTTGCTGGTGGAGGTCATTATGATGTTTTCTTGCCTCATACTGTAAAAACATTAACAATGAGACCTGAGTTTATGACATCTTATACGCCATATCAGCCTGAGATATCACAAGGCGTACTTCAAGCATTATTTGAATTTCAGTCATTGGTATGTGATTTAACTGAAATGGAACTAGCTAATGCATCATTATATGATGGTGCAACTTCAATGGCTGAAGCAATATCAGTTGCTATTAATAAAACAAAACGTGATGATGTAGTAATTTCTAATTGCATAAATCCAAATAATAAAGAAGTTATAAATACATTAATTGATAACGATAAATTTAATATAAAATTTGTTGATCTTTTAGATAATCGTTTTCCTGATGACTATTTATTTACAGAAAATGACGCAGCTTTTGTTGTAAGCTATCCACATTACAATGGCTCGGCCCAAGATCTAAGTAAATTGGTTAAAAAAGCAAAAGAAAAAGGTATCGTAACTATTTGTTATGTTGACCCTACACTATTAGGAATATTAAAAACACCTGGCAATATGGGTTTTGATATTGTTGTAGCAGAGGGTCAATCTATAGGAACACCTTTATCTTATGGTGGTCCAACAGTTGGGTGGTTTGCTACTAAAAAAGAATTTGCTAGGTTAGTGCCAGGTCGTATAATCGGTGAATCAAGAGATTCAAATAATCTAAAAACATACGTTATGACATTGCGTGCTAGAGAACAGGATATTCGGAGAGAAAAAGCTTCTTCAAATATTTGTACAAATCAAACTTTGAACGCAATAGGTTCTGCTATTCATTTATGTTGGCTGGGACCAGAAGGTATTTACTCTATGGGTTACCATGCAATGCAAAAAGCAAATTATTTCAAAAAATTATTGAAAGAAAATAACATTAACGTCCTTAATAGTGAATCGTCAATTAGAGAATTTCTTGTTGAAACAAATAAGGATCCAGAAATGATAATCGATTATATGGCTGAAAAAGGATATCTTGCAGGTATTAGATACAATAAGTCTCAACTCCTTGTTGCTGTAACAGAAAAAAGAACTAAAAAAGAGATAGATAATTACGTAAATATATTTAAAGAGGTAAACAATGATTAGTGGAGGTAACGCAAGCTCTTTACCATTAGTAGGGGGGTTACCTGAACCTACAATAAAGGATTTATCAAAACCAGGAAGGAGATCTTTTAATTATCCAAAACTTGATGTAGATGAACAAAAAATACAACACGAATGTTTAAAAATTGAAAAAGCGCCTTTACCAGAAGTTTCTGAGCATGATTTAGTAATGCATTTCTCCCGATTAGCACATAGAAATTTTGCTGTAGATTTAGGATTCTATCCTCTTGGTTCTTGCACAATGAAATATAATCCAAGATTTGCTGACTGGGTGGCTGCCTTGGATGGATTTTCTAATTTACATCCAGCTACTCCTCAGAAATTCTCGCAAGGATCTTTAGAAATCTTAAGTATTTTAGAAGAATATCTCATAAAAATTACTGGTATGGATTGTGCAAGTTTTCAACCACCAGCCGGTGCATCAGGAGAATTAACCGGTCTCTTAATTATTAAAAAATATATAAAAGAAAATAATCTAAAAAATAAAAAAAATATTATTGTTCCTGACTCAGCACATGGAACTAATCCTGCCTCTGCAAAAATGGCGGGCTTTGATGTTGTCGAAGTATCAACAGACAGCGATGGCCTTATTGATGTTAAAGAATTAAAACAATTAGTAAATGATGAAACTGCTGGTCTTATGCTCACAAATCCAAATACTGGTGGATTATTTGAAGAAGATATTATTGAAATTTCTAATATTATTCATAGTGTTGATGGTCTTCTTTATTATGATGGTGCAAATTTAAATGCAATAGTTGGTATTTGTAGACCAGGTGATATGGGTTTTGATATTGTTCATTCTAATTTACATAAAACCTTTGCTACACCACATGGTGGTGGTGGTCCAGGATCAGGACCTGTTGCTGTAAAGGAGTTTTTAAAAGAGTACCTACCTGGTCCTATTGTTCAGAAGAAAAAAGATTTTTACGAATGGTACCAACCAAAAAAATCCATCGGAAGAATGCATGGATATCATGGGAATTTCTTAGTAGCTTTAAGAGCTCTTGCTTATATGAAATTATTAGGAAAAGAAGGGTTGGATACATTAGGGTCATTTGCAGTATTGAATGCTAGATACCTATCATCAGTTATTTCTAAAGTATTACCTTTGGCATATTCTAAACCTTGTATGCATGAATTCGTCAGTACTGCTAAAGAATTAAAAAAATCTCATAAAATTAAAGCTTATGACATTGGTAAAGCTTTACTTGACAAAGGTTTTCACTCTCCAACAATATATTTTCCATTGATTGTTGACGAAGCATTAATGTTTGAACCAACAGAAACTCAGTCAGTAGAGACATTAGATGATTTATCTGAAAAATTAAAAGAGATAATAGAAGAACTTAAAATAAATAATGATAAATTAAAAAATTACCCAAAAAACTTACCTGTAGGTAGGCCTAATGAACTTATTCCTGCAAAACACTTAACTGTTAATTGGGGAGATTTTGAACTTTTAGAGATAACCGAATAAGATGTAAATATGTCATTAACAAAAATAGATATAGATAGAAAAATAAATTCTTTAAGAAACAATTCAAAACAATTTTCAAATATTCAAAATTCTGAATTGATAACTTTGTTTGAAGAATGTATCCAGAATATTAAAGGAATTGCATATTATTGGGCAACAGTAGGCGCAAAAAATAAAGGTGTAACTAATACCACTGCAGAAGGTGAGGAATGGTTGGGTGGTCCATTTGCTTCAGTATTTGGTCTTCAATATTATATTGAAACCCTTAAAGATGTAAATAGACCTTTAGATGCTTCATTACACAATGAAGAGTTGAACACTTATAAAGTTTTCCCTAATAATATTTTAGAAAAAATGTTTTTCCCATTTATATCAGCGGAAGTTAAATTTAACAAAAATCTTAAATTTAAAGATATTGAAAAATACCGAGGTTATGCCATGAGGTACTCACACGATCCTAATGTCACATTAGTTCTTGGAGCAGGCAACGTATCTTGTATTCCTTTACTTGATGCAATCTATCATATA
Source organism: uncultured Candidatus Actinomarina sp. (assembly GCA_964551955.1). GTDB lineage: Bacteria > Actinomycetota > Acidimicrobiia > Actinomarinales > Actinomarinaceae > Actinomarina. The sequence goes on along the minus strand of CAZKFE010000004.1, from coordinate 5,385 downwards.
GTTACAAAAAGATCGGTAGTATATTTAAAACTTAATCCTGTTAATGAATATTTGCTTCCTGTTTATGAAAAAGTATTTGAAAATTTTATTTCTCGAGGTTATATGGTTGTCACAAAGGGTTCATTATCTGAATCACAATATATGGTTGAGCATAAAGGAATAGACCATATTCATTTAACTGGTTCTGATGAAACATATGAGCAAATTGTATATGGAAAGAAATTAACCGAAAATGAGAAACAACTTAAAATACTTGAAAAAAGAAACACGGTATCTTTCTCTAGTGAATTAGGAAATGTTACACCTATTATTATTCATCCAGGTAACTGGAGTAATGGGGAACTAAAATTTCAAGCTAGAAAAATAGTTACAGCAAAACTAAATAACGGTGGGTTTAATTGCATTTCAGCACAGGTTGTGATTTTACCTGAAGATTGGAAACATACTGATAAATTAATTAAATATATTAAACATTATATGAATAAAATTGATGATAGATATTCTTATTATCCAAATAGCTTAAATTTATTGAATAAATTGGAAAAAGACACTAATTACACAAGAGAAAATGACGAATCGTGTGCAACCCCACATCTAACAAGAGAAATTAAATCATATAGTAAATATGAAACAAGTGAAGTATGGGGCACTTCAATATATTTTAAAAAAATTGAATCAACTGATAATGATGATTATGTACAAAAAGTAGTTGATTATTGTAATGATACTTTATGGGGAAATCTTGGTGCAACAGTTTTGTTTAAAAAATATAAATCAAAGAAAAATAAAAAAAATATTAATTACTATATTGATAATTTAAGATATGGAACAGTTGCTATTAATGAATGGTCAGCAATAGGATTTATTATACCAACATTACCTTGGGGAGGTTATCCTGGAAACACTGATAATAATATACAGAGCGGTCAAGACTTTGTACACAATTCATTATTTTTTGAGTCTCCATTGAATGGAATAGTATATTCGAAATTTAGAATGTCTAATATAATTGATCCGCTATGGTTTGTTACTAATAAAAAAGGTAAAAAAGTCTTTAAAAACTTGACTTATTTCCAAATAGATAAATCTATTACAAACTTCATTAAATTAGCTGTTTCTGCTGTTATATAAGAAATATAATTTTAATAAGGTTTTTATTACTAATATAAAAATATGAAAAGAATAATTTCATTAATACTTTTGATAACAATTATTACAAATTGTTCTAATGCTGATGATGAGAACATAAATCAAGTAGAAAGTAATGAAGTTACAACAACTGTTATTAATCAAACAGATCAAGAAACAGATATTAGTACAACAACTTCAATTGTAGAAGCATATACATTTGATAATGAAAAGATGTCACCGTTTACTGGAATTGAACTACCACCAGAGCTATGGTTAAAAAGACCTCGAAGAGTATTAGCTTTTAAAATTGACAATAATTTAAATGCACGACCACAATCCGGTATTCAAGAAGCAGATGCAGTATTTGAAATTATTGTTGAAGGTGGTATGACAAGATTTTTAACATTCTTTTATGACAAAACAAGTGATTATATTGGACCAATTAGATCAGCTAGACCAACAGACCCTACACTTGTTAGACCCTATGGTGGTATTCTTATAGTTTCCGGAGCAACACCAGGATTAGTTCCTGAGATAAGAGAACTTGGAGTTCCAGTACTTGAAGAAGAGTCACCACCAGTAATGTTTAGAATAGATGAAAGAAAAGCACCACACAACTTATATGCTGATACTGAATTAGTTCGAGAAGTTATTGACGATAGAGGGCTAGCCTTTAATGCACCTCCTGGGCCAATCTATCCATTTGGAAACAATCAAGACAATTGGTCAACTGGTGCCAATAGGGTTATTGTTCAGTACAGTGATTTCACAACAGTAATATGGAAATTGGATGGAACGAAATATTCTAGATTTATTATTGATGGTTATTCAAATACTGAAGATGCTGTTGCACATAATTTTATAACTCGAGATGGTTATACAGATATTTTAAATACTGAATCAATTGTAGTATTACAGGGTCCTATATATATCGATGAAGCTACAACACTACCAAGCGTTTTAACTGTAGGAGTTGGTCCAGTTTATGTATTTAATAATGGCCGATATATCGAAGGAACTTGGAGAAGAAATGATATAAGTGAACCATTTGATTTATACGATCAAAATCAAAATCCAATTTTAGTTCCCCCTAGTACACAATGGGTGCATATATTACCACTTGTTGGTACGGTAACTTGGTTAGATAATTAGAAATAATCTCAATTAATACAAAGTATTTTTAGTTATAGTTAATATACAAATCAGTTAAAAAATTTAATTAATTATGAAAATAAAATATAAATTATTTTGCATGTTACTAATTATCTCATGCAATACTAATTCTGATAATCAAAATATAGTATCAACAGAATTACTAACTACATCAAGTACTACAACTACATCAAGTACTACAACTACATCAAGTACTACAACTACATCAAGTACTACA
>CAZKFE010000004.1:0-2764 GCA_964551955.1 uncultured Candidatus Actinomarina sp. | reverse complement strand
ACAATTCCGAAGTTAATAAACAATCTTGAAGATGCTCAGAGAACATTAAAAGAGTTGTTTATTTATCAAGGAAGTATTGACGGCATACTAGGTACTGATACAAAATCTGCAATAAGGGAATTTCAAAGAAGAGCGGGATTAACAGTTGATGGTGTATTAGGTCCAATCACAAAAGAAGCATTAGCTAAAGGTGATAAATCATATTTAATAATTGGTGGACAAGAAACTATAGATATGGAATCATATGCTTTTTCGCAACAAACAGTTGAAATACAAAATAAATTAAAAGATCTAAATATATATAAGGGCGATATAGATGGTATTTATGGATTTCAAACAAAGAACGCTATTAAATTCTTCCAAAAGAAAGCTGGTTTAACAATTGATGGAGTAGTCGGTCCTAAAACTTTAGAAGCATTAGATAAAGGAGAAAATTCATATGTTCAAAATAATGAAGTTTTAATTAACAATACAATAACTACAAGTGTTGATACAAATAGTGAAATTATTTCAAATGAAACTAATTTAACGGTTGACTTACAAAATTATAACCCAAACATTGATTGCATCATAGGCTATGTAAATGATTCAAACATATGGGTACCTGATCCATGTTTTTATCCAGTATTTGTATATAGGTATGGAAATGTAGCCCAAGTTAATTCGCAGGAAGAGCTAGATGCATATTTAGATCAAAATTGGTCTACGACACCAGAAGAAGTCTATACATCATTGGGAAGAGTTCAAACACAAAATTATATAGATGGTATAAATTCTCCAGTAAATGGATTAATTATGCCGACAGGATCAAATAATAAAATTGTAATTGGTATAAAAAATGATAACAATGTAAATGCAAGACCACAATCTGGTCCCCAATATGCTGATGCTGTTTTCGAAGTACTTGTTGAAGGAGGAATGACTAGGTTTATCAATGTATTTTATCAAAGTGATACTAGTTATCATGGACCAATTCGATCTGCTAGACCTACTGACCCAACAGTTTTACGTCCACTTGACGGAGTTTTAGTTGCAAGTGGAGCTACAGGTGGGTTAATTCCAGAAATTAATGATATGGGTGTCCCTGTTATTACAGATCGAAGACCTGAATTTTTTAGAATATCTAATAGAAATGCTCCACATAATTTATATGCTGATACAAATAAGTTGAAATCATTAGCAATAAGTAGAGGATACAAAAAAAGCATAAATCCTCAACCATTATTTTCTTGGGGTGACACTAACTTATCAAATTGGAATTCTATTTCATATTTAAAATTAATCTTTTCATCACAAACACATACTACGTGGACTTGGAATGGAATAAATTATGTTAGAACATATTATGATGCATATAAAAATTCAAGTTCTAGTAATATTCACTATATTTCTGACCAACAAGGTAATACAAATCAAATTTCCACTACAACAGTGATAGCATTATTCTGTGAACCTTACTTACATCCACTCCAACTGCCATCAGTAAAAACAGTTGGTGAAGGAAGAGCAATTATATTACACGGCGGTAAAATGATTGATGGAAAATGGAAAAGAGGTTTAAATACAGATCCTTTTCATATTTTTGATAATAACGACAATATATTGTATGTTCCTAAAGGAAAAGTGTGGGTTTCTCTTGTGCCAAATACTAAAAATCCTTCTTTTGGTTAAATAAGTTTACTTTTAGTAAAAAAAAATGGTATTCTATTAGTGCGTTTCAATTAAGTGTGATACGCAGCCCTGTTGGGAAGCCCTCTAACGAGGGCTTCCGTTTTTTATAATCGTTCTTTTAAAATTTCCTGTGTATTTCCCCAAGTTATATCCGCTATATAAGCAATTAAATATTCACATCCTAAATCTTTAAATTTATCTAAACTTTCAAAAACATCTTCTTTAGTACCAACCAATGGTCTACTCAAGAAATATGATTCAGGTATTGAAGTATCTTTAGATATTTTGTTAATTTTATTTTGTAAATCTTTTTTATCTTCTCCAATAATTACATTGGTGTGTAATGTTCTTGTTATTTGATTAAAGTCACGATTAACATCTATACAATGTTTTTTAAGAATATTAGTTTTATGTTCAAAACCTTCATGATCAACATCCCAATTACCGTAATCACCATATTTAGCTAATAGCTTAAGTGTTACTTTTTCTCCACCTCCACAAATCCACAATGGAGGGTACGGTTTCTGTATTGGCTTTGGTTCATTGATGGCTTCTTTGATTTGATAGAACTTTCCTTTGAAGGAACTTTTTTCTTTAGTAGTCATTTCAATATAGATTAAAACTGCTTCTTCAAGCATTGCTAACCTATTCTTATCAGATGGATAATCATAACCATAAGCTTCATACTCTTGGTCATACCAACCCGCACCAATTGCGAATTCTAACCTACCATTTGAAATGACATCAATATTAGATGCAACTTTTGTTAGATATGAAGGATTACGATATGAGTTACAAGTACACATTTGACCTAATCTTATTTTTTCAGTTGTTTGAGATAAAGCTGCCATTAATGTCCAGCATTCATATGTAGGTTGGATAGTAGGAGAAGGTACTGTATGGAAATGATCGTAAACCCAAAGCGAATGAAATCCCGAGTCTTCAATATTTTTTGCACATTCTACAATTTTATTCCATTGCTCTAATGGTTTAAGATCATTTAAATCCATCCGCCAACCTTGTGGAATGAAAGCACCAATTTTCATAATTAAATTATATTAATATTTATTTCTATTTTTTAATATAAGAATTA
>CAZKFE010000003.1:6136-26899 GCA_964551955.1 uncultured Candidatus Actinomarina sp. | reverse complement strand
TATGTTAAAGGAACTCCTCCACCTGTAGCACTACTAAGTTTTTGTGAATCAACTTGTTCGTTCACAAGCCCTCCTTATTATTTTTCATGAATATCATCAATCTTCACATCAGATATTCTTATCTTCTCCCATAATAAATTAAATCAGAGAGTCATGCGTTGACTTTATCAAAAATGTTTAAATAATGACTTAAATAGACCTAATACAATAAGCCTATATTATTTTTTTACATACTTAAGTGCATCATTAACAGAAAGTACTGCATCTTTTGACTTATTAAGCCCAACTTTTGTAGAAAATGAAGAAATCTGGGGAGGTAAAAGGTTTGTCTTATTTAAAATTTCATCATTAGCAAACAATTTCGCTGGAGAGTCATCAAAAATCAGTTCTGTTTCACACATTACTAAGACTCTGTTTGTTTCCTCAGCAACCAATGGCATATCATGAGATACAACAATAACTGTTTTTCCTTGTGCTCTTAGTTTGTGTATTGCATCTCTGATTGCTTTTACTCCTAGAAAGTCCTGGCCTGTTGTTGGTTCATCTAAAATTATTACATCGGGCTCCATTGCAATAATTGATGCCATGCCTACAGTTTTTCTTAATGAGAATCCAAGTCTGTATGGATTTAAATCTAAATATTCTGTTAGTAGAAAGTCTTCTGCGATTTCGCCGACCTTCTTCTCAATCTCGTCTTGTTCTAGTCCTATATTTTTTAATCCAAATGAAAGCTCTTCTTTTACTGATGCAGCAAAAATTTGATGATTTGGATTTTGAAAAACATAACCAACGCTTCTTGCAAGTAACCCTACGGCATTTTCATGCGTATCAAGATCTCCAACCATAACATTTCCTGCTGTTGGTTTTAAAAGTCCGTTAAAATGTTTTACTAGTGTTGTTTTACCTGAGCCATTTTGACCCACAACAGAAATCACTTCTCCTTGTTCTATAGAAACATTAACATCTGCTACTGCTTCAACCCCATTAGGATAAGTATGACTAAGGCTGTTACAAACTATTTTTGTTTCATTCATTTCTTATAACTTTCTATAGCTTCGTTAAGGGTCACAGGAATAGATCCGGAAAATTTATTCGGTGCTTTACTTGCAAACTCAGTTACTTGTGGCACCCTTACTCCAATATCTTTTTGAATATCAACTAAATCTGGAAAAACTTCTTGAGGCGTCCCTGATTTAGTAATTTTTCCTTCTTCCAGAAGTAAGATTTTATCTGCAAACTCAGCTATCACCTCTACCTCATGTTCTGCTATAACAACTGTTAGACCTTCTTCTTGGTTAATTTTTCTAGTAACTGTAAAAACTTCTTCTTTTCCTATAGGATCTAAATTTGATGTAGGTTCGTCTAATACAAGAATTTCTGGCTTCATTGATAGGGCTGACGCCATAGCAAGTCTTTGCTGCTGGCCTCCCGATATCTCAAAGGGCGACCTGTCCTCAAAACCCTTCAAGCCAACCATCTCTAATGATCCAGAAATATTTTTCAAAATCGTTTCTTTATCAACTCCTAAGTTTTGCAGTCCTAAAGCAACTTCTTCAAATACTGTTAATTGACTCATTTGAAACTCTGGATTATCAAATACGCTGCCGACTTTTGTTGCTAGCTCTCTAACTGGAATCTTTGGAGGTACTTCACCAGCTACTTCAATACTTCCATACATATCAGCTGCAATCATATTTGGTACAATTCCATTAATAGATAAGCAAAGAGTTGTTTTCCCTGCTCCATGCGATCCAAGGATGGCCACAAACTCGCCTTGCTTTATTTCAACTGAAACACCGTCAAGTGCGTTTTCTTCTGTTCCAAGATATTGGACAGTTAGGTTCTCTATCTTAATATCAGACATTATCTGATATTATCATTTAACTTCTTTTACTGTATTAAATTCAAAAAAGATTTTTGATATTCTTGACTAGTAAGTCATATAATTAATTAAGTATGGAGTTAAAAAATATAGCTTTTCCAAATCAAGATTTGGATTTTATAGAAAATCCTTATCCTGCAATGAAAGATTTTAGAGAAAAATCACCTATTTTTTATGATGAAATTTCTGATTTAATCTACTTAACAAAATATGAAGATGTGAAATCAGTACAAAGTAGTAAAAAATATGTATCTGCAAAGCCTGCGGACATAGAAGGTGATAGAGAGTGGGATGGTAGAAAAAAAGCTTATGATTATTTTGGAAAGACAGAAGAATTTTCTTTACTTAACCTTGAAGGTTCGGCACATAATGAGCTTAGAGGGTTGGTTGCAAAAGCATTTTCTATAAGACAAGTTGAATTATTAAGACCATTTATAGAGAAAAAATCCCGAGAAATATTAAATCCACTAATAGGGAGTAATTTCGACTTATTACATGATTATGCTCAACCATTTTCAATAGCAATTATGGGTGAGCTATTAGGTGTCCCTGAATCTAGATATGATGATTTTCTTAGATGGTCAAATGATATTGTTCGTATGTATGACTTACAAGTAACTGATGATAATGCTGATTTAGCTGAAAATTCAGCTAAAGAATTCTACTACTACATTGATGACCTAATTGATGAAAAAATAAAACACCCTGGTGATGATATGATAACTCGTCTAGCACACGTTTCTGAAAATGATCAAAAATTAAGTAAGGACCAAATTATATGTACAGCCATACTTTTATTAAATGCTGGCCATGAAGCTACTGTTAATACTATTGGAAATGGGATGAGTGCTCTTCTCTCAAATGGAATTGAAACAAAACTCTTAAACAAAAAATTTGATGTAAAGAATATAGTTGAAGAGTTACTTAGGTGGGATAGCCCTCTACAGTTTTTTCAAAGATGGTCCCTTGAAGATGCGGAAGTAAGAGGATATAAAATTCCAAAAAATGCAAAGGTTGCCATACTGTTAGGATCTGCTAATCGTGACGATGAAGTTTTTCAAGACGCTGAAAAAATAAACTTTGATAGGGAAGATTTAAATCATACAAGTTTTGGTGGAGGGATGCATTTCTGTCTTGGAGCTCACCTAGCAAGGTTAGAACTTGAAGCTTCCTTTAATAATCTTTTTGAATATAGCTGGGCCTTAGATTCAAAGCCAGAAAGAACTGGTGCTTTTGGAATAAGAGGATTTAAAAAAGTGATGGTTAGTACTTAACTTCTTATTAAATTTATTGCAGGTAAAATCTCATTTACATTACTAACTGTTTTGTAAATCATTCCCTCAACAAACAAATTTCTATATCTTCTCTCTTCTGCATCTATAGCAATAACTGGTTTTCCTTCAGAATATGTATAGCCAATTTCTGAACAAGTTCCTGAATCAATATCTTGACCTGTAATTAATGCAACAGTTAAATCAGAATTGCTCAAAGCCTCAAGATCATTTTGGAAAATTCTATCTTTAGTTTCTTGACTCATATCTGTTCCCTTGAGCGCATCTTCTTCTATGCCTGTCTGGTCTCTATGAGGCAAAAAACATTTATAGCCAGCACCCTCCAAGGTTGAGGCTATTTCTTCCAAATACTTTCTTTCATGAATATTAAATAAAGGTCCTGCAATGTATATTTTCTCTATCATTTCATAAATTTAAATATTATAAATTTTATTTTCAACCAAAAACTATGAATATTTCCTCTTATTATCCAGATTCCATTTAAACTCTACCTATGGGTAAATCAAAAAAATATGGTATTAACACACGAGCCCTTCATACTCAGAAAAGAATAGAATTGCCAACAGGAGATGTGATGTCTCCACTTCATTTATCAACAACTTATAAAAACCCCGTACCTGGTGAGTCAGAATATTTTTACGGACGAGTAAGCAATCCGACTAGAGAAATTTTCGAAAGAACAATTTCTTCTCTTGAGGGAAATGAAAATTATGAAGATTTACCTGCTTTAGGTATGGCCTCAGGAATGGCTGCTGTATCTTTAATAGCTGAATTAGTAAATCCAGATGAAAATGTTGTTATTACAAAAGATGTTTATGGAGGAACAACAAATTTTTTCGGCACAATTGCAAAGAAGAGAGCACTTAATGTCAGCTTTTGTGACATGTATGACTTAGAGAAATTAGAAAGCCTTGTAAATAATAAAACAAAACTTGTATGGATTGAATCTCCTTCAAATCCAAATATGAATATTTATGATTTACAAAAAATTTCTGAATTAGTTCATAATAAAGGAGCTTTACTAGTTGCTGATAGTACTTTCTGTACACCTTTTATTACAAGGCCATTTGAACACGGTGTTGATATTATTATGCATTCTACAACTAAGTATATAGGTGGACACAGTGACACCTTAGGTGGTGTTGTTATAACAAATAATTTAGAGGTTCGTGAAACACTCTATGAGTATCAAAAAACAAGTGGAGGTATAATGTCTCCATTTGATGCATATTTATGTCAAAGAGGGTTATATACGCTTGGACCAAGAATTGAATTGCACTCAAAAAACGGGCATGAATTAGCAGAATATCTTTCAAAGTCTGAACATATAAAAGAAACATTTTATCCAGGCTTAGAAAGTAGTAAAAATCATGATATTGCATTAAAACAAATGGACTATTTTGGTGGAATGTTAAGTTTCTTCCTAGAAGATCATATAAATGAAGAGAAATTTTGGAAAGAGCTCAATCTTTATAAGTTAGCTGTAAGTTTAGGTGGAGTTGAAACTTTAATTGAGGTTCCTTATTTGATGACCCATGAAAAAGTCACTGGTTTAGATGGAGAGGTAATCAACAATGCACCAGAAAAGTTGATAAGAATTTCAGTGGGTATAGAAAATATAGAAGACCTTATTGAAGATATGGACTCAGCCCTAAATGCAAGTAAAAAATAACTCACTTTTTTCTTATAGGCCTTTCGGAACAGCTTTATTAACTCTTGCAATAACTGCAGGTCTTTTCATCATCTTTGGAGCTAATGGTTGGGGTGTCCCTGCTGAAAATGAACAAGCGATTGGTCAAATCTCACGTTGGTGTGAAAGAGTAAGTGGTGGATTTTTTAGAGAGCCAGCCAATACACTGGGGAATCTTGGATTTGTATTTACCGGTTTGTATATGTTTTATAAGCTTGCACAAGATGCAACGTCAGGAAAAGGTATCAAGATGTTTGGCTCATCAGCTATTGCGGTCCTTTATGCATCAGCTTCAACATTTTTAGGCCCTGGGTCAATGGCTATGCATGGAACACATACTGCATTTGGTGCGTGGTTAGATAATGTTTCAATGATTACATATATTCTGATTCTTTGGTTGTATAACCTAAAACGATTAATGGGGCTTTCTTTAAAAACATATTTCACCATTTATTCTCTACTTCTTGGTTGGTTTGCTTATAGCTACTGGTTTATTGATGGAGGTATGGGTATTGGAGTGAATCTATTTGAATTAAGCATTGGTTTGTGGATTGCTACTGAAGTATTAGTAAAATTTCCAAATATTTATGGAAGAGTTGGATCTGGGTTTGCTGTATTGTTGACTCAACAACTTTTTGGTAACCCAGTAATTAATGCTCTTCAAAACTTTCAAGATAACTGGGAAATGCTTCTTTATTTTGTACCTGCTTTAATTCCAAATCTCCAATCAACAACTACAAAAAAATATACTCCTTGGTTTTTCTTAGGTTTTGCTTCTTTTTTTGGAGCACTTCTTATTTGGGGAACAGGGGTTCCGGAACACCCATGGTGTAATCCTGATTCATGGTTACAAGCTCATATGGTTTGGCATTTAATGTGTTCAGTTGCTACGTTATGCTTTTTTAATCTCTACAGAACTGAAAAATTTAAGTAATTAAATTAAAAAAATATTTTCCCCATTCTTAACTCTTATATATGTAATATCTATCAAGAAGCTGTCTTTTTAAGAATTAGTGTTGCAACACTATAGGCTTCAAACAGTAGAAGAGAGGACCTTTCATTCTCTCTTTTTCTGTTTCTGGGGTGAGTAAGTTTTGCTGAGTTAATGTAATCAATATAATTTTATGTTACTAATAGTTGCATATAAATACAGACAACATATAATGTTACTAATAATTACATAAAAGGAATAACAATGAATTTAGTAGGTTTAAAAGAATTATCAGAACTTTTAGATGTGCCGTACGAAAAATTAAAAGTATGGAAAAGTAGAGATCGACTACCTGAACCATTGCAGACGATTAGTGGAACCCCTGTTTGGGACTGGGATGAAGTTGAAGATGAATTTAGAGCTATCCCTCAGAATGAAAGTTCAGGTAGACCTAAAAGGCCAAGAATCTCTTTAGCAGGTGGAGTAATTGATATCGATGTTCAAAATGATACAGAGACTAAAGATGGCCATGTCAAAATCAGCATGTTCGGCAAGAAGATTGTTGATATTAAAACGAATGGCAGCGAAAGCGATGAAAATGGAAAAAAAATATCCATAAAAGTTATGGATAAGTCTGTAATCGATGGATATACAGATTTTATACAAGAAGATAGTGAGGAATCAGATAATGACGACAGTAAGAATTAGAGGAGGAAGAATTACGGGAACTGTCATAGCTCTATTAATGCTGGGTTTGGTTTCAACAGTAAGCGTGTTTATTCTTAAAGTTGCATTTACTATTGCTGCGATTGGTGTAGTAGTCAAAGGATTTTCAAGACAGGAAAAAGAGAATAAAAATGGAGAATAAACCTAAGAATTCTAACAATGCTGGCAAAGCTGGACAATGGATTGGTGTTGGCACAGCGATAGGGGTAGCAGTTTTTGCCGCCACAAATGAACCAGTGTGGATAGCGGTAGGTGTTGCAATGGGTGCAGCGCTCGGTTCTGGTTGGCGAAAATCAAAAGATCAAAATAAAGATTAATACTGCAATGTGGAAAGAGACTATCTGGTAACTAAGGTGACTTCAAAGCTAAGGCCTCAAATACATTACATTTTTTCCATTTTCAGCTACAAGTTCTCTTGAATAATACTGTGGAAACATTTCATTTGAAATCCAACTATCAACCTGGTCATCATAATACTTAGAGAAAACATGTCCTGACTGACCTGTAGGCAGGACTGTTTTTGAATTATTAAAATTACTTAAATCAACAATCATCCTCATTGAGGGGTGTCCAAATTTATCTGCAATTGAGTAGTCTCCATCAAAAGACCAACCAGTGGCATTTACTGTATTAGCAGACCCACTCACTTTATATGGTCCTAGGTCAACCATTGCTGTTAAAGGCGCTATCCCTGCTTGTCCTAAAAGATTCGTAGAATATGTTATTGTATGTATCTCTCCCCATTCCCACTTCTTCGGATTGTCCCCTAATAAATCAATAATCTCGATATCAGATGCATCTAAAACAATAACTAATAGATCAGAAAGGTTTTCTTTATTCTCTGTGCTTTGGTAATCCCATAGAATATGATTTGGATCCTTCAACATGGATAAAAGAATTTCTATGGTTGTATCAGAATGTCCAGGCATTAAGTTAATTTCTTCACCACTTCCGTCATAAACAATCAGCTCTTCAAAAGTATGATTTACTAAATTCTTAATAAACACTCCCCAAGCTGCTGCGCCTGAAGAATCTATATTCATTTCATAGGCAGTTTCTCTTTCTGTCCAAGCTTTTAATTCATTAAGAACTAACGATTCTGTATACACAGAGTCAAAAATATACGGAAGTATGTAGAAAGGTGAGTAATCATAATTATTTATCTGCATATTCATTGCATCATCAACACTTACCTTTTCACTTAGGTTATTTTCTATCACTCTTTTTATAGACTGTCCTCTATATCCTTTATTGTGAGAATCTAACCAAGGCTGATCAGGATGAATAGATTGATTTGCAGTAATAATATATCCACTTTCTGGATTCAGAATAAATGGAAGACTATCAAATGGAACAAATCCCTTCCAATCATTTGAAGAGTCCCATCCCGGAATTGGATATTGACCTGAATGACCTTCTGCTCTAATAGGTATTAGACCTGGAGATTGATAAGCAATATTCCCATCAATATCAGCATATAAAAGATTCTGTGCTGGTACATGAAAATTCTTAGTTGCTTCTCTAAATTCTTCGTAATTCTTCATATAGTTGAAGTCACGAATTGATTGAAATGTCTTACCAGGATGTAAAGCAGTCCAGCTTAAAGAAACAGCATAATTTTCTGGTAATTCAATTCTGGATTGTTCAGAAAATTCAATATTATTTATTGGATAATCCCTATCAGACAATATAGGACCATGATGGGTTTCTCTTACTTCAATAATGATTGGCTCTTGGTTCGGAAGATAAATAATTTCAGTAAAACGCTCCATATCTTTCCATTCTCCATCTACTTCATATTGGTTTGGGTTAGCTGGATTAATCTTTTCAATATATAGGTCTTGTACGTCAGGTCCCATATTTGTAAAACCCCAAGCTGAAGAACTGTTATGTCCAATAATAACATAAGGTGAACCAGCAAAAGATAAGCCGACAGCGTCTAGATTACAATTAGGCCCGTATGGAAAACAATGTAATCCATTCTCATACCAGATAGGTGGAAGCTGGGCTGATAGGTGGGGATCGTTAGCTAATATTGGATATCCTGACTCTGTATGCAATCCAGATATTGCCCAACTATTTGATCCAATTGAGTCTGTAAATCTTAAATCTCTTGTTGAATATGAAATAAATAAAGATTGAATAATATCAAAGTTGTAATTAGAGGTAAAGGTTCCTGTACTTGTCCAGTCTTCTACAATATATGGATGTTTTTGAGGGAATGGTGGTTTAAGCAAGCTATTGATAGTTTCTGAAAGCGTGCCATATGTTTTTGCATTCCTTATCTCAGCATCATAATTTCCATTAAGATCATAAGCCATCATCTTCGCCCAAGAAAGTGGGTAATACGGAAGATATTCATCAACAACATAATCTGGATTAATAAAAGTTAAGAAAAAATGTTCCAGACTTAATTTCCTTTGAGGCCTTGACTTAATATAGGCATTTATGCCTTTTGTATACTGGATAAGGTCATTCTTCATCTCTGGTAACATCTGTTCATACTCTTCCTCTGCCACCCTGTTGAAACCATACGTTCTAAAAAGCAAATCTGCCCCAACTCCAGGCTCTCCTATCAAGGAAGCTAAACGTCCTGTACTTAAATGGCTCCAAAATTCTAATTGCCAAAACCTATCTTGGGCATGAACATATCCTTGAGCAAAAAGAATGTCATCGACATTTGTGCCATAAATATGAGGGACTCCTCTATCATCTCTAATGATTTCGACAGAATCATTCAAGGGAAGTCCTGAAATATCAATCTCATGATCGGGTAATGGCATTCTAAAAATAATAATTCCAGCAACCAGAAGAGCCCCAACAAGACTTACAACTATAATTGAAAACCACTTAAGAATTTTTTTCATTAGTACCTTATTAAATTAATAATAGAGATTAGAACTCTAAATTGTCTATCCACTCTGAAATATCTTTTACTGTTTCCCTATATATATTTAATGCATCTTCATCTGATTCGTAAGAATCTCTATTAGGGTCTACAAAAGATTTATGAACTCTGTTCTTTGTGTTTGGAAATACAGGGCATAATTCATTTGCTGAATCACAGACCGTTAGAACATAATCAAATTCTGTTTCAATAAAATCATCCACCAACTTTGGGTATTGATTAGTTATATCAATATTCTTCTCTCCCATAGCTCTTATAGCGTATGGATTTACATTGGCTTCTGGGTGTGTTCCTGCTGAATAAACTTTAAATTCAGAATATCTATTTTTTATTAGTCCCTCAGCAATTTGAGATCGACATGAATTTCCCGTACAGACTACCAATACCTTCATAAAACTATTTTATATTATGTATTATTCTTTAAGTATGAATTCATTAGAAACTAAAGAAAAGCATTTTATGCAAAAGATGGAAAAGGCAATTATGTACTTTCTTTACATTATCTTTATAGGGGTATTTGCACTTATTGCTTGGAGTGGGTCTATTAGAGAAGGCTTGATTATGGTTCCTATAGCTGCAATTACAATTCCTATGACTAAATGGGGTATTAAATGGCAAAATGATAGATATGTTAGGTCTGCAAAAAACGTTGATGATATTGCAATTCTTAGTCAAAAGGTAAATGAGTTAGAAAAACAAATAGAAGAATTAAAAGATAAATGATTTCATTAGATCTTTTACTTAAACATATGCAGTGGGCAAATAAGGAAATTTATACAGAAGTTTCAAAACTAGATAATGAAGTTCTAGATTATTTTGTAATTGATCCTGAATGGAAAGTAAAAACAATAATGCTGCATATAGCTAAAGCATCAAGTAACTATGGACAATTTGTAAATGGAGTAACTGAAACTACGCCATTAGACCTTAACGAGCCATCAACATCTGATGATATAAAAGTCTTAATCGATAAACTCTACGAAATAGACCAGGGATTAATAGATAATCAAGGAATTGGAGATGTTGATCTTACAATAAAAATGAGGAGTGGAGTAAAGGAACATAAATCAACTACTATTTTCTCTCAAATGGTTTTTCATGCCGCAGAACATCGTGCACAGATAGTAGCTGCTCTTGACAAGCATGAGGTTAGATCAGTTAATTTAGATAACTACGATGTATGGAGCTATATAAGAGCTCACTAATCACCTGTTTCCTGCTTTACCCAATCTTCATATTCAGGCAATGTATAAAGTGGATGAATAGTTGTTATTCTTGGTAGCTCATATGGATGTTTTTCTTTAACATTTTCTACAACTTTAGTAAATAAACTTTCACTAGTGTGTAGGGAAACCTCTATCTCTCCTTCATTTTTTATATCGTCTTTCCACATATAAGAAGATTCAACATTCTTATATGTTGCACAAGCAATAAGTTTTTTTTCTAAAAGAAAATTTACTACGAACTCAGCATCTTCTTTTTTATTAAAAGTTGTTTCGACAATAATCATTTATAATCTTTCCCTGTAAGGTCTACAGAGTAATTCCATAATTTCTTTCTCTCTTCTTTATCATAAGCAATTTTATTTCCTTTATAAATTCGTGGTTTCCCGTACTGGTGAATTACCCCAGGTCCAAATACTTCTTTTCCTTTTATGTTTAAGTTGGTTGATGCCTCTAAAACTGGGGCTACTCCTGTTTTAATATTTGTTGCAATTAAATCAAAACCCATTGTTGTAAGATTTCTCTTCCTTCTTTTGCGTAACCTTGACTTTGTGATTCCTGGGTGTGCTACAACAACTTTTGTGTGGTGATTCTTTAGTTTGTCATCTAGTTCAAACGCAAACATTGTTCTGTAAAGATTTGAGTAGTTGTACCAAGTCCAAGGATTATAATCCTTCTCTTCATGCAAGCCTTCTAACCGAACATCTCTTGCTAAATACATTGCAATGCTTGAAACCTGAACAATCCTAGAATCTTCTCTATACTTCATGAGCTCTAAAAGTTCTAGAGTTAAATAAAATGCACCTAAATAGTTTGTCGCTATTGTTGATTCAAACCCCTCTTCAGTTGTTTTATATGGAACATACATTATTCCAGCATTGTTATATAAAAGATCTATACCGTCATAGTTGTTTTTAATTTCATGTAGAAAAAATTCAATACTTGAAAAACTTGTCATATCAAGCTTTCTAAAAAGTGCATTTGGCCCTAATTCTTTTTGGGCAGCTCTTCCTTTTTCCCTGTTTCTACAGGCTAAAACTACATGATAGTCTCTCTCAATAAGACCCTTTGCAGCTGCAAACCCTAAACCAGTGTTTGCTCCTGTGACTATTGCAGTTTTCTTCATCATGTTTAATGATAGTTAAATCGAATATACTTAGATTATGTATTACATTATTGCAGTTGCAGTTCTTATTTTGATACTAAGAACGTTCAACTTAGTCCCTCAGCTTTCTAATAAGTTCTGGAGATCGTTAGATTATGCGATTATTGGAGTTGCTTTCTTAATATTTTTAACACGGATACCGCCCTTTGTTTCAGGGGTATTGTTAACAAGCATTGCTTTTTATGCTTATAAAAAAGGTTTCTTCAATAAGTTTAATTGATTAACCATTCCTACAAGAAACATCTACTTACTGACTAGACCACTCATCAAATTCTTCATTAATTGAATTTTGATATTAAATAGTTAGGTGTTAGAGTCCTAAATAATGTATAAAACAAATAATTGGAACTGGTGGAAACTACATATGTAGTGCCTAGTTCTATTTGTTTATAATTTAACCGGGTCAATCCCGGTTTTTTTTATTTAAGGAGAAAAAATGACCGAACAATACAAATTCTTACTAAAGGAAAATGAAATGCCTAAAGAATGGTATAACATCATACCTGATTTACCTAATCCTTTGCCACCTCCATTAAGCCCTCAAACAATGGAACCAATAGGTCCAGAGGATTTAGCACCATTATTCCCAATGGGTTTAATACTTCAGGAGGTCTCTCAAGATAGCTACATTGAAATTCCTCAACCAGTACTTGATTTATACAAGCTATACAGGCCTTCTCCTCTGTTCAGAGCAATAAGACTTGAAAAAGCTTTGGGGACTAAGTCAAGAATATATTATAAATATGAAGGGGGTTCTCCTTCTGGATCTCATAAACCGAATACTGCAATTCCGCAGGCATTTTATAACTCAGAAGAAGGAGTAAAAAAAATTGTTACTGAAACTGGTGCAGGACAATGGGGCAGTGCTCTGGCTTTTGCTTGCCAGGCCTTTGGTATTGAGTTAGAAGTGTTTCAAGTTGCTGCATCCTATCTGTCTAAACCATATAGGAAAACGATGATGGAGATATATGGGGCAAAAGTGCATTCAAGTCCTTCAGAAAGAACAGATATCGGTAAAAAGTTTTTGTCTGAAGACCCAGAAAGCCCAGGAAGTTTGGGTATAGCAATCTCTGAAGCCATTGAAATAGCAGCTAAAGATGAAAAGACAAGGTACGCCTTAGGAAGTGTTCTAAATCATGTCTTAATGCACCAGACAATAATTGGTCTGGAAGCTCTAAAACAACTTGAGTTAGCTGATGACTATCCAGATGTAATTGTAGGTTGTACTGGAGGGGGATCTAACTTTGCAGGGCTATTTACACCATTTGCTAAAGAAAATATAAAAAATGGAAAAAGTACAATAATCAGAGCTGTTGAACCAGAGGCTTGTCCTTCTTTAACTAAAGGTACGTATGCCTACGACTTTGGAGACTCTGTGGGAATGGCCCCTGTTGTAAAAATGCATACCCTTGGACATACATTTGTACCGGACCCTATCCATGCGGGAGGACTTAGGTATCACGGAATGGCACCATTAGTCAGTGCAATGTATGAGGAAAATCTCATTGAGGCAGAAGCAATTGGCCAACAAGAATGTTTTGAAGCAGGTCAACTATTCGCTAAAACAGAGGGTATTGTTCCTGCACCTGAAGCAACGCATGCAATTGCATCTGCTATAAGGGCAGTAAAAGATGCAGACCAAAACTCTAAGGAAATAGCAGTATTAACTGCTATGTGTGGTCACGGGCATTTTGATATGGTAGCTTATAGTGACTTCCTGTCTGGTCAAATGGTTGATTATGAATTTCCTGCTGAAAAAGTAAAAATATCAAAAGAAGCCATTGTTAAAGACTAATAAAAATAAATAGCTTAAATAATAAAAAGTAGTACTCCTTGATGGCCATTGTCCCGGCCTAGCGTAATTAAGGAATAATCTCTAATAAAGTACTTACTGGCTGACTTAGCCATTCATCAAACTCTTGAAGCATTGAATTAGCAGATTTTTCAAAATGCTTTTCAAATGCTGCTTCAAATCCTAGTAGAGACTTACAATTAGAATTCTAGAAGTTTTTCTTATTTATTTAAGATTTCCATAATTACTGGATGAGCTGCTATAACATCTTCAATATCAAAACTAACACCATACTTTAACTTATATAATTTTACTGCTGTTTCTCTATCGCTTGCCCACTCAACAGATACTAAGTCCATTGCTGTTAAGTCTTGGTTCATAACAATATTTGGATCTGCTCCAGCATCACTAAGTAGTTGTACTATTTCAGTCCTACCAAAAAATACAGCACAGAATTGCGCAGTAACATCTTCATCATTTTTTACATCAAGATCTGCTCCAGCATTTACTAATAGATCAACAATCTCATAATGACCCTGACATGCAGCAATAATAAGTGCTGTTTCATTTCTTCTTGAGCCTTTTGAGTTTATATCCGTTCCATAAGCTATATGTTGTTCAATTGATGCAAGATCACCTTTTTTTGCTGAAACCCAAATACTATTACTGGGTTCTTTTACGGTTTCTACGACTTCTTCAATCTCCTGAACTTCTTCAGCAACGACTGTCTCTTCTTCTGCAGTAGAGCTTGACCCACCTGAACAGAAAGAAACCAGTAACACCAATAGAATTAAACTATATTTCTTCATAAACCTTAGTCTACCAAGCTAAAGCTGGCTTTACCTATTTACAATGCCCTTTACTTGTTTTGATAGTTTTTCTAAGTTTTTGTTATTGAAATTATAAATCCAAAGAACTGTATATATAACCCCTATAGCAAAAAACAATAGGGCATACCCTCTTCCCGGACCAGTTCCTACTATTGGTGATAAGATGTCTACATTTTTTGGATAAAAAGTAAACTCTAAATAATCTCCTAATGGGCCCGCTATCATTACTCCAAATGGCCTTAACATTTGAGCAATGGTTCCCCTAAGTGCCAAGGCCCTTCCTCTAATGCTCTCATCTGTAATTGCTAACCATGCTCCTGATGAAACTGTATATTGAATTGCCACACTAACTCCCTCAAGGATTCCAAATATACATAAAAGATAAATGCTAGGCCTTATTGATCCTATGATTATTGCTAGCCCGCAGAAAAGTCCCATTACTATGGCAACCTTCATGTCTCCTTGTATCCTGTCAGATATTCTTAAAGAAATAATTGAACCAACAAGAAACGCCATACCAGTAACTGATTCAATAAAGCCAAGTCCTGTTGCATCTGTAAAGCTTAAAACCATAGGGGGAAGCAAGACTTGAGTAAAACCCCAGAGAAAATTACAGATTCCCAAAATAAGAACTAAAGATAATAGTCCTTTTTGTTTCTTTAACCAGTTGTATGCTTCAAGAAGATCTAGATAAACATTTCTAAAATTCAAATTACCTTTTGTTTTGATTTTCTTGCTTTTAAATAATGTAATTGTTGCGATACCAAAAAAACAAGTGACAAGATCAACAACTATGACTCCTTCTAGTCCGAAAAAAGAATAAATAAAAGCTCCACCAATTGGCCCAAGTAACACTGAAATTGCTTCCGCGCTCTCAAATAAAGCAGAAACTTTTGTTACGTTTTGCTTCTTTACAACGTCACCTAAAAAGGCGCTCCATGTTGTCCAGTGGGCTATTTCAAATATCCCAAAAGCTAAAGCAAAAGGTATTAAGAGAGTAAGTGTCAACATATCATTTAATGCAAAATAACCAATAAAACACATCAATACTGCGATTGTTAAATCAAACATAATAATTAATTTTTTTCTGGGAAATCTGTCTGCTAAAACTCCGCCAAATGGTCCTGCAATGACACCAACAATTGCTGTGATGAATAAAATTGTTGATAAAGCACTGGCTTTCCCAGTGGTTTGATAGATCCAGACTCCTATAGCAAAAAAAGACATAGCGGAACCTGTCCAAGAAATAGTTTGCCCAAACCAAAGAAGGTATACTTTTTTATCCATTAGAACACCTTATCAAGCTGTAAAATTATTAAGGTTTCTTTTTCAATCAATAACGATGCTTGTTTTGATTTTTTATTCTTTCAATTTCCCTTTCAACAGAGAAGAAACCTACGGTTCTAGTCATGAATAGGAAGTGGGCTAAAAGTCCAATACCCCACCCAAATGAAGCAAAGTAAAACCACGTTAAAGAACTGGAGTTATCAAACATTAAATCAATTACTAATAATCCACTATTCACTAATAAGTAGATCAAAGCATGAACTCTAAATGCAATATTAGCTACTGCCTGTTCTCTTAGATTGTCATTATTTTCCATACAATTATCCTACTAAAATAATAATGTTGAAATAAATATTAAGGGGAATTATGTCTTTAGCTTTAATCACAGGAGGGTCTGGTCATGTTGGGTCAAATCTTACCAGAGCTCTTTTAGACGAAGGATATAAAGTAAGGTGTATTGATTTTGATAAAGATCATAGAGCTTTCGAAGGTCTCGAAGTCGAACTTATTGATGGTGATATAACAAAAAGAGATACCTTAGATAAGGCTTTTAACAATGTTGATATTGTTTTCCATACCGCTGTATTAATAAATCTTGATAGAAGATATAAGGATCAGATTAGAAAAGTAAATGTCGAGGGAACAAAAAATGTATGTGAAGCTGCGTTAAATGCAAATGTTAAAAAAATGGTTCACTTTTCATCTCTTGATGCGTTTTATAGATTCCCTATAGATGAACCTCTTTATGAAGACAGGAAGTTAATTGATGACCCTAATGCCATGCCTTATGATCTTTCTAAAGCTGATGGACATAAAATAGTTCTTGATTATTGCTCGAAAGGTTTGAATGCAAGCATAATCCACCCAACATCAATAGTTGGCCCCAATGACTTTAAACCAGGAATCCCCATGCAAGCTTTAGTTGATATGGCTAATGGAAAAAGAAAGCTAATGCCTAATTGGGGTTATAACTTTATAGATGTACGAGATCTTTGCTCTACAGCTATTTCTGCTGTAAAAAATGGTAAAACTGGTCAAAATTATCTTGTTGGAGGGGAGTATTGTATGTATCTCCAAATTGCAGAATTTATGTCAGAACAGCTCGGAAGAAAAACAGTTTTAGGTAGTATTCCTGATTTTTTTACTTATTTTGCAATACCTTTTGAGTATATAAAATCAATAATTAAAAAGGAGCCGAGAGTAATTACTTTAGATTCTATTCATACAGCTCAAACAGGAAATTATTTTATTCCAAGTTCATTAGCTAGAGAAGATCTTGGTCATAGCTCAAGACCTATAAGAGAAACTATTAACGATACGGTAGAATTTTTTGTAAATAGAGGTTTGATAAGGTAATTATGTCAGAATATAAAGCTTGGATTCAAAATGAAGTTGGGCCTTTTACTAACTTAAAGATAGGAAGCATGGAGATGCCTCCTCGTGGAGAAAAGGAAGTACTTATAGAAACAAAAGCAGCAACACTAAATTTTGCAGATTTACTGCTTTCAAGTGGAATGTACCAATCAAATCCTCAAACGCCGTTTGTACCAGGATTTGAAGTTGCAGGAATAGTTAAAGAATGTGCAGAGGACAGCCATCTAAAAGTAGGCGATAGAGTAGTTGGTGCTTGTACTGTTTTTAGATCAGGACGTTATGGAAGCTTTGGTGAGTTTTGTATAAGTAGTGAAAATTTAACTTACAAAATCCCTGATGAAATTAGTTATGAAGCAGCAGCAAGTATCTTAATGGCTTATTTAACCTCAGATTTTGCATTGCATAGACGTGCTCAAATTAAAGAAGGTGAAAGAGTTTTAGTAAATGCAGCAGCAGGTGGGGTAGGCTTAGCTGCTATACAGCTTGCTAAACTATCAAATGCGAAAGTAATTGCTGCAGTTGGTTCTGATGAAAAAGCAGAATTTATTAAAAAATATAATCCAGATTTAATAATCAATTATCAGAAAGAGAATTTAAAAGAAGTAATTGAGAATAAGTATGGGAAACGACCAATTAATATTTTCTATGACCAAGTGGGAGGTGAACCCTACGAAGAAGGGCTTCGTTTGCTAAGTTCAGAAGGTAGGGCTTTAATTGTTGGCTTTGCAAGCGGAAACATACCTAACCAGTTGTTAAGTTATTTATTAGTAAAAAATATTACCCTTATGGGAGTTTTTATGATTAGCTTTGAAGATGATGACTCAGCTTATTTACACTCAAGGATGGAGTCATTGTTTAATTTGTATTTAGAGAAAAAGATTGACCCTGTGTATGAAATCATACCTTTTGAAAAAATACTTGATTATTTAGATTTGATTGGCTCTAGGAAAACAATTGGAAGAATAGTAGCAACTATTTAATCTCTGGAAACATACAAATAGGAAGTTGATAAAACTTATCCCAAGACCTTTCAAATAAGGATTCATATAATTTAACTAGATTTGGATTACGTTTTTTGTAGTCACTTAATATAGCTATTGCATCCTCCTCATTTAACCATTCAGCAACCGAGGTGTAATTGAGACTTGCCCACACAACTTCCAATTGAGGATTTTTTCGGAGATTTAATACCCAATCACTTTTTTCTCCAAATCCTGCAATAACAACAGGAGCATTATTAATTGTTCCAATTACTTCTAAAAGTGTTTTTCTTTCTTTTTTTGATACTCTTCCAGTTGTTCTAATTTGTATTAATTTCTTGCCATAGAGCCGAGCAGTTAATTTATTGTATAAAAAATAAGGGGATCTTAAAAAAAATCTATATTTTAAACTTAAATCTTTGTAATCTACCAAATTCTTATTTTATCCCAGTTTCTTTTTTTGATTTAAAATAAATTCTTCCAGTTCTTTTACATTAGGTAAATGCCTGGCACCATAACCAAGAAGTTTATATGCAGCTACTGCATTTCCATAGTCTATAGCTTCATCAATAGGTTTATCTTGTAAAACTCCGGAAATAAAACCTGTGTTGAAGGCATCTCCTGCACCAATTGAATCTTTGGGGGATATCTTAAAAACTTCTCTTTTAGTTAAATTGTTTTTATTAAAAGCTAAAACACTTTTTGATCCATTTCTACAAATTAAGGTCTGATTTTCTTTTATGATTGCTTTTGCAGCTTCATTTATAGTCTTCTTTTCTGTAAGTGGAATAATTTCTTCATCAGAATTACCAAAAATATAATCAGAATATGATATCGCTTTATAGACTGTTTCTTTAAACTCAAGATCTAGGCCCCATAGTTCAGCTCTTATGTTTAAATCAAATGAAATAGGTATGTTGTTTTCCTTAAATAGTTTCATCACTTCTATCATTGTCGTTTTTATTGGATCGTTTCTTAAACTAATTCCTGAAACATGAAGCCAGTCGCTTTCAAGAAGATGCTCTTTATCAATTAAGGAAAATTCTAAATATTCATGGGCTCCTCCTTCTGGGGGCCAAACAAATAAGCTTCTCTCACTATTTGATTGAACAATGCCAATTACCATTGCTGTGCTGTGTTCATCTAAAACAATTAAATTCCGAGTATCAACGTTATCATTTTTCATTTCTTCTAAAACATGTTTACCGTATATATCATTACCGACTGTTCCAAAAAATTTTACTTTTAATCCTAACTTTGATAACCCAGCTGCAACATTGGCACATGTTCCTCCGCTTGATAAAGAGGGAGGTTTTAATTTATTTACATCTGAAAGCAATAAAGACATATCAACATTTGAATCTCCAAGTACAGAAATTATTTTTTTAGACATGTCTTAAATAATTTCTTTAGATTTTTTAACAAATTCTTCGACTTTTTTAAAATCTTTAAGAAAGCTTCCATCATCCATTAATTTATTTGTATGAGTTAATGAGTCAACTCCCCATGGTTGCACTTTAGCTATTGCTTCTTGTACGTTTTCTATAGATAGGCCTCCGGCAAGTATTACTGGTGTTTTTACATTCTGAACAATAGATCTTGATATATTCCAATCATGTATTTTGCCACTTGCACCTATTCCTTCAACGCCTGTTGTAGAAGTATCTAGTATAAGATAATCGGATACATCAGAAAAGTTTATAGCATTTTGAATAGCTTTTTCACTATCAACTGATATTGCAAACATTATTTCAATTCCAGTATCTAAAAGTTTTTCTTTTATTTTTTCTATGTCGTTTACAGATATAGATCCTGGATTACCACATAAGTGAAGTATGTCTGGTTTAACAAATAATGCCATATCAATTATTTCACTAATATTATTCGAAACAGATATTGCTACAGTTGTTGTTCCAGTTAAAGATGCGCAAATATCTTTACCCATTTCAAGTGTTATCTCTCCTGGTAGGCCAATATTTGCTGGAGTAACACCAACAAGATCTACCCCTAAACTGGCAACCTTTTTGGCCTCATCTACTGACTGAAGGGTGTATATTTGTACTTTCATTATTAAAGATCATTAATGAATGTATCTTCATAGCTTTGCCTGTTAACTATTTCATTAATTCCTGAACTAGTAACAGCAACTACTCCAGATTTTGGTACTCTATTATAATTACTCGCCATAGAAAATGTATATGCTCCAGTTGAGGTAGACATTAAAACATCTCCAGGTTCTGTATCTTCAGGAAGCATTGCATCTTTTACCAACAAATCTCCACTTTCACAATGTCTTCCTGATACTGCGTGTACTGTCTCTTTCTCACTTTTGCCTCCTGAGATATTAAATAATTTATGTTCACTTCCGTATAATGCTGGTCTTGGATTATCTGACATTCCTCCATCAACAAGTATGTAAGGCTTTTCTCCTCTATCGGACTTTATAGCTCCTGCAGTATAGAGAATAACTCCAGGATTATTAACTAAGGCTCTACCTGGTTCAATCATCACCTTATATGCTTTTGACCAATGCTCTTTCACTCCATCATGTATTGCATGGGAGTAAATAGACAGCTCATGATCTACTTCATCTCCAGCATATGGAGAAAAGAAGCCGCCACCTGCATTAAAAACTGCATCTCCTTCTACTTTTTCTGAATGAGTATTCATAAAATCTGAACAA
>CAZKFE010000003.1:0-6036 GCA_964551955.1 uncultured Candidatus Actinomarina sp. | reverse complement strand
AAAAACTGCATCTCCTTCTACTTTTTCTGAATGAGTATTCATAAAATCTGAACAAAAACTCATAGCTAATTTATACCTTTCAGGATCTTTAATTTGGCTTCCAACATGTACATGAATTCCTGAAAATAATAATGACTTGGATGACACTATTTGATTTAATGCTTCTTCAGCAAAACCAATGGAAATACCAAATTGTTGATCATATCCACTTGTGAGTACCATTGGATGTGTTTCGGCACCTACATCTAAATTAATCCTCATGATTACTAGTTGTTTCTTGTTTAGAGATGAAGCTGCTTTATCTAACATTTCTATTTCATAACGGTTGTCAATAGAAATATGACCACCATTATTTTCTATAAAATATTCTATTTCATCCTCTCTTTTGAATGTTCCGTTAAATAAAGTATTTTCTAATGTTCCAACTGTTTCTTGTACAGTTGCCATTTCTCCTCCTGAAACAACATCTATACCCCATCCTTTCTCGTCAAGTTCTTTAACAAGTGCCTTAGAAATAAAAGCTTTTGCAGCATATCTAAATAAAGCATCCGTTCCAAAAGCATCTATGAAACCATTAATATTGTCTTTTAAATGTTCCCAATCATATACATAAAGAGGTGTACCATAATTTTTTGCAACATCAATTAATGAAGTTTCTCCAATATAAGCAACTCCTTCTTTAAAGGAAAGATTTTTAGGAAGGTAATTCATTTTTTAAGTCTTCTCTTTATCCAAGCAATATCTTTTTTTTGGGCATCGGGACCGTTTGGTGTTTCGACAATTAAGTCTGTTTTTGTATTATTAATAACATATTCAAGATCTTCCTTTGGAATATTTCCTTTGCCAAGATTTTCATGTCTATCTCTACTACTTTCAAAACCATCTTTTGAATCATTAAAATGTACTAAATCAATTTTCTTTACTAAATTTTTAAAACCTTTTACTGCGTCTTTTGTTGGTATTCCGCCTGCCCATGTATGACAAGTGTCAAGACATAGGCCTACATTAAGATGTCCTATAACTTCCCAAAGTCTCTCAATTGAACCCATATAACGAGCAATTGAATTTTTTCCACCAGCAGTGTTCTCTACAAGAACCCTCATCCCTGTATCTTCAACTTCCTTTAATGCTTTTCCCCAGTTCTCATATCCTTTACCAATGTCTCCACCTTCACCTACAGAACCTCCGTGCACAACAACTCCTTTGGCTCCAAAAGTAGCTGCTACTTTGCAAGTTTCTTTAAGTAATTTTCTACTTGGATGTCTAACTTTATTATTTGGACTTGCAAGATTCAATAAATAGGGAGCATGAACATATATATTTCCTTTATATTCTTGAAGTATGTCAACATCTTCTCTTGGTTTTGGGCTTTTCCACATCATCGGACTAGAGATAAATATTTGAAAAGTGTTACCTTTTCTGTACTCTATCTCTTCAATCGCTTTTTTTGAAGGTATATGGGAACCAATATTCATGGATTTAATTATAAAGGAATTCAGGGAAGTATTAACTCAGCAGTAAATAATAAATGTTCCCTATCTCCCATAACGTTTGGAGCAGCGGATCCTACAACTAAATAGATTTTTTCATCAATTGGAATGGCTGTTGGGTCAAAGTAGGTATAACCTTCAGGCGTAATCCTCTCTTCAATTAAATCCCACTCTAATCCATCTTTGGATGTTGCATAGAATAAGCTCTGTGGTATTTCTGGCATATAGTGAGGAGTGTAGGACATAAGAGCTTTCCAGTCCCCTTCCTCAGCTTTTATTACTTCAAAATCTACATAACCATTTTCAAGTCTATATCCAGGATCCATACTGAAGTCAATCCCTTTAGTAGTTTTAGATGTAGCACTTACAAGCTTTTCATCTGAAGTCTTGTCTTCGGTATATGTCCAATAAACTCTAACTAAACCATTTGGCATTGTTACAGCATCTGGGACACCCCATGCAATCTCATCTCTGTCTACAGGAAAACCAAGAGGTGTTTTTTCACTGTAGCTCAATCCATCTTCTGAAAAAATTGCAGTAAAAATATCTTTCTGGTTAGTTTGAGGATTTAATTCAACAAAGTATCCTCTTCTTATTCCATCTTTAGTCTCTATTATTGTTAAATCTGACATTCTCTGAAGAGAGCCTTGTATTTCACAATTAAACTGATAGTCGCATAATGATACAGCTATACCTTTCACTTTGATACTGCTATAAAATAACCTAAGAGTTTTATCGTCAACTATCTCTAAATGGGGACTAACACCATCCTCACCTAGAGATGTAATATTTTCAATACTTGCAAAAGAAGTCGAATGTGAAGTCTCTTGGGAACTTTCTGTAGCTACAGATGAAGTTGCTTCTTTTATCCCTATTCCTGGTGGTCCAGGAATATTGCATGATGTAAAGTAATCCATTTGCTCTTGAAGTATTGCGCCTTCTTCCATTAGACTTTTCTCCATACTCTTAAGGGATTCCGTTGTTGAAATTTCTGCTATACATTTCTGCTCTTTGTCAGATAAAAATGAGAGAGCCCCTTGTGGGAATTCTTTAAGGACTTCTTCGATATCAGCTATCTCAGTGTTTAATTCTGGTTTTGCTTGCTCTGGCTCTGGATTGCTTGGTGTATTTGTTTCTTGATTTGACTTTTGGTCCTCCGAAATATCACTAAAACTTGTATCTTCACTGCTACATGAAATTAATAAAGAAAGAAATACTACTGTGGCTAAAGTTAATTTTTTACTCATATCACTTAGAAGGAGAGAAACCAATTAATCTGTTGGAAAATTTAAATTCACCAACCCATAAATAATGTCCATCCCAGTGAACTGTTGATGCCATTTTAGTTCCTGTTCCTGTTTTTCCTGTGTCTCCCCCGAATGACATAGTGTGACTTCCACCATTTAAAGCCTCTTCTACACTACTCCACCCGATAACTCTATCTTTTCCTTGTTCAGCAATAAAAAATCCTTTCTCATTTATGCTAACGCCCTGTGGAAAGTCAGAATATCCAGGGACAGGTCTAAACACTTCACCTTCAAGTTCTGAAAGTTTTATTGCGTGCACTGATTGGCCAGAACTAGGAGATGGTGAGAATACAAGCCAATCGTTATTCATATCCATTCTTC
The DNA here is from genome assembly GCA_964551955.1 of uncultured Candidatus Actinomarina sp. GTDB lineage: Bacteria > Actinomycetota > Acidimicrobiia > Actinomarinales > Actinomarinaceae > Actinomarina. The sequence goes on along the minus strand of CAZKFE010000003.1, from coordinate 2,918 downwards.
CAACGCCTACAGGGGATGACAATGTATATTTTGGTTCATCCGTAATTGCCGGTATACCTTCCCAAATATATATCTTTTTTTCAGTTGTTCCTATTGCAAAATAACTTCCGTTGTAAGCAATTCCTTTAATAGAGTTCAAACTGACCGAGCCTATTTCGGAAGTATTTATATCGAAAGAATAATTTCCAGATTCTATTGTTGTTTCGAAGTCATACCAGCCAAAAACTTTGTTTCTACCAGCTATAAATAGTGCCTTGTCATTAAAACTATTATCCCAAGGTTGATCATCAAACCTTCTAAAAACTATATCTGGTTTAGCCCCACTGCTACCTGGGTGTTTTTTCCAAACGGATAAAGACCTATCAAAACCAGAAGTCACAATAAACATGTCTCCATCAGACTCTGGAACAGGATTTTGTATTATAAAATCATCAATTAATGGGTAATCAAGAATATTATCTGCCATTAATGACCAATCTGGTTTTTGGGTTGCAGAACTTGGTAGAGAATCATAAACAGATATCCTATTTCCGTTATATTCAGCAATAAATAACTTTCCGCTAGCTACAGTGGCTCCACCGTCATCTCCTCCTGCCCATCTGTGTCCTTGTCCAGGTAGTGCATTTTTTGCTTTTGATTTTAAATCTGCAGATGTTGTGTAGAGATCATCCCAAAGATACAGAAATTCACCACCTGCTGGTATTGAGTAAATTTTTCCATTTTCTATGACACCAGAAACCCATTGCTCAACACATGCATCGGGATCTTTAGATGTTGTTGGCCAAGATGTGAACACATGAGTAGATCTATTTCCATTTACCCCAGAACATGGTCCTGAAGCGTTCTCGTCACCAATCATGATGTAATCACCATTTGAAATAATTGATCTTGGTGTCCCTATTTGGTTGGATTGAAGAGTTACATCTGGTGGTGTAGATGGTCCTGGAAAATTGTTCCAAAATAAGACTGTTTGGGCAACTGTAGCAGTAATTACTGTCTTTTCTCCGTTAGACCAAACTCCCCAAGGCCAAGAATCTCCCATGTTCACATAGTCTGTAACTGGTATTGCATAATCTGCAGGCTGACCAGAAACAGTTGGAAATGTTGTCCAAACTAAAACCCTATCGTTCTCAGAATCTGCAACAAGCATTTTGCTATCTGGTGTGATAATTACTTGACCAGGAAAGTTTAATTGATTTAGAGTAGATCCATGATTTTGGGTTGTAAAATTTTGTTGTCCAATAACTATATCTGGGTCGGTTTTTTTATTTGGTATATTATTCCATATTAAAATTCTGTTATTAAATCTATCTGTTACTGCAAGTCTTTGTCCGTCTGATGAAACTGACACAGGGTGGTTAAGTTTTGTTTTGCCTCCTGAATTATTGAATCCATATCCGGACAATATAATATCTGCTGATTCATTTAGGCCAAAACCTGTATTTGTGTTGCTAGTAGCTACAGAATATGATGAATTATACTCGTAAACGTTTAATGAATACCAATCATCAAATGCTTCTGGTGAACCGCCTTGTTCTGCAGACGCATTTTCTCCCTCAGAAATGTTTCCTTCAGAAGATCCTCCAGCTTCTTCTATCGATCCTCCAGGGTCTTCCCTACAGTTAATAACAATCCCAGCTTCAAACTCGTCTGGTTCAAGGTCTTCAACAACTTTTTTATAAACTTCTCCACCAAAATAAATAGAGATACAGTCTAAAACTTCTTGTGTTGCATTTTGAATAATGCCAATAGCTTTTTGTATTTTTTCTTCTGGTGACTCTTCGTTATCTTGTGAGCCTTGATCTTGTCCTTGTGAGCCTTGATCTTGTCCTTGTGGGCCTTGACCTTGTCCTTGTGGGCCTTGTCCAGAAGGTCCCATACAATTAGCTATTCTTTGTTCTTCTTCCGAAGTAGGCCTTTCGTTTTGTAACTGTTTATAACGTTCTTCTCCAAATTCATTTATTAAGCAGTCAGCATAATTTGGATCAACAAAAGGATTGTTATTATTTTGTGGTTGTTGATCTTCCATGTCTTGTATCTGGGTCTCACTTTGAGTTTCTTGTATCTGGGTCTCACTTTGAGTTTCTTGTATCTGGGTCTCACTTTGAGTTTCTTGTATCTGGGTCTCACTTTGAGTTGAATTATCGCCACAAGCTACAAGGATAAATGATAAAAGCAATGAAATTAGGCTTTTGTATGTCATATATATAATTATAAAAAGATTCTCAAGAAGTTACTTACTAAAATATTAATTAGGACTTCCTTTCGTGCCTTGAACCACTGAAACAAGGTGTGATTAAACAAAAATTACAGCCACCAGGGAGTCTTTTTGTATTGTTTAAAGATTAAAAGCAAAAATCCCGATTGATCTTGCGACCCTTCGGGATTTTCTATTCTATTTCATTTTCGGTCTTGCGACTTCTTTTTCAATAGTGTTTAACTAATTTACCCTTAAAATTGTTTCTAATCAAGAAATTTTAAGTAGTTTTTTTCGCGAACTTTTAGTAAAAAAGACTATTTTATATAGATTTTGACATCTGAACGAGGGTGTGGAATTGGTGAAGGATTAATATTTAGCTCTTCTTTAGAAGTAATGCTATCAAAGTTATCTACTAATTTATACACAACATTCTTAAATATGTAGCTTGCAAAAAATTTACCTATACATGTATGTGCTCCCCCAGAAAAAGGAAAATATGCTTCATTTTGATAAGTTGGGTCTTCAAACCTCAGAGGAGAAAATATTTCTGGATTATCCCAATATCTTGTGTCGTTGTGCAAGACTAGAGGTCCTACAGCTACGTATGTCCCTGCTTCCAATTCATAGCCTTCTACTTCTGTGTCTCTTACAACATATCTTGGAGAAAATGGTACTGGTGGATATTTTCTAATTGCCTCGTTAAATAATGCTTCTCCTA
>CAZKFE010000002.1:0-34694 GCA_964551955.1 uncultured Candidatus Actinomarina sp. | reverse complement strand
TTTTAATTTTATAATTTAAATCTTTTACATTTTCTCCGATTATTACATTTGAATGCAATGATCTTATTATCGAATTAAAATCTCTATTTTCTTTTTCACAATGATCTATAAGAATTTGTGATTTATTTTTAAATCCTTCATGATCAACGTCCCAATTACCATAGTTACCATATTTTGCTAGTAGTTTTAAAGTTACTTTTTCTCCTCCTCCACAAACCCATAATGGAGGGTAAGGTTTTTGTATAGGTTTAGGTTCATTAATAGCTTCAAAAATATTATAATATTTTCCATTATACGTTGCTCTTTCGTTAGTCATCATTTCTATATATATTGATAATGCTTCTTCTAACATTTCTAATCTTTTACCATCAGAAGGATACTCATATCCGTATGCTTTATATTCTTGATCATACCAACCAGCACCAATTGCGAACTCTAATCTTCCGTTTGAAATAACATCAATATTAGATGCAACTTTTGTAAGGTATGCGGGATTACGATATGAATTACATGTACACATTTGACCTAATCTAATCTTGGAAGTTATTTGTGACAATGCAGCCATTAATGTCCAGCATTCATATGTTGGTTGTATACTTGGAGAAGGAACTGTATGAAAATGGTCATATACCCATATTGATTCATATCCAAGTTTTTCAATATTTAATGTAGAAATTTTAATAGTATTCCATTCTTCATTCGGACTTAAATTATTTAAATCCATTCTCCATCCTTGCGGTACAAATACTCCAATTTTCATTTTCATAAAATATTTTTTTGATTTCTTTTTTTTAGAATTTTTAATAAATCTGAAAGATCCTCAGCCTCAGTTCTATTTTTAATAACTTTTATTAGTATAAGTAATACAAGAAGCAAAAAAAGAATTGAAGCAATAGAAGACATTAAAGTTACAATAGCAATTTGTTTACAACTTAATCTATTCATACTAAGTTTAGAATCTACTGAATAATCAATATTATTTTGTAATATATCTAATAGTGGACCACATTCAATTCTATGTTCTCTAAATTCAACTAAAGAAACAGAGCTATACTCAACATAAACAATAGAAAAGATATTAGATATAGATAATAAAATAAGTAATAAAATTACAGCAATAGTATATTTTGATTTAAACATAATATATATAAACTTTAACAAATGAATGAAATAAATATTCTAAATAATCAATTATCAAGAATTAGAGGAATGAATAAATATTATCATCATCAATTTTTAATTGATATACGTTTTCTATTTATGATTACTTCAATTTTTTACTATTTTAGTTTTACAAATCGTAATGCTTTTGCAGTTATTCCAATAATTTCACTTTTTGGATCTGTTATCTTATCTTTTCATGCACATTATTTGATATTTTCTAGGAATTACAGTCAATTTATTGAAGAAAAAATTAATAAGATTAATGGTCAAGATATTTTAATCGCTCATAAGTTAGAAAATACATATTTTTTTCCTATTTATGACAAGAAAATAGTTGTAACTTCAATAGGTAAGAACTTTAGTTGGTTCGGTTTTGTAACTATATTTATTACGTTTTTTGGCATATCTTCCTATATTTATTCAATAATTCAATTAATTAATGATGGTTTTAGTAAAAATTATGTATTTTTTATACTTTTTATTACTTTTTTAACTTTGATAACTGGTATATGGTGGTTTTTATTAGGAAATGGTGAAAAAAGATTAGTAAAGGTTTTTAATGAATACCGATAAATATGAAGAATTAATGAATATAAAAGAATTCTTACCAGATTCATTTGATGGTTTAATAGGACATAAAATAGTGAAAATTGAAAAGAACTACGTAGAGACAGAAATTAAAATAAACAAAAACCATCTACAACCTTTTGGATTAGTTCACGGGGGAGTATATTCATCAATGGCTGAATCAGCAATTTCATATGCTGCAACAATAAATGAAAAAGCGATGTGGGCCGGTGTAAACAATAATACAGATTTTATTTCTAGTGCAACTGGAGGTATCCTAACTTTAAAAGCTAAACCAATCAAGTTAGGAAAAAGATCTCAGTTGTGGGAAGCAGAAATATTTAATAATAATAAATTATGTGCTAAATCATCTGTGCGTCTTACAAATTTACAAAATAAATGAAAAAAAGAATATTTCTATATTTAATTTTATGTATTTCCTGTACTTCCCAATCTGATACTTCCAACGATAGTGTAATATTAAATACTATTGAACAAGAAGGAGATACAGTGTCGGACAAAAAAGTTTACGCATCAATGCCTGTAATGAATATTGATTTATCTATAAATTATTCTGCTGTAATTAAAACAAACATGGGAGATATGACCGTAGAGTTTTATACTCAAGACGCACCTTTAACAGTTAATAACTTTGTAAATTTATCACGTGATGGATATTATGATAATGTAATTTTCCACAGAGTGATATCAGGTTTTATGATTCAAGGCGGTGATCCTAGTGGTACTGGTCATGGTGAAATGGGAAAATATCCAGGATATAAATTTGAAGATGAGTTAAACAATCAGAGAGAATATAAAAAAGGCATAGTAGCTATGGCTAATGCCGGTCCTGATACAAACGGAAGCCAATTTTTTATTATGCATGTTGATTACCCACTCCCATACCAATATACAATATTCGGTTTTGTTATTGATGGGTTAGATGTTATAGATAAAATTGCAACGGTTGAAACTGGCCTAGGTGATAAACCAGTTCAAGATGTAGTTATTGAAAGTATCGAAATTAAAGAGAATTAAGTATCTTTACTGTTTTAGCCGATAGATTTCCTCCAGAGATTCCTTTAGTATTATTTATAAGATAATTTTTATTAAATGCTTCTTTAGTTAAATTTTTAATATAATTTTCTGTATAATTTAAATTTTTAGCAAGTTTCTTACTTACGTTATCACCATAGTTCCTTGATTCTTTTTGATATAGGTATGAATAAATCGCAAGAAATTTATTTCTATCTTTTATTTTTCTAGTACGTATTTCTTTAATGTAATTTTTTTGATTTAATAAAGTTTTATATAGATTTTTTGTATTTTTATTAAATTCATTAACATCTATTTCCCTATAGGAGTTAATTGATTTTAATGATCTTTTTATCAAAGTGTGAATATTTATATTTCTTATATCTGTTGAGCTTATCTCTAATTCGTTTGTGTTTATAATTTTAAAAGATATACAACTCATTTGATAAGGGTTTATAATTTCAAATCTTAAATAAATGAAATGATTTTTTAGTTCTTTATTAAATTTAACATCAATAAATTTACCATTAAGTTTGATATCTATGCTTTTCTTCATGTACTAATTTAAACATATTATTTACAAATTCTCTTACTATATAAATAGATAGGAATATTAATTAGAATTAATAAATGAGTATAAATATTACATTACATGATAACTCTGTAAGAAAATATGATAAACCAATTACGGGGCACGAATTAGCATCAGATATTAGTAGGTCTTTAAGTCAAGATGCTATATGTATTGAAATTAATGGTATCTTAAATGATCTTAGTGCAATTATAGATGACGACGTTAAATGCAAAATTTATACAAAAAATGATCAAACTTCATTAGAAGTATTAAGACATTCATCAGCACATATACTTGCACAAGCTGTACTTAATCTTTATCCAAAAACACAATATGGTGTTGGACCTTCAATTGAAGATGGTTTTTATTATGATTTTTTATTTGAAGACAACATCAATGAAAATGATTTATTAAAAATTGAAGATGAAATGAAAAAAATTGTAAAAGAAAAACAAAAGTTTATAAAAGAATATATGGAAGATAAAAACGCTATCACTTTATTCAGTAATCAAAAATTTAAACAAGAATTAATAAATACAGCTGATAAAGAAGAGGGCGCTGAAGGAAATCGTGTGTCAGTATATAGTAATAATAACTTTAATGATTTATGCAAGGGTCCACATATCCCTAATACTAGCTATCTCAAACATTTTAAATTAACAAAAGTAGCCGGTGCGTATTGGAGAGGTATAGAAACAAATCCACAGCTTCAAAGAATATATGGTACTTCATGGTTCACAAAGGATGAATTAATGTCTTATCTAAAGAGACAAGATGAAGCAGAGAAACGAGATCATCGAAAACTTGGTAGAGAACTAAAATTATTTACAACTGCTGATGAATTAGGTCCTGGTCAATTTTTATGGCAACCTAATGGTTCCAGATTAAGAGATGAAATAGAAAAATTTAGTAAAGAAGCTCATATAAACAATGGATATAATTTTGTAAATACACCACATATAGGAAAATCTGTACTTTGGGAAACTTCCGGTCATTTATCCCATTATAAAGAAGGAATGTATCCACCTTTAACTACAAAAGATACAGATGAAAAATATTATTTAAAACCAATGAACTGCCCTTTTCATATTCTTGTATATAAGAATGATATAAGATCTTATAGAGACTTACCTATTAGATATTTTGAATTGGGTTCTGTTTACAGAATGGAGAAAACAGGTGTATTACATGGACTGTTAAGAGCTAGAGGTTTTACTCAAGATGATGCACATATATTTACTACTACAAAAAATTTAAATGAAGAAATATTAAATTTGTTAAAATTCTCTATTAAATTATTAAATTGTTTTGGTTTTGAGGAAATAGAAGCTGACTTATCAACACGCCCAGTAGATTCCATTGGTAAAGATGATGACTGGGAAATTGCAACTGAAAGTTTAGAACGTTCATTAAATGAACAAAATATTTCATATAGAATTGCACAAGGGGAAGGCGCCTTTTACGGTCCTAAAATAGATTTACACATCAAGGACGCAATAGGTAGGAGATGGCAACTTACTACAATCCAAATTGACTTTGCACAACCTGACAATTTTTCTCTTGAGTATGTTAATTCAGATAACAAAAAAGTAAGACCAGTTATGATACATCGTGCACTTTTAGGCTCATTAGAAAGATTTACTGGGATACTTACAGAACATTATGCAGGAGAATTTCCTGGTTGGCTGGCACCAACTCAAATCAATATTTTAACAGTAGGAAATGTAGATGAATATCTTATAACAATCCTTAAAAAGCTTAAAAATTATAGATTAAATATAGATGATAGAAACATTCGTTTAGGAGAAAAATTACACGAGTCAAAAAAACTTAAAATACCAATCACATTAATTATTGGAGAAAATGATAGTAAAAATAACACGTTAGCAATAAACCATATTGATGGTAATAACAAAAAAGATATTGAAATTAAAGAAGGCATCAAAGTAATAAATAAAATGTTAAAAAAACCAAAATTTATACTTAAATGAAAGACGGAATAAACATAGATATCGACGATGCTGAAAAACAACTAGTTCCTGATGATCTTAATTCACTTGCCGTAGGAAGTTATAAGATTCCGAATCCAATAATTAGAAATAGATACTTTTATATTTTTATATTTTTATCACTATTAACAATTTTAATTTCAAATTATTTTTCTTGGATTAATTTATACCCTGCATCAATACTTTTGTTTATTCTTTCTATTTTCACTAAATTTATAGAAAACAATATGACAATTAAGCAATCAGAAATAATTGAATATGTAAGTGCTTACTTACCACATTCAATAGGTTATTATTCTATAGCTCTAACCTTTAGTTTTGTATTTAATTTCAAACTTTTAAAACCAGTTTGGACAGTTATTGTTTATGATCACAACAACCCACCTACACAAAAGTCAATTATAGAATTTGATGCATACACTAAAGAAATTATTTCTGATGTTTATACAGAAGAAGTAATAAATGCTTGAAAAGTATTTAAAAGAATATTCTGAAAAATTTGCTATACCATTTATAAAAGTTTGTATTTTTTTTAAGATCAAACCAAATGTTTTATCATTTGTCGGCTTATTGACAATTATTATGGGTTCATATTGTTTTTTTACTGTTAATAGATTGTACGGAGTAATATTTATATTTCTTGGTAGTGCTATTGATGGACTAGATGGTCCTTTAGCGAGAACTTTAAATATCGAATCTCAAAAAGGTGCATTGCTAGATTCTACTATTGATAGGATTGGCGAATTAATTATTTGGTCAGTTATTTGTATTAATTATGTAAATAACGATATACAATTATTTACTGTTATCTCGATTGTTACTGCATCTGGTTTAATTCCTTATTTACGAGCAAAAGGAGAATCTTTAGATATCAATAATAAAATAGGAATTACACCAAGACCTGAGAGAGTAATATTCGCTGTATTATATATGTATTTTGAATTCTCTTTTTTATATGTGTATATTTTTTGTTGCTTAACTTGGATAACAGTATTACAAAGATTTTATAAACTTTATAAGAACATATAATGAAATATTTACAATATAAATTAATTAAATTCTTTCACAATATATTTAAAATGATAAATTTAAATCTCTTATTAATTTTTAGCTATCCAATAGGTTTTCTTTATTTTCTATTTTCATTTAGAAATAGTCTTAAACTTTATAAAAGATCCAAAGTTTTAAATAAGTATTCAACTATTAAATACAACCCATTGTTAGTGAAAATAAATTACGTAAAGTATTGGATCGAAATACTTTGGCTAACTAAAAAAAACTTTGAAAATAATATATTAAATAAAGTAAATATTGTTAATGAAGGGTATATTAATAAAATTAAAGATCAGGGTGCAATTTTTGCACTACCTCACCTTGGTAATTGGGAAATGGCTATACCAGTAGGAAAAAGTATTAATTTAGATCTTTTAGCTGTTGCAGAACCTCTAAGTAATGAATATGTTTTAACATGGTTCAAAAAATTAAGAGAAGATTTAGGATGCGAAATAATTATTGGAGGTAAAGGACAAAATTCATTCGACACTATTGTTGATAAATTAGAAAATGGTAAACATGTATGCCTACTATCTGAAAGAAGTATAAATAAAACTGGCGTTGGAACAGAGTTTTTTGGAAATTTAGCTGCATTTCCAAAAGGCCCAGTAGCGTTATCATTAAAAACGCAGTTACCCATAGTGCCAACAACATTTTTAAAGATTAATGGTAAATACACTTTAATATTTGAAAAGCCATTCCTAGTTCCTTTTTTTGAAAATGAATCTATAAGCATACAGCAAGGACTAAAAACACTATCAAAATCATTTGAAAAACTTATTTCTTTATCACCTAATCAATGGCATTCTATTCAACCTGTATGGTCACATGAATATTAAAAAAATATTGTTTTTAACAGCTTATGATATAAAAAAACATGGAGGTGTACAGAATCAAATTAAATTATTGTCTAAAGAACTAAATAATCATAATTTTCAGACAAAAATTTGTTCACCAAATTCTGATAATTTTAATTTAGGAAATGCTATTAATCTACCATTTAATAAATCAATAGCCCCAGTAACACTTTTACCTAATAGAAAAGTACTTAAAGAAGCCATTAGATGGGCAGATATAGTTCACATACATGAACCTTTTATACCATTATTTATATGGAGATATAACACATCAAAAAAAACAATTGTAACTCATCATGCTTCATTAAATAAGTTTTACTTGCTTTTACAAGAAATACTTTTTCTTTTTACTTCACAAAAGGTTATATCAACAGCAGTGAGTAATGAAGCATTAAAAAATGCCTATACGTTATCTAAGAAATCTTACATTATTAATAATGGTATAAAAATAAACCCTAAAGCAACATTTTCACATTCTTATAATTTGTTGTTTATTGGAAGGAGGGAGAATAGGAAGAATATAAGATTGTATGAAAAACTTGCTAATAATCAAATGATAAATGGCCTTTATAACTTTATAGCAATTAGTAATAAAATGGGTAAAAATAAAAATGTTAAATATTTTATTAATCCTAATGATGATGATAAAAATAAAATATTAGAAAATACTTCCTATTATCTTGCATTAAATACATCAAATGAAAGTTTTGGTATTACTTTAATTGAAGCAGTAAACAGCGGAAATTTGTTAATAGCTTCTAATATAAAAACTTTTAAAGAGATTATGGGTGATTCAGCATTATATTTTAAAAATAATGATATTACATCATTAGAAGCTGTGATAAATTATTGTTCTAATAATAATTTACGTAATCAATGGTTAAAACAATATAAACATATCAAGAAATATGATATAGATAAGTTAATTAATAAATGGGTTTCTATCTATATGGATTATTAGTTATTATTAAGATATGAAAATTCAATCTACTTTAAAAATAAAAAAAGGTTTAGCAGAAATGCTTAAAGGCGGCGTAATTATGGATGTTGTTAATGCTGAGCAGGCATTAATTGCAGAAAAATCTGGTGCGGCAGCAGTTATGGCCTTAGAGAGAGTACCTGCTGATATTAGAGCTGAAGGAGGGGTAGCAAGAATGTCATCTGTTGAAATGATTCAACAGATTATGAATACAGTTACAATTCCGGTAATGGCAAAATCAAGAATTGGACATTTTGTAGAAGCTCAAATGTTAGAAGAGTTAGGAGTAGATTTTATTGATGAAAGTGAAGTTTTAACTCCAGCTGATGATAAAAATCATATTGATAAGCATGATATAAAAACACCGTTTGTTAATGGAGCAACAAATATTGGTGAAGCTTGTAGAAGGATTGCTGAAGGAGCAGCAATGATACGAACTAAGGGCGAAGCAGGAACTGGAAATGTAATTGAAGCTGTAAAACATATGAGAAGTATTACAGAAGGTATAAATAAGATTATTTCATGTGATAAAAACCAACTAATGTCTCTAGCAAAAGAATTTTCAGCCCCATATGAAGTAGTTAAAGAAATTAAAAAAGAAAAAAAACTTCCAGTTGTAAACTTTGCTGCTGGTGGTATTGCAACGCCAGCTGACGCTGCTTTAATGATGCAATTAGGATGTGATGGAGTTTTTGTTGGATCAGGTATTTTCAAAAGTGGAGATCCATCTGAACGCGCTGAAGCAATAGTTATAGCTACTACAAATTATGAAAATCCTTCAAAAATAGTTGAAGTATCTAAGAATTTAGGGGAACCTATGGTTGGAATTAACATAGATGATCTAGATGAAGCGGAGAAACTAGCAAAAAGAGGTTGGTAATGTCTACTGGTATTCTTGCGTTACAAGGTAGTTTTATTGATCATCAAAAAAGCTTACATTTAATAGGCAGAGATCATATTCTAATAAAAGATAAAAAAGATTTAATAAATATTGATTCATTAATTCTTCCTGGTGGTGAGTCAACTTCAATGATTAAGATACAACGTAATAATGAATTATTTAAAGAAATTAATAATGTTATAAAAAGTGGAATACCTACATTAGGCACATGCGCAGGACTTATTTTATTAGCTAAGGATGTAATTGATGGAAATGTATCTCTTGGATTATTGAATTGCATAGTCGAACGTAATGCATATGGAAGACAAAATCAATCATTTGAGGGTTTAGTAAATTTTAATAAGAACACACAAATGTATTGTTTTATAAGAGCTCCAAAAATTATATCTACTGGAAGCAATACTGAAAATATAGCATCATTTGATGAAGAAATTGTAGGTATAAAAGAAAATAACATTGTAGGATTAACATTTCATCCAGAACTAACAAATGATGAAAATTATTTAAACTGGTTGGAAAATTTTATTGTAAAGGGAAATAATGTCAGGGCATTCTAAATGGTCAACAATAAAAAGGAAGAAGGGTGCAAATGATGCAAAAAGAGGGAAACTTTTTGCAAAACTAATTAGAGGGATTGAAGTCGCTGCTAAAAATGGTGGAACTGATCCAAATAATAACGCATCTCTTTATCAAGCAATATCCAAAGCTAAATCAAATTCAGTACCAAATGATAATATTGAAAAAGCTTTAAAAAGATTAAGCGGCGATAACGATGATAAAAAATATATTGAAGTATATTACGAAGGTTACGGACCACATGGAGTTGCAATATTAGTTGAATGTTTAACTGATAATAAAAATAGAACATCATCTGATATAAAAGCAGCTTTTAATAAAAATAATGGACGAACAGGAACTCCCGGAAGTGTAAATTACTTATTTAATAGAAAAGCTTTATTTCAATTTGATGAATCATCAGATAACTTAATAAATCTCGCAATTGATAACAATTGTCTCGACATAAATGAAATTAATAATTCATTAAACTTAGAATTTGATCCTTCAGATTTTAAAAAAGTAGATCAAATATTTAAAGAAAATAATTTGAAACCTACAAATTCAGAAATAGCATATATACCTGAATCTTCAGTAATGCTCGATATAAATATGTTTAAAGAAGTTACAAAATTGATTGAAACTTTAGAAGACCTTGATGACGTTCAGGACGTATATTCAAATTTTGATATTGACGATAAAATTTTAGATACTGCATTAAGAATATAAAAATTGTTAAAATTAATAAATGGTTAACAAAGCAAAAAAACAGGGTACAAATTACGAAACAAATATTGTAAATCGTCTAAATAAATATGAAAAATTTCGCTCACAAAGATTTGCCGAAGGTGGTTCGAATGATTTAGGTGACATTCAATTATTTACTGAAGAAGAAGAATACTTTATAGAAGCTAAATCAAGACAAAACTTGAATCTTCATCAATCTTTAGATAAAGCTATTGAAAAATCAGGAAATATTAATACTGTATTATTTTGGAAAAAATTGAAAAGAAAAGGCGACAATAAAAGAAGAACTAATGATGGTCTACCAGAAGTTGTTTCAATGTCATATGATTTATTTATAAAACTACTTAATAAATAATTGACTAAAACAAAGACTAATGAGTTAAATTATCATCTTGATAAAAAAAGCATTGCTCAAACAAGATACAAAAAACCAAAAAATTCAAAAATTTTAATAGCAGACAATCATAAAATAATTAAGTTTAAAAAATTATTGTCAATCCTGCCTAGTAAAACAGTATTAGTTCTTAATAAAAGTAAGGTTCAAGATGTGAGAATTAAGACATTCAAAAGTCAAACTAGAGGAAAGATTGAAATATTTATACTTAATAAAGTTTCCTCTAATGTTTGTGAATGTTTATTAAGATATAATGGATCAAAAAATATAGGCGATTCAATTACCACAGATATTTTTACCTTTACCTTAATAGATAAGAATGATATTAGCTTTACTATAGAAACTAGTTTAGAAATTGATTACATTATTGAACGATTTGGAACCACACCTTTACCACCTTACATAGAAGATATCCCATCAAAATACAAAAACTACATTACTGAATTTAGTAAAGGTGGATTTTCTTTAGCTGCTTCAACCGCAGGCTTACATTTTGATAATAAAATGATAGAAAAACTTAAAAAATCTGGAGTAGTTATTAAGTTTGTAAATTTAGATATAGGTTTAGGTACTTTTAAACCTATTAATACAGAATTTGTTGAAGATTATATAATCCATAGTGAAAATTATTCAATGTCTAAGAAAGAATATATTGATTTATTGAAGCTTAAAAAAAATGGTTATTCAATCGTTGCTGTTGGAACCACAGTCCTTAGAGTATTAGAAACAATTGCACTTACAGGAAAATATTATGGTATTACAGAGTTATTCATAAAACCAGGATTTAAATTTAAAATAACTAATTTTTTAATTACGAACTTTCACGCTCCTAAAAGTACTCTTCTATCAATTGTTTTAACAATATATGGCATTAAATGGAGAGAACTTTATATCTATGCACAAAAAAGAAAATTAAAATTTTTAAGTTTTGGCGATGCTGTATTATTTAAAATTATATGAGTAACTTAATATTAAATATTATAAAAAATGATGGAAATGCAAGAGCTTCCGTATTAAGTGTAAACAACAAAAACATAAACACTCCTACCTTTATGCCTGTAGCTACAAGAGGTGTAATTAAATCAACACCTCATTCTTATTTAATAAATACAAATATTTTGCTAGCTAATACATACCATCTACATTTACGTCCAGGATCAAAAATTATAAAAGAATTAGGTGGTATACATAAATTTATGAATTGGGATAAAGTTATCCTTACAGACTCTGGTGGTTTTCAAGCATGGTCCTTACCAACTAAAATTAACAATAATGGTGTTATTTTTAAAAACGTTTATGATGGATCTTCATTTGAGATGACTCCTGAATTATCTATTAAAACACAAAATAATTTAGGTAGTGACATAGCCATGATTTTTGACTGTTTAATCGACATAGATGACGTAAAAGAAAAACAAATAGAAGCAATTAATCTTACTCGTGATTGGGGTAGCAGAACCATTAAAGCACATAAAAATAAGAAACAATCTTTATTTGGAATTATTCAAGGAGGTCTTCATAAAGATTTACGTGAATTATCAGCAAGATATATGGTAGAGCAAAATTATGATGGATATGCAATAGGTGGTTTAGCTATAGGTGAAAGTTCCGAACAAAGAAAAGAAATAGTTAAATACACGAGTGAATTATTACCTGATGACAAGCCAAAATACGTAATGGGTCTTGGTGACACACAAGGATTAATAGACTTAATAGAAGAAGGAATTGACTTATTTGATTGTGTTTGGCCTG
Source organism: uncultured Candidatus Actinomarina sp. (assembly GCA_964551955.1). GTDB lineage: Bacteria > Actinomycetota > Acidimicrobiia > Actinomarinales > Actinomarinaceae > Actinomarina. The sequence continues at coordinate 22,107 of CAZKFE010000002.1, read as the reverse complement.
CTAGGTTAGCTAGACATGGAAAATTAATTGTAGGCAATGGTTATATAAATATTAAAAACGAAAAATATAAAAACGATCCTAATCCTATAAGTAATTTGTGTATTTGTTTTACATGTCAAAACTATTCAAAAGCTTTTTTAAGGCACTTAATACAAACAGAAAACACTTCAGCATGGCTTTATTTAACAGTACATAACTTAATACAAACTGAGACTATCCTTGATGAAGCTAGAAAAAGTATATTAGAATCAAATTTTAATAAATTTAAAGTGAAATATCAGAATGAATGAATTAGTTACATTGTTACCTCTATTAGCAATATTTGTTGTTTTTTATTTATTTTTATATATGCCACAACGGAGAAGGAACAATAAACATAAAGAATTAATAAACGAATTAAAAATTGGTGATAATGTAGTTACTGAATCTGGTATTTATGGAAGAGTTACTAACATTAATTCTAATGATATAACATTAGTTTTAAAAAAAGGCGAAATTATAATTAATAAAAATTATATACAAAATAAATTATGAAAAATATATATAAATTATTAATTCTTCCAATTATTTCATTCTCATTATTTTATTACATTCAAACTTATGAAATTGAACCAAAGTTAGGGTTGGACTTACAAGGAGGTATATCTGTAATTTTAACTGCTCCAAAAGATACAGACCCGGAGTTAATTGAACAAGCTGTAGAAATTATGAGAACAAGAATCGAAGCTTTTGGTGATGTACAAGAACCCGAAATATCTATTAGTGGTGATAATTCAGTTTTAGTACAATTACCGGGTGTAACTGATCAAAATAGAGCAATTGAAGCACTCGGTACTACAGGCTTACTTACTTTCAGGCCAGTACTTGAATCTTCTTTGAATACAGGTTTTTCTCCCGCTTTTGAATATTTATCCAATGAAGACGATCCAGACAATCCAATAAAACTTGTTGCAGATGGTGTCGATGAAATCATGGGTTTAAGCATCATTGACAATCCCTATAATGTTTCATATCTACTTGGTGTTAACAGTGGATTTCCAGTTATATATGAATTAGGTCCAGCTGAGTTAACGGGTAATGATATTTCAGATGCAATAGCAGTTTTTCCAGAAAATGAATGGATTGTATCTTTAGAACTTAAATCTGAATCGGAATCAAAATTTACAGATTTAACTAAATACCTTGCATCAAAACAAGGAGAACAAAGAAAGCTTGCAATTGTACTAGATGGTGAAGTTGTATCTGCTCCAGGTATAGCATTTGATGTAGATCCAAGTATCGGCATTACAGGAGGTAATGCTGCAATTTCTATGGGAAATGCTGATGGAGGAGAGTCGGCTAACAATTTAGCAGTAATATTGAGGTACGGTGCATTACCCGTTGCATTTGAAAGATCTTCAATACAAAAAGTATCTGCAACACTTGGTGAGAATACATTAAACCTAGGATTACAAGCTGGAATAGTTGGATTATTAATAGTATCTATATTTTTATTTTTATATTATAGACTTCTTGGTGCGGTTGCTATATTTGGATTGGCATCATTTGGAATATTGTTTTATTCCATAATATCTTTATTAAGTAAATATCAGGGATATACATTAACACTAGCTGGTATAGCTGGAGCAATTGTTTCTATTGGATTAGCAGCAGATTCCTATATTGTTACATTCGAAAAATTTAAAGATGAACTAAAAATTGGACGATCATTTGGTTTTGCTGCTAATAAAGCAGTTGATGATGCATGGAAAACAATATTGATTGCTGATTTTGTATCAATATCAGCTGCTGTTTTACTATACATTCTTGCTATCGGACCTATTAGAGGTTTCGCACTTGCATTAGGATTAGCAACTACGTTTGATTTAATGTTTACACGGTTATATACGAGAAACTCTGTTCCACTTATTTCTAACATAACTTCTAACCCTCGACTTTGTTTTCCAATTAAATTAAAGGATCTTGATAATGTTTAAAAAGTTATTTTTAGGAAATACAAAAGTAAATTTTTATGATAAAGCCAGTCTATTATATAAAATATTTGTTATAGAAATAATTGTATTTGTAACGATATTAGTTCTTGCACTAACCAATGTATTAAATTTAAATTTATCAGTGGATTTCACTGGAGGAACTACATACCAACTTGATACAAAATATAATACAGAAGACATTAACGATGTTATGAATAATAAAATACTGGAAGTGTCTCGATACCAAAATTTTGAAAACTCAAATACAATCATTTTCAGGGCAACTGAAGCCACATCAGATAAAGAAGCAGAATTTTTAAATTACTTATCTTCTAAATTTAATATTCCTGATAACGAAATAGAATTTCAAAGAGTTGGACCTACATTTGGTGAAGAAATCACTCAAAAAGGTTTAAGAGCTTTATTTATTTTCTTAACGTTCATTGTTTTATTAATTACATATAGATATGAATTTAAATTTTCTTTAATAGCTTTATTAGCATTGATACATGATTTAATGTTGTGTTTATCATTTTATTTAATACTAAATTTTGAGATTACTCCGTCAACAGTTATTGCTTTATTAACTATTCTTGGGTATTCACTTTACGATACTGTTATATTATTTGATAAACTTAATGATTCAAATAAGTTAAAAAAACAAAACACCCTTAGTGTTGAAAATCTGAATACAACATTTAATGAAGTTTTGATGAGAAGTATTAACACATCTATTACATCTGTTATACCGATAGCTTCTATCTTATTTATAGGCAACTTTTTAGGTTTATCTGGAGCTTTAACTGATTTTGCTTTACCTTTATTTATTGGAATATTATCAGGTACATATAGTTCAATTTTTGTAACTATTCCATTTTTATCTAAAATAATTAAAAGTTAAAAATCTTACTACCATTAAATAATGAACGAAACTTCAACAAAATATGTGGAAAGTTTATTTAAAGAACTAATAAATAATTATTCAAATGATGACAAAAAAGTCTTAAAAAAAGCATTCGAATTAGCATCAACAGGTCATAAGGAACAAACAAGACACTCTGGTGAGCCATATATTACTCATCCCTTAAATGTGGCTATATATCTTTCAAATTTAAGTATGGATTTAGAAACTATTACATCAGCTATTTTGCATGATTTAATTGAAGATACAGATATAACTTATGATCAAATAAAAAAAGAATTTGGTTTAGAAATTGCAGATATAGTTGACGGTGTAACAAAGCTTGACAAAATTAATTACAACTCTAAGGAAGAAGCAAAGGCAGACGCAATAAGAAAAATGGTTATAGCTATGTCTAAAGATATAAGAGTTCTGATATTAAAATTAGCAGATAGATTACATAATATAGAGACAATAGAATATTTAAATGATTGGAAAAAAGAAAAAATTGCACAAGAAACCTTATATGTGTATGCTCCTCTTGCTCACAGACTTGGTCTTCAAAATATAAAACATAGGTTAGAAGATGTTTCATTTAAGATATTATTTAAAAATCAGAATGAAGAAATTAATAATTTAATATTAAAATCTGCACCTAATAGAGATAAAAATATAAATGAATCAATTAAAATAATTGAAAAATTATTGTCGGATAATTCAATATCAGCTGAAGTTGTTGGAAGACCAAAACATAATTATTCAATATATAAGAAAATAATTAATAGTGGTATGTCATTTAATGAAATAAATGACTTAGTTGGTATACGTATACTTACAGATGACGTTAAAAATTGTTATACAATTCTTGGACTAATTCATGCTAATTTTCAACCTGTACTTGGTAGATTTAAAGATTTTATATCAATGCCAAAATTTAACCTATATCAAAGTCTTCACACAACAGTATTAACTTCTGAAGGGCAAAGAATGGAAATTCAAATAAGAACTCGCGACATGCATTACAGAGCAGAATTTGGTGTTGCATCACATTGGAAATATAAAGAAAATCCCAAGAACGATCTTCAGGAATGGACAAATGATTTAAACAGTATATCTGAGGAATATCCAGAACCTAATGAATTTTTATCACATATGAAATTAGATTTGTATGAACAGGAGTTGTTTTGTTTAACACCTAATGGTGATGTTATTACTCTACCAACAGGAGCTACACCTGTAGATTTTGCTTTTGCTGTTCATACACAAGTAGGTGAGAAATTAATTGGTGCAAAAATTAATGGAAAACTAGTTAACTTAGGAACATTATTAAAAACTGGTGATACGGTTGAAATATTAACAACTAAAGATTCTGAAAAAGGTCCAAGCAGGGATTGGTTAAGTTTTGTTAAGACTACAAGAGCTAGATCTAAAATTAAACAATGGCATCAGAAACAGATGAAAGATGAAGATATACAAAAAGGAAAACAACTTCTGAATACTTGGTTAGACGAGAATGAAGATATATTAAATTTTTCTAATAAGGAAGATATTCTCAATCATTTAATAAATGAGTTTAAACATCCAAATTATGAAACATTATATTTAAATCTAGGAAATAATAAATTAAAAATTAAAAACATAGGAACTCGTATTCGTAAATACGTTTTTCCAGAAGAAATATCAGAAGAAGAGGACATATTTTCTCCAGATCAAACTCCAAGTGATAATGATCAACAGATATTAGTCGAAGGATATGACGATATTAAAGTAAGAATGGCTAGATGTTGTGTACCTGTACCTGGTGATGATATCCTTGGATTCGTAACTATAAACAAAGGAATCTCCATACACCGTTCCGATTGTTTAAATGTAAGAATTGATAATTCACAAGGAGAAAGAATAGTTGATGTTAGTTGGGGGTTAAATACACATACAGGTTCTATAGTATGGATAGAAATTGAAGCAATTGATAGACCTTACCTGCTTAGAGATGCAACGATAGCTATTTCTGATAATGGTGGAAATATACTTGTTGCTAAATCAATTACTAATAGCAAAAGAATTGTATCTTTACTATTTCAAGTAGAGTTAAGTGATAATATCCAATTAGAAACCATAATTTCGGACGCAAACGAAATAGAGAACGTTTTTGATGTAAAAAGAGTATTTCCAGGTAAGGGTGATTAATTTATGAGTAGTATTAAAACTTTTACTAGTTTTACAACATCGAATTGTTATGTTGTAAAACCAAAACAAAATTCAGACATTTGTTATGTGGTTGATCTTCCTCCTGATGTAGAACCAGCTCTTGAATATATAAAATCTAACAACTTATCAGTTGGTGGTTATCTACTTACTCATGGTCATTATGATCATGCTTTAGGCATACCTAAGGTCGATGGAAATATATATATTAATTTAGAAGATGAGTTTTTAGCAAGAAATCCTCAAGAACAACTTAGTCAATTTACTAACACAGAGCTTTCTATAGAGGAATATAAAGGCCCTCTATTGGATATTGACACATTCGAATATGAAGATATAAATATACACAAAAATCCTGGCCATACAAAAGGCAGTATTTCTTACGAATTTAATGATTTAGGATATGTGTTTACTGGTGATTTTGTCTTTGCTCAGGGTATTGGTAGAACAGACCTATTTAGTGGGAGCAACCAGGAAATGATTAATTCAATTAAGAATGTATTTTTATCATTTGATAAAGAATTAGAAGTATTTCCTGGTCATGGTGATAGTGACACTGTCTCTAATATTCTGAACTATAATAATTATTTAAAGGAATTTATAGATGATTGATGGTGTTAGGGGTACAAGGGTACTTGAAGGAAATTCGGCAAATAAATACTTAGAGATTATTAATACATTTCATAACGTTGCTAAAAAATACGAATTTAATTATATAAAATTACCTACAATTGAAAAAGAAGAACTTTTTTCTAGATCAGTGGGTGAAAACACCGATATTGTTAGTAAACAAATGTATACTTTCAATGATAAAAAAGGTAGGAATTTAGTATTAAGACCCGAAGGTACTGCAGGTGTTGTAAGACATCATTTAGATAAAAAATATACATCTAAAAAACAATATTATTATTCTGACCAAATGTTCCGTTATGAAAGACCACAAAAAGGAAGATATAGAGAATTTCATCAAGTTGGTGCAGAGACATTAGGATACGAACAAGATTCAGTTAAAGTAATATTTTCAATATTACAACTTAGTAATGATTTTTTAGAGTCTTGTATTCCAAGTGGTATCGAAATAATTTTTGAAGTTAATTCTATTGGTAATAGCGATGATAGAAAACTATATAATAAAGAACTTGTAAAATATTTAGAAGGACACAAAGATAGTTTATCTGAAGATTCGAAAAAAAGATTAACCAACAATCCTTTAAGAATTCTTGATTCTAAAGTTAAGAGTGATATTCAAATATTAAAAAAAGCACCAAAATTATCAGAATATAGATCAGATAACTCAAGTACAATTTATAAAAATCTAATAAATATGATGTCTGATGCAAAAATACCGTACAGAGAAAATCAATTTTTAGTTAGAGGTCTTGATTATTACAACGATTTTACATTTGAAATTACACCAACACATAGTAAAGGAAGTCAGGATGCTTTAGGTGGAGGTGGTCAGTACGACAAACTATCTCAACTATTAGGAGGCGATAATATTAACGGTGTAGGAGTAGCGTTTGGTGTCGATAGAATAATGGAATTATATTAACAATGAATATTTCAGATATTAATAAATTAAAAACTAATGGAAAAATAGATGATTTAAGAGGTTGGGTTGATACGATTAGACATCACGGCGGTTTACTTTTCTTTGAGTTAAGAGATTACGAATCAAAGGTTCAAATAGTAACTAATAAACCTGATGACTTTGATGATATTAAAAATGAATATTATGTATCAATATTTGGAAAATTAGTTAAACGGGATAAAAAGAATGTTAATGTACAAGAAGAATTTGGTTCTATCGAGATAGAACTAACTAATCTTCTAATTTTATCCGAAAGTAAAGTTTTGCCTTTTCAAATTGAAGATGGTGTTGAAGTTGATGAACAGATAAGACTAAAACATCGATATTTAGATATAAGAAGAAATGAAATGAAAAAAAATATATTAGCCAGATCTAAAACATTTAAAAGTATTAGAGAAGTTATGAACAAACTTGAAATTGATGAGTTAGATACACCAACATTAATTAAATCAACCCCTGAGGGTGCAAAGGACTTCATAGTACCCTCAAGAAAATCTCCTGGTAATTTTTACGCATTACCCCAATCACCTCAGATGTATAAACAATTGTTTATGCTGTCTGGTTTAAAAAATTATTATCAAATTGCTAAATGTTACCGTGATGAAGATTCAAGAAAGGATAGACAGCCTGAATTTACACAGTTAGATTTAGAAGTTTCAAATGGTGATCCTTCTATAGTGCAAGATATTATTGAAAAAACTATGAAGCATGTATTAAAGTCTGTATATTCAATTCGAATTAATACTCCTTTCAAAAAAATATCATATGCTGAATCATTATTATTATATGGAACTGACAAACCTGATTTAAGAATTGATAAAACCATCAGTGACTTTACAGAAGTATTTAATAATACTGAAATATCGTTTATTAAAGAAACAATTGAAAACAATGGTTCAGTTCGTGGATTTGTTGTAGATAAATTACTATCTAGATCTGAAATTGATAATTTAGATGAAATTGTAAAGAAGGAAGGTAGTGCTGGTTTAGGTTGGTTTAAAATCAATAACAAAGAAATCACTGGACCACTAGCTAAAATTCTAAACAATAAAGAAAAAGAAGAATTATTAAAATATTCCAATAGTACGATAGTTTTTCAATCTGGTAAAACCTTAGAAACTAATCCTATTTTAGATATGATAAGAAGACAAATTTTTAAATCAAATAAAAGTACTATCTATGAGTTTGTATGGATAGATGATTTTCCTTATTTTGAATATGAAAATGGTGTATTACAACCATCACATCATCCATTTACATCTCCTAAAGACACAGATGAGTTTATAAAAAATCCAGAAAAAGCTATTGCTTTACATTACGATCTTGTTCTTAACGGTGTAGAGCTTGGTTCAGGTTCCCAAAGAATTAACAATCCTAAAATTCAAAATGAGGTATTGTCAAACTGGGGTTTATCAGAAAAGGAAATAGATACACGATTTGGATGGTTCATCGAAGCGTTGTCATATGGATCACCTCAGCATGCTGGCTTTGCAATTGGTATTGATAGACTAATTGCAGAAATGGTTAATGCTGATTCAATCCGAGATGTAATACCATTTCCTAAAACACAATCTGGATTAGACCCACTTACGGATGCTCCATCAAGATTATCAGAAGATGAGTTACTTGAATATAAACTATATGTTGATAGCGAAGAAAATGAATAGTGACCAAATAAGAAATAAATTTTTAAAATACTTTGAAGATAATGATCATAATATTTTAAAATCCTCATCATTAATTCCTCACGATGAAACTCTATTGTTTACAGCTGCTGGTATGGTCCCATTGAAAGATTATTTTATGGGTTCAAAAAAACCTCCTCATAATAACTTAACTTCATCACAAAAATGTATAAGAACAGTTGATATAGACATAGTCGGTGATACTGATAGACATCTTACATTTTTTGAAATGTTAGGAAATTTTAGTATTGATAATTATTTTAAAGAAGATGCAATTAAATTATCTTACAACTTTATAACCAATGAACTAGGAGTTAAAAAGGATGATCTATGGTTCACAGTATATAAAGATGATACTGAATCTTACAATATCTGGAAGGATGTCATTGGTATACCAGAAAATAGAATACAAAAAGGTGACAGAGATAATTTTTGGCATATGAATATTCCAGGACCTTGTGGTCCTTGCTCGGAAATATTCATTGATAGAGGTAAACAATACGGGAAAGATGGCGGTCCAATTGGAGGAGGTGAAGATAGGTTTATAGAAATTTGGAACTTAGTTTTCATGGAGTCAATTCAAGATGAACCATACCAAGTAGTAGATGATCTACCTGCTAAAAATATAGATACAGGAATGGGATTAGAAAGGATTGCTATGATATTGCAACAAAAAGATTCTCCTTTTGAAATTGATACTTTTAGATCAATGTATGACGAACTTAAAAAAATTATTGTTAAACCTGATAAAAAACATGAAAGAATAGTACTTGATCATGTAAAGTCATCTACGTTTATGATATCTGACGGTGTAGTTCCAACTAACGAAGGTAGGGGATATGTATTAAGAAGAATTATTAGAAGAGCAGTGAGGGCTATATATAGATTAACTGGCGAATTAACTTCATTAGACTTTTTAATAAATGTTGTTATTGATGATTACAAAAATACATACCCTGATTTATTAAATAATAAATCTAAAATAATTAACTTATTTATAAAGGAAGAAGAGTTATTCCAAAATACACTTATAAAAGGAAACCAAGAAATACAAACAATACTTAAAGATAAAAAATATTTAGATGAGAAAGATGCCTTCTATTTATTTGAAACTTTTGGATTCCCATTTGAATTAACACAAGAAACTGCTCTAGAAAACAAACAAAAGATTGATATTGATAAATTCAACCTTCTTTTTGATGAACATAGGAAAAAATCAAATAAAACAAAGAAAATCCAAACAGGCAATAAAATCAAAGGTGTGGATAATAATAAATTTGTTGGATACGATTCAACTACTATTGAATCTGAAATCTTTCATATAGAAAAATTATCAGATAAAATGGTACTTTTTACAAAAGAAAATCCTTTTTATTTTGAAGCAGGTGGTCAAATATCCGATAAAGGATCTCTAGAAATTAACAATAAAACCTTTAAAGTTTCTGGTGTTGTTCAAGCAGACTCAGGAGCAACAGGTTTAGTTATAGATTCTGAAAAAATAAAGATAGGTGATAAAATTTTATTAAATGTTGATACGATATTTAGAAGTGCTGTCTCTAAAAGTCATACGGCAGCTCATATTGTACATTCATCTTTAAGAAACATTCTTGGTGACCATGTAGCCCAAGCAGGTTCACACGTAGCACCAGGAAAATTTAGATTCGACTTTAGCCATACTGAGAAAGTTAAACAAGAAGAATTAGATGAAATATTTGAAATGAGTAATGAACATATATATAAAGATTTATTAGTAGAGACAAATGTAATGGATATAAATAAAGCCAAAGAAGAAGGTGCTCTAGCATTTTTTGGTGATAAATATGATAATGATGTACGTGTAGTCAATATAGGAAATTTTTCTAAGGAATTGTGCGGTGGTACGCATGTACATAATTCTAATGAAGTTGGTTTGATTGTTCTATTAAATGAATCTTCAATTGGTTCTAACCTACGAAGAATAGAAATGCTTTCTGGTAAACAAGCGTATAGTTTTATTAGTAATGCATATAAATCCTATAAATCTGTTAGTAACATTCTTCAAACTAGCGTTGAACAAGTTCCTGATAAACTAAAATCTTTCATTGAAAGTTACGAGAATATACAAGAAAAGCTTCAAAGTCACAACAAAAAACAAAGGGATGATGAACTTCAAAGAATTATTAACGAGCTTAATGTTATTAACAAATTTAATACTTATATAGGTTATGTGAATGTCAATGATTCCAATGAAGCTAAAGATATCGCTGTACAGGCAGTTAAGATGCACGGAGTAGATTTTATATTTCTATTAACCAAGATAGAAACAAAAACAATTATTGTCGGGACAAAAAATCCTGATACTCTAAGCAAATTAGATGTATCTACAATTGTTGGTGAAGCTTCTAAATTGTATGGTGGTGGTGCATCAAAAGATGAAGTTTTATCAATAGGTGGCGGTCCCTCGGATTATGATACCAAGAAATGTATTGATTTTGTAACCCAAGAAATTACTAAAATCATTTAAATTGAATAATTTACTAGGTATCGACTATGGAGAAAGATTTATAGGGTTAGCTATAAAAAAAGAAAATGTACCTATCCCTTATCCCCACAAAATAATTGACACGAAGACTACTAATATAATTAAAGAAATTAATAGAATTGTTGAAAAAGAGAGTATCTCAACAATTGTTATAGGATATCCTAAAGGATTAATGAATAAAGAAACCAGAATGTCTGTATTAGTTGATAAATTTATTGATACGGATATAAATAAATATATCAACTTACCAGTAGTAAAAATAGATGAAAGACTAACTTCTAAAATTGTTGATAAAAATGATAATAAAAGGTATGACGACTTATCCGCAGTCAAAGTTCTAGAAACCTATATTGCAAATGATTGATTTATATTACAAATACAGAAAAGGAATTTATGTAATATTTACATTGTTTATTGTATATATCTCAAACATTTTTGTATCTTCTGCTGCATTATCTGTTGAAAAAACTGTTGATTTAGTAAACTCTCAAAATATTGAAAATGTAAAAACTGTCTATGTTTCTATTCCTCCAGGATCATCTGCTACTGAAATAACAGCATTACTTGATAATAAGGGTGTAATTAGTTCTTCCCTTGCTTATGAAATATATTTAAGAAATGAGAATATGGAAGATAAACTTAGAGCTGGTGAATATGAAATTCTTAATAATCTTGATTTTGATGAATTAACTGCAATTCTCCTTAAAGGACCGCCATTAAAAACATATAATATAACTATTCCTGAAGGATTGTGGATAAACGAAACTCTAGAATCTATTTCATCACAAACTGGTTTTGAAGTAGATTCATTAAAAAATTCATTAATTTCTGGTTTAGTTGACAGTAAGTATGTTTACTTAGGAGATTATAAGAAATTGCAAAACTGGGAGGGCTTGATATATCCAAATACCTATGAAATTAATGTAGATGCTAATGGTGAAGAAATTTTACAAACTTTAGTAAACCAATTAGAAACTTTAGTAGAGACAATTTTTACTACCAACGATTTACCTATTTGGATTAATAACTACAATGAATTATTTACAATAGCAAGCTTGATTGAAGCAGAATCAAAACTTGATGAAGATAGACCCTTAGTAGCTTCTGTTATTAGAAATAGACTCAACGATGATATGCTTCTACAAATTGATGCAACAATTTTATATGCACATCAAAAACGTAAATCACAAGTATTGTTAGTTGATCTTCAGATTGATTCTAGATATAACACATATAAATATACTGGATTACCTCCAACACCAATTTCTGGTTTTGGAGAAAGATCAATATTAGCTATATTAAATGCTCCTCAAAGTGATTATATTTATTATCTATTAACAGATAAAAATGGAAAAATGTCTTTTACTAATGATTATACGGAATTTATTAATTTGAAAAATAAAGCTAAAGAAGAGGGAGTGATACCTTAATGGTGTCTACAAATGACATACGACCAGGACAATCTATATTATTAGATGGATCAGTTTACTTAATTTTAGAATATCAACACGTAAAACCAGGGAAAGGTAAGGCGTTTGTAAAAACAAAATTAAAAAACCTAACAGAAGGAGGATTGGTTGATAAAACATTTCGTGCTGATGAAAACATTGAACAGGCTTACATAGACAAACAATCCTTTCAATATCTTTATAAAGATAACGATAAATATATATTTATGAATAAAGAAAATTTTGAACAAATAAAAATAAATGATGAGATTATTGATGATAAATATTTATTTATGAAAGAAAACCAAGACTTAACGATTCAGATGTATAACGGTATGCCAATAGACATTATCTTACCTTCAACTGTTGAATTACTTGTAACAAATTCAGAACCAGCAGTTAAAGGAGACACAGTATCTTCTTCAAATAAATTAGTAACTTGCGAAACAGGTTTAAAAATTAATGTACCAATGTTTATAGAAGAAAACGAAATAATTAAAGTTGATACTAAAAACTCTAGTTACATAACAAGAGTATGAATAAGGATTTTAGAATATTTTGTTTTGAAGAAATGTTTAATAAGGACTTAGATGATTTATCAGTTCCCACAGAAATTCTAAATAAAAATCAAAGACTTAGAGCAAATCAATTAATTCTAAACACACGAGAAAACATTGAAAGAATAGACAATTCTATTAGAACTTATTCAGAAAACTGGAGTTATGAAAGAATAGGTAAAGTTGAACTTATCGCATTACAATTAGGAATATCGGAATTAATAATGAAATTAACACCTCACAAAGTGATTATATCTGAATGGGTTAAGATTACAGATAAACACTCCTCTTCAAAGGGGGCTAAATTTGTGAATGGTATATTAGATAAAATAAGTAATGAGTTATAAAGAAATAGTTAAGAATATAAAAAGAATAAAAAGCATTAGATTTGATTTTATTAAATCGTTTGATAACGATGAAAGCTTTATTTATCATTCTCTTACTAATAACGTTAAAAATAATGAATTGAATACTATAAGAGTACATAAATATCTCACTTCAAATAAAAAATTAGGAAAAGTCAATACAGCAAGATTTCTTGAAACAATTAATCTTGACGAAAATACAAAAATTAAAGAATTAGACAATGTTGCAATATTATCCATCGCTAAGTATGGCGGTAAATAATGATAATCATATTTAGTGGACCATCAGGCGTTGGAAAATCAACAATTATAAATGAATTAGTTAAGCATAAGCAATTATATTTTTCAATTTCACACACAACAAGAGAAATAAGACACAATGAAACTCACGGTAAAGATTATTTCTTTGTCACAAAAAAAGAGTTCTTAGAACTAATCAAAAATAATTATTTCATAGAATATGAAAAATACGGTACAGATTATTACGGAACTGGTCATGAACAATTATTAAATACGGATAATATCATCGTTCTTGATGTTGAAGTTAATGGCGCAACTAAGTTGCTAGAAAGAAATTCTGATTTTATTGGAATTTTTATAGATATAGATGATGATGAATTAGTTAATAGATTATTAACTCGTGGTCATGATGACAACTTTATCAATAACAGAATGAAACTTGCTAATGAACAACGTTCTAAAGCAGATATATTTGATTACATTGTTAATAATGTTGATATTAATACTACTGTTAAGAATATTCTTGATATAATATGTACCTTAGAGGAAGCATGATAAAACCACCAATTGAAGATTTATTAGAAAAAACTCCAGGAAGATTTGCATTAGTTATATCTTCTGCAAGAAGAGCAAAAGATATAAATTCATATTTTAATCAATTAGGAGAGGGTATAGGAGCATATACACCTCCACAGGTACAAAGTTTAAGTAGAAAACCACTGACAGTTGCATTTGAAGAAATTGCTGCTGGTAAGGTAGAGGTTTCCGAAAAAGAGTAACTTTTTATGAATCAAAATTTACTACTTGGCGTTACAGGTAGTATAGCTGCTTCAAAAACTGAAAAATTATATAATTTATTAGAAGAATCATATAATATAAAAATAATTTCCACTACTGAAGGTCTCAAATATTTAAGTAAGAATTTCAAATCAAATAATCATATTTTATCTTCATGGGATGATATGAGTGGTTCTCCTCATATTGAACTCTCACGATGGGCTGATAAAGTATTAATTTATCCAGCAACTGCAAATTTTATTTCAAAATTAAACAGTGGTATAGCCGATGATCTACTTTTATCAACAATGTTAATGTATAAAAAAAGTATTTATTTAGCTCCAGCAATGCATGAAGAGATGTATTTAGATAAAACTATACAATCTAACATTTTAGATCTATCTAGCAAACATATTATTTGCGGTCCAAGATTTGGAAAATTAGATATTGGAGATGAAGGATTAGGAAGACTTATAGAACCTAGTGAAATTATTGATATATTAAATGGAAACAAAATAAAGATTATAGTAACTTCAGGTCCAACATATGAAGAAATTGATTCAGTTAGAGGAATTACTAACACATCAACAGGAAAGCAGGGGCGAGCAATAGCTTTTGAACTTTTATCAAGGGGTTATGAAGTAGTATATATTCATTCAGATAAGATTGATAGTGTACCTCATGCTAAAAACATTAAGTACAGCTCCTCTAAAGATTTATATAATGAAATAATCAACAACATTGAAAAGGTTAAATTTATTTATATGACATCAGCAGTTTCTGATTTTATCCCAGTAAAATTTAATGGAAAAATAAACAGAGAAGATGGTGAATTTGATTTAAAACTGTCTCCCAATATTGATATTATTAAGTCTATCAAGCATAAGTATAAGGATATTAAAGTGACAGCTTTTTCTGCACAATTAAATGATGAATTAAACTATGAAAAGTTAAATGATAAGAAATGTGATTATCTTGTTATTAATAATTTAAACACTAACCCGTTTGGATCAGTAAACAATAAAATTTTTATTATAGATAAAGATAAATTAATTTATGAATCAGTAAATGAAGATAAAAATATAATAGCTAAGCATATTATCGCTAATACTTTGTAATAACCGTGTATATTGATGTTGAACTGATCTACAACAATACATATAAATTTGTTCAATTTACTTATAAAGTTCCTGAAAAGTTAGTCAAAAATATTCAAATAGGCTCAATAGTGGAGGTGTTGTTTAGAAATAAAAAATATAATGCTGTAGTAGTAAATACAAATGTTGAAGTAAACGATAAAAGAAAAGTTAACGAAGTATTAAAAATTATAAATTCATTATCAAGACATCAATTTGAATATTTAAAAATGTTGTCACTAGCAAATTTTCTTAATATTGGAATATTACTTTCTGAATTTTTTAATATTAAAAATTATTTAAAGCAAAAAAAAGTAAATAATTTTAAATACAAACTTCAAGGACTTGATAGTTTATTTACGAATGTGTCTGACAAGCATCAAAATGTATTTATCGTACCTTCATTAAAAGAATGCAACAAATTATATAATAAATTAGATAGCAATAATATATCATTAGATTTCTATCAGAAAACAGGTGGTAAAGATGAACTTGATAACTTTTTGCTAAAAAATAATGAATATAAAAACATAATTATTCTTTCAAACAATTTTAATTATTTAAATATTAACGATAATGTAATATTTCATTTTTACGATACAAATAACATTGCATATAAACTTCCTAAATTAAATTCTTTAAACATTGTTGAAGCTGCTGTCTATAAAAATATGATTTTTGGAGGTAATTATATATTTTACAATAATTTTCCCACTTTAGATATTTTCAATTCTATAGATCATATAAAAAATATAGAAATTAATAATGATGTTACTTATTTATATGGAAATAATTTAGAAGAATGTATAAATATATTTATAAACAAATATGATGTAGAAAAAATAAATCCATTTACATTCTCACTATTAATAAAAGAAAACTTCAGTGAATACAATTTTTCAGATAACTTTGAAAGTAGTAAAAATGATACATTTATATTGTTTAATCCTAAAATTGCTTACAATAATACATTAAATTCAATTAGATTAATTTCATTATTGAATCAATTAGAATATTGCTTAATTAATGATATAAACGTAATAATAATTTCAACTAAAGAACATAATTTAGACGATATGTTCTCAATAAATAATATAAAAAAATTAGCTAAGAAGGAAATTAAAGACCGTCATAATTATGGGCCCAATATAAATAAAAAAGTTTATTATTTTTCTACAAATTACAAATTCAATAATGAAAAAAATAATGAAATTGTACTAGGACCTAAAATAAGTGATAATTTATACGAGTATGAAATCAGGTTATTTTTAAGTAATAATACTAATTACAATGAAATAATGAGTTTATTTTCAGAAGTAGAAAAGTTTAATCCCATAAAAGTAAGAAATATTTAGATGTTAGACATTGTTACATTCGGACATCCTTCATTAAAAATGAAATCAACAGACATCAATTCTTTTGATAAAGAACTTAAAAATTTAACAGATATGATGTTTGAAATTATGTACGAAGCTCCAGGAGTTGGTTTGGCCGCGCCACAAATTGGAATTAACAAAAACGTCTTTGTTTTTGATGTTGGTGAGGGTCCATGTATAGCTATTAATCCCAAAAAAATTAAAAAATCTGGAAAAGTAAATTTTCTTGAAGGCTGTCTTTCATTACCAGGTTATTATTGGGAAATTGAAAGACCAGAATTCGCCAAGTTAGATTGTTATGATTTAAACGGGAATCATATAATATACGAAGGAGATGATCTACTAGGTAGAGTTCTTCAACATGAATTAGATCATTTAAAAGGAAAGGTGCTTCTTACTTGTTTGGATAGGAAAACAAAAAAACAAGCATTACAAGATATTTCTCTAAACGGATTTCCAGGTAAAAATGTTTAATTATTTTTTTGGTTCCGATAATAGAAGTGTAATTTATTTAGAATTCATTTATAAGCAAAATAATGATATTTCAGTTGTAACTACAGCACCATTAAAAAGAGGTAGGGGAAATAAATTAAAACATAATCCTGTTGAAAGTTTTTGTATTAAAAAGAATATTAATTACAAGTATTTCAATCAAAAAGATACTTATGATGATATGAATAATGGCCTTTGTGTAAGTTTTAAAAACATATTTAGCGATAAATTTTTAAAGAATAATAATGATATTTATAATGTACATTTGAGTTTACTTCCAAAATTTAAAGGTCCATCACCAGTTGAAACACAAATATTAAGTGGTGAAAGTGAATTTGGATATACTATTTTCAAAATTAATAAATTTATTGATGGCGGCCCTGTACTTTTTAATAATAAAATAAATTTTAATGACGATCCTTATGCTTCAAATATATATGAATTAATGTTTATCGACTTTAGTAACTCATATAATAAGATAACAAATGATACACTCAAATTACAAAAACAAGAAAAATCAAATACAACATATACAAATAAATTTTCAAAGAATGATTTTTGTATAAATGATAATTCAGTTGAAATGGCGTTAAAGAAAATTAGAGCTTTTGATGTAATCGGTCCAGCATATATTGTTCACGACAATAAAGTTATAAAAATACACAATTATGTTAATGAATCTAGAGAATCAGGTTTTAAAGTTGAAGATGGTTATATATTTCCTCTTGAAATAACACCTGAAGGAAAAAATAGAATGTTAATGGAAGATTATGTTAGAGGTCTTAAATGAAAATTTCAGCAAGTATATTAGCTGCAGATCAAGACAACGTAATTAATGAATTAATAACTAAAAAGGATTTATATGATTACGTTCATATTGATATAGCTGATAATGATTTTTGCCCTACCTATGGTGTCTCTGATGAAATTGTATATAAGTTAATTGATAACCCTGAATTTATAATCGATTTACATTTTATGACTAATAGTTACCCTGAAATTCTAAATAATTTGATAAATATAAGTAAAAATATTATTAAAGCATCATTACATGTTGAATCTAAATCAATAAATCATTTTTTAGATATTATGAATAATCAATATAATATTGAAACTGGAATTGGGATTTTAGGCTCTTCAGATATAAGTATTTTAAAAAGTTATATTGATAATGAAGAATTAAATATTAAATACGTTTTACTGCTATGTGTAAACCCTGGTTTTTCTAATCAAGAACCAATAGTCTCACCAATAAAAAGAGTTAAAGAATTTTTGGAATTCTATCCCGATTTTAAAGGGGAAATCATAGTAGATGGTGGCGTAACAAATAATATGAAAGAAGAATTAGAAAATCTAGGTGTAGATATAACTGTTCAAGGTGGAGCTATTTTTGGTTAATGTTTTAGATTATTTGAATATATCAAAGGGTATGTCTATTGCTGCTATTGAAGCTTTAAAAAGTAATCCAAATCCAAACCCTAAAGTTGGTGCTGCGTTATTTGATAAAAATATGAATTTAAAAAATATTTCACATCATGTTAAAAAAGGAGATGATCATGCTGAGATATCTTTAATAAAACATTCAAATATAGAAGATGATGATTATCTATATGTAACATTAGAACCTTGTTTTCATGATGACACTTCACCATCATGTGCAAAAGAATTATTAAAAACAAGTATAAAAAATATTATTATTGGAGATATTGATATCGACATTAGAACATCAGGTAAAAGTTATGATTATTTAAAGAATAACGATGTAAATGTATCTATAGAGGCTGGAGTCAATGAACTGATTAATCCATATTACGAAAATATAACTAATTCATCACCTGTAACTTATTTAGGAAAAATTGGTATTTCAAGTAATAACTTTATATACGATTCAAATTCTGAAGACAGATATATAACAAATGATATCTCTCTAGATGTTTCACATATTTTAAGAGCTACTTGCGATGCTGTACTAGTAGGTAAGAATACTTTTATCGTTGACAAACCTCTTTTAAATATTAGAAATCTCGATTTACATAAATCTAACAATGTTCCATTAAAAATAATTTGGTGGGGATCAAGGGTGCCAAAAAAAGTAAAAAATAATGAAAATTTCAAAGAATATATTTTTATTGAATCAAATTCATTAAATGAGTTAGAAAATATTTTAATTAAAAATAATTGCAGAACTGTTCTTGTCGAAGGTGGTAAATATATACACGAGTTATTTTTTGAAAATAATATGTATTATAAATTTTATGAATTTCGTTCAGAAAATATTATTGACAATGGCTTATATATGAACTTTTCTGATCATTATGGATTTAAAAATAAATATATTAAAGAGAATAATTTTTTACTTAAAGATAACCAATTAATAATTTATACTAGAAAATAATGTTTACTGGAATAATTCAAAATATTGGTGTTGTAACAGATTTTTTTGATAATTCGTTATATATAAATACCGAAGATAACGCATTTAATAATATTGATACTGGAACAAGCGTTTCTGTTGATGGCGTGTGTTTGACAAGTAAGTCAATTGAAAATAACAATATCATATTTCAAATATCAAATGAAAGTTTAAATCGCAGTATTATCAAAAACTATAAAAAAAACGATTACGTAAATTTAGAGCTTCCTATAAAACCGAATGACTTACTAAGCGGACATATAGTCCAAGGGCACGTTGATGAAGTAGCAAAGGTTATTGAAATTACAGAAGAAGGAAACACTTTATGGAATTTCAAGTTTACTTGTAATAATTCTAGATATTTAGTTGATAAAGGATCTATAGCTATAAATGGCGTATCTTTAACTACTAACAAACCTGTTCAAAATGAATTCAGTGTTGCAGTAGTTAATGAAACATTTAAAAGAACAAATTTTAAATACTTAGAACCAGATACACAAGTTAATATTGAATATGATATTTTATCTAAATATGTTGAGAGGTTGATTAATGATAAGTGATATTGAAACTATCATTAGTAAATTTAAAGCCGGTGAAATGATTATCTTAATTGATGATGAAGAAAGAGAAAACGAAGGTGATCTTGTAGTATCCTCTGAATATCTGACTCCTGATCATATTAATTTCATGATTACTAAAGGAAAAGGATTAGTTTGTGCTCCTATTGCTACAGAAATAGCGCATAAGTTAGATCTTTCATTAATGATAGGTGTTAATAATGAGACTGAAACTCAGTTCACTGCATCAGTTGATCTAAAAGGAGATGGGGTAACTACAGGTATTTCAGCTGAAGATAGATATAAAACTATTAAAGGTTTGTGTAATGAAAACTCAACTAGAGAAAATTTTAATGTACCTGGTCATATATTTCCACTCCAGTCTATGGATGGAGGGGTTTTACGTAGAGCCGGCCATACAGAAGCTGCTATAGATTTATGTAAAATATCAGATCACTATCCAGTAGCTGTAATTTGCGAAATTATTAATGAAGATGGCTCTATGGCGCGCTATGAAGATCTAATAAACTTTTCTAAAGAACATAATTTACCAATTGGAACAATCAAAGATTTAATTGAGTACAGAATAAAAAAAACAGACATGATAACTTTTGTTTCTAAAGCAATAGTGCCTACCGAATATGGTGAATTTACAGCTCATGTATACAAAGACAATCTGGACAATACTGAGCATATAGCATTAACATATAATAATTATCTTGAAAACAATGAGGCCATGGTAAGAGTTCATTCAGAATGTCTTACAGGGGATGTTTTATTTTCAAATAAATGTGATTGTGGTTCACAACTAGAAAATGCCTTCAAAGCTATAACAAAAAATGGATCAGGAGTATTACTTTATATGCGAGGTCATGAAGGTAGAGGTATCGGCTTGGGCAATAAAATTAAAGCATATTCATTACAAGATGATGGAGACGATACCGTTGATGCTAATTTAAAATTAGGATTTAAAATGGATCAACGCGATTACGGTACTGGTGCTTTAATTTTGAGGGATTTAGGTATTACTAATATGAATATATTAACTAATAATCCATCAAAAAGAGCTGGTCTAGAAGGATTCGGTTTAAATATTACAAAACGAACACCTCTTATTGGAAATAAGACTAAAGAGAATGAAACGTATTTAGATACAAAACAAGAAAAAATGGGTCATAATTTCTCTGATGAATAAAGTAGCTGTTGTATACTCTGAATATTATCCTGATATCATTAAGAATCTTTTAATCGGTATAGATAATAGTATCGATAACTCATTCGAACTATCTACGTATAAAGTGCCTGGTAGTTGGGACATAGTTTATAAAATCAATACGTTGTCTAAAGATTATAAAATATTTATTGCTGTTGGAGTTATTGCTAAAGGACAAACTGATCATTATGAGTATATATCTAATTCTGTAGCTAATGGTCTTATAAACCTATCGATTAAGAATGATATTTACATTGCAAACTGTGTTCTTAATGTTCATACTTTAAAACAAGCATACGAACGTTCAGGTAATAAAAATAACAAAGGTTCAGAATCAGCAGAAGCTATTAATTTTTTATTTTGTTGATATATAATATTTTAAGATATAATTGATTAAGCGAACAATGTTCCACCCACTGTGAACAATAGTGGAGTAAGTAAAACAGCTTCGTGCTGTTTTTTTTATGAAAGGAGTACTTATACCGGAACTTAATATAAATGATGATATTAAATCTAAAAAATTACTAGTTATAGCACCTGATGGAGTACAAATCGGAGTTTTAGAGTTAAAAAAGGCAATAATAGTAGCTGAAGAATTAGATTTAGATCTTGTTGAAGTATCGCCAGAAAGTAAACCACCTGTTGCAAGACTTATGG
>CAZKFE010000001.1:0-37546 GCA_964551955.1 uncultured Candidatus Actinomarina sp. | reverse complement strand
TATATATATGTTGGTTCCTTATTAATTGTTCTAGCAAACTGGTTAAATATAAAAAAAGCAAATAAAAATGAGTAGTTTAAAATAATAAATATGTTTAATTATTCAAAGATAACAAAAGAAAGTTTGAAAAAAGACCTTGATAAAACCATTAAGATCAGTAAAAACTTAGTCTCAGAAATAAAACAAAGTGAAGATGCAGATCTGGACTCTTTTGATTTGTTTGAAAGACAAATTTCAGATTTGTCTGGAAGAGTAACTTTCATGGGAGATGTACACCAAGATGAAGAAATTAGAAATTTTGCAAATGAAGCTGAATCAATAATTGAAAATTATGTTCTTGAAACGACTACAGATATAGAGCTATATAAGAAGTTTCAAGAAATAGACCATACTTCCTTAGACGGAGAGTCACTTAAATATTTTAAAGACCTTGAAAGAGACTTTATAGATGCAGGCCATGAGCTACAGGATGAACAAAAAATTAAATTAATTGAGATTGAAAAAAAACTAATAGATCTAGAAATTGCTTTTTCAAAAAATATTGCGGATGATAAAACAGAAACAATCTTTGACTCTTCAGAGCTAGATGGACTCAGCACAGGAGAATTAAATAATTTAAAGAAAAAAGAAAACAAGTTTGTAGTCACTATGGCATATCCAGATGTAAATGCTGTATTGGAAAATTGTAAAATACGTGAATCAAGAAAGAAAGTCTGGAAAGCATTTAACAATAGAGCTGTTAATGAAAATAGTCCAATTCTTGAAGAAGCTGTTTTATTAAGAAATCAAAAAGCAAAACTTTTTGGATTTAGAACATGGGCTGAGTACAGATTACAACACAGAATGGCTAAGACACCCAAAAATGTTGATGAAATGTACATAAATTTAATTCCAAAACTACAAGAGGCTGCAGCTACAGAAAAAGAAGAATTGGCGATTGATGATATAGAGGTTTCAGAGATAGCTCCATGGGATATAAGATATTTTATTACAAACAAAAGAAATAAAGAAAGCAATGTTGATGGTAGTGAAATAAAAAAATATTTTTTTATACATGATGTTAAAAAAGAAATGTTCTCTATTTGTGAAGAAGTTTTTGATATTGAAATAAAAGAAGAAGAATCGAAAACTGCATGGTATGAGGATGTAGAACTTTGGTCAATATCAGAGAAAAGTGGTAAAAAGCTTGCATATTTTTATCTTGATCTTCACCCAAGGAAGGGTAAGTTTACTCACGCTGCGGTATTTGATATTTCATCTGGCAGCAAAGACGGCGAGGAGCTTCCTGTCTGTTCTATGGTTGCAAATTTTCCAAATCCAAGTTCTGGAGATGGATTAATGACATTTGATGAGGTTGAAACACTTTTTCATGAATTTGGACACGTACTTCATAACGGAATAGGTAAAGCAAAGTTTGCACGATTTGTTGGTGCGAATGTTGAATGGGATTTTGTTGAAGCACCAAGCCAAATAATGGAACACTGGGTTTGGAAGAGTGAGTGTCTTAAAAGATTTTCAAAACATATTGATACTGGAAAAGCACTTGATGAAAGTATATGTAAAAAACTAAATGAATCCAAAAATATTGGAGTAAGTCTTCTAATTTTAAGACAGGTTTCATTTGGATTAGCTGACCAGCATTTACACGGAGAAAATTTTAGCGACTCATTACTTAAAATTGAAAAACAGTCACAATCTGTTACAACTATTGATTACCCTGATGATACAAATCATTTGGGTGCATTCGGACATTTACTGGGTGGTTATGACGCTGCTTATTATGGATATCTTTGGGCAGAAATAATTGGTGATGACTTGTTTAGTAGGTTTGAAAAAGAAGGAATTCTTTCTAATAAAGTTGGAGTTGATTATAAAGAAAAGATATTAAAACCTGGGGGCACAAAGCCAGCTAGTGCTCTTGTTGAAGAATTTTTGGGAAGAGCTTGGAATGATGAGTCATTTTTATTACAAAAAAACCTGATAAATTAAGTAATCAGGGGAAAATCATTTAACAAATATGGTTTAATTAATAATGATGGATTGGTTAAAAGGTCGTAAGGTTTCTAAAAGAACTGCTGTGATTATATTTGTCTTAGTATGGCAGTTAACAAAGGCCTTCATTCAAGCTGGGTAATTATGACTCAAAAAATTATTATAGACACAGATCCCGGGATAGACGATACCATGGCAATTTTTTTTGCTTTGAATTCTCCTGAGGTTGATCTTCTTGGATTAACTACAGTTTATGGAAATACATCTACAGATCAAGGAACTATAAATGCATTGAGAATTTTAGAAATTGCGTCAAGAACGGACATACCAGTTTATGCAGGTGCAAATAAACCATTAGAGAGTGAATATACAGGAAAAGGAGAGTTTGTTCATGGCCACGATGGTCAGGGGAATACAAACCTTAAAGCTCCTAGTATTAAAGCCGCAACAGGTTCAGCTGTAGATTTTTTAGAGAAGACAATACAGGAAAACCCTGGAGAGGTAATTTTAGTACCTATAGGCCCACTGACTAATATTGCTGCGCTTCTAATAAAGAATCCTGAGATAGCAAAAGACATTAAAGAAATAATACTAATGGGGGGCAATGCATTATCTCAAGGTAATGCCAGCCCTTCGGCAGAAGCAAATATAAGAAATGATCCAGAAGCAGCAGATATTGTATTTTCTGCGGATTGTGAAATATCAATGGTGGGCTTAGATGTTACCAATCAAGTTTTTATGGACAAGAAACACATAGATAAGATTGTAAACTTTGGCAGTCCCCAATCTAATCATTTAAAAAAAATCTTTCCTTTCTACGTAGACTTTTTAACAGAATTTTTTAGTAAAGAAGGAATGCCTACCCATGATTCCTCAGCAATAGCATATCTTATTGATAAAACTTTATTTGAAACTATACAGTATCCAATCGTTGTTGAGACTCTTGGAATAAGTAGGGGAAAAACATGGATGGGAACCGGTATGGATAAAACAAATAACAATCCTTGGGAAAAAAGAAGAGATGTCAATATCTGTATTGAAGTTAACGTGCAGAAAGTTATAGATTTAATTACTAAAAGGGTGGCATCTTAAAAAATGAAAAGATATACATCTGCCAAAGATATGTTTAATGATGCATTAGAACAAGCACCGATTTTTGATTTCGTTGGAGCAATAGATTCTTTTACAGAAGAAAATGCTTTAATTGAGACAGAACTCTTTGATGAGCACGCATTAAAGTATTATGCAAAAAAAAATTGTGGTATGGAGGTTTCCAAAAAGGAGAAGGAACTATTTGAAACAGAATATCGTGGAGGGTCACAAGGAGATTATTCAACTGAGATGAATATGAAAATAGATAATGTAGTTGAATCATTATCAAGTTTTCCAAACACCAAGCGAGCTGTAATAATGATGAATAATAATTGGTGGAGCCATGATGACACTGACGAGGCTAAGTGTTGTAGAGAGCTTCATTTTAGGCTCACCCCTTCTGAGATTAAGAATACTCAGTGGAAGATAAGCTGTACTGGTTTCTTTCGAGCACAAGCTGTAGACATAATGCCAAAAAATTTTTACTTTGTATACAACATAATGGAAGTTGTTAGAGCGAAAATAGTTGATTCACTAGGGTCTAATATTGAAACAGGCTCCTACACTCATTTTGTAACAACTCTTGTACCTACTAGGTATGATTGAAAATTCTTTTATTGTATTATTTAGTTTTTAATTAGGGATTTTTAAATATTTTTATTGTTTAGATATTTATCTAGTTAGTGTTATTAGATAGAAGGTTAATTTATAAGGAATTATGGTTACAAAATTAAAAACTTTTATCTCAGATTTATTAACTGTATCTAAGCTAACTAGGACTAAAAATAAAAAGTTAAGAATCTTTTCTTTAGCTGTTGTTTTAAATCTTCTTATATTTTTTGATATTTTAATAATTTTGTTTTTTACAAAATTATTTTCTGAAGAAATTGGTATAACGAACGCATACATAGATTTCCTTCTTTCTTATAATATAATTTTTCCAATTGCCATATTTCTTAGATTTTTTCTAAATTATTTACAGGTTTGGTTAACAACAAAGCTACAGCTTGATATCGAAAATAACTTAAGAATTCATTTGTTAGGTGAAATATTTAAAAAAGGAAACTATTCAATTTCTGATGCTTATTTTTATGTAAATACAATATCTAATCAAGTAGGGTATTTTTATTCAACCCTAGCTTTGTTTCTGGGAAGCCTTTTACAGATAGTTATTTTTACAATGTACTTACTCTTTACTAACTCCCAAGTAGTCTTCTACTTTGGCTTAGGATCGATAATTTTGATCATCCCGACATTATTGTTAACAAAAATTGGAAGAAAGCATGCTCATAAAGCTTATATATATTTTGAAGAGTCAAGTAAAGGTGTTGAAAAGGTTTTAGATAATCTTTTTCTTATCAAGATAGTAAATTTTGTTTCAAAGGAGATAAATTCATATAAAGAAATACTAGATAAATATTCAAGATCAAGATTTAATGAGGTAAAGTCAGGAACTATTAACTCTATACTTCCAAATTTCTTTACATTATTTTCACTTTCTATTCTCCTAATATTTTTTAATGGTTTGAAATATATTACTTTTGATTTTATTGGAATACTCCTTAGACTTTTTCAGGCATTAGGTATATTTAATAAGAATATTCACATACTTACGGCCTTTCATGTGTATATTGAAAAATTATTTGAGATTGAATCCAATAGAGGAATGGAAAATTCAAAAAACTTTATAATTGATACAAAATATCCAGATGAAGATATTGCAGTTAAGCTAGAAAATGTTACATTTAGTTATTTTAATTCAGATAAAGATACATTTAAAAGTTTAAATATAGATATTTATAAAAATAAACACACAATTATAACGGGCCCTAATGGTTCTGGGAAAAGCACTTTTCTTGGTTTAGTTTCAGGTGTTCTTTATCCGACAAATGGTTTAGTTACCACATCTTCTGACAGATATGGCTATGTTGGTGCAAACCCTATGATTTTAAATGATTCATTAAGGAAGAATTTAGTATATGGCAACAACAAAGAAGTTTCAGATGATGAATTAATAAAACACTTGAAGTTGTTCAAAACATTCGAAAATGAAGATGATTATAATTTAGAAAATAAAATTTCAAATAAAACACTTTCTTCAGGCCAGATGCAAAAGATTGCTTATATAAGAACCCTTATTTATGGCGTAGATATTTTAGTACTAGATGAGTCTACTTCTAATCTTGATTCTGAATCAAAAAAAGTTATTTACGAGATTATAAATGACTTGGATATAACGATTATAAACTCAACACACAATCCGGACGAACTTCATAGTTATGATTACCATATTAAAATTGATGAGCTTTCTGATAGTGATGAAAGAATAGATGAATAAGAAGAATTATTTTCTAGATTTTATAAGCTATCATTTCACAAAACTGAAAAGAAAATCTCTTATCGGATTAACACAGTTAGTTTTAATTTTTTATAAAAGAAAAATTTCTGAAGAATTAATTTTAATAATGAAAAAAAATAGAGACCACCTAAGAACTGTAAAGGAATTTTTACCAGAAGGAGAGTATGATCACGTTAATAACAATTATGGAATTCAGAACTATATATTTTCTAATTTAAAGAATGAAATCGATTTATTTCCAACCTACACAGATGTCTTAGTTTTACTAATTAAGGAGTTAAATTTCAAAAAGCCAATTTATTTAGAGATAGGGACATCTGTTTTTAAAAATTTTCAACAAATAGAAAACTTTCTTGAGGAGTCAATTTTGTACGGTTATGACATGAATGATCTTATTACAACAATTCATGATAAATATAATTTTAAAAGCATGACTGAAGAAACCTCCAATCAAGAATATTTTCACTCAAAAGAAAAGAATGAAATATTTTATTTTAAAAATAATGTTTTGAGTAAAGAAGGTGCAGAAATATTTAAGAATCTTTTAAAAGGTAAAATAAATGTCATCTTTTCTGATGCTCTACATTCTGAAGAGGGAATAATAAGTGAGTATGAAAATATAGTGAAGAATAATTTATCTAGTGAATTCATATATTATTTTGACGATTTAAATATGTATGATGTACAAGCTGGAGTTGAAAAAGTTTTTAAAGATATAAAAATTAATAATGAAAAAGTTAGGTTTTATTCGTTTTGGACTTATGGTTGGATTGGCCAATATGAGAAACTTCATAAAATTGGTTTAATTACATCTTTAGATATCAATTCTCTACTTTCAGAAAAGAAGCTCTCCTTACCATTGTTTAAAGAAGTAACAAATGTATAAAAATAACAAAATTTATATATAGTATTAGTTTTAGTGAAAAAAATACTTTTAATACACAATAATTACAGAGAAACCGGCGGAGAGGATATTGCTGTACAAAATGAGGTTTCTATATTAAAGAAATACTACGAAGTAGAGACTTTATTTTTTTCAAATGAAACAAAAAATTATTTAAGTAGATTACCCCTTTTCTTCACTAGTAAAAATAAAAATAGCGCTAGCCACTTATCAAAAGTAATTGAGGACTTTAAACCTGATATTGCTTACGTTCACAATACTTG
Organism: uncultured Candidatus Actinomarina sp.; assembly: GCA_964551955.1. Taxonomy (GTDB): domain Bacteria; phylum Actinomycetota; class Acidimicrobiia; order Actinomarinales; family Actinomarinaceae; genus Actinomarina. Next base: position 30,936 of record CAZKFE010000001.1, on the reverse strand, counting down.
GTTTAATGGATCACTTAGTATTTTTGATACTTTGAATGAATACAATATAAAGACTGTTCTTAAACTTCATAATTTTAGATACTTTTGTACAAAATCATTTTTTCATAGAAACCATTTAAAGGATAGTAAAGTTTGTTATGCCTGTGGTCAGAAAAAAAATAGAGCTAGAATTTTTAACAAATATTATCTTGATTCTTACCTGAAGTCATTAATGGTTGTTATTTATGGAAAAAGATATTTTAATGTACTTAAAAATAGTAATTTAAATATATTAGTTTTAACAAAATTCCATAAAAAATTTCTAACTAATCTTGGAATCCAAAAAAAGAAAATACATGTTTTACCAAATTTAATAAATTCTTATATTGAAAATACTTATTTACCTGAGAGTAATTATATAGTTTACGCAGGAAGGATTTCTGAAGAGAAGGGGGTGGAGGAGCTTATAAAATCATTTCTTAAATCCAAGTTGAATAATATAAATATAAAAATAATTGGAAATGGACCATTGTTAAATAGTTTAAATAAAAAGTATAAAGAATCCTCAGTAGAGTTTATGAATGAAATTTCTAATAAAGAAGTTTTAGAAATTATATCAAAAGCAAGAGCTGTTGTAACTGGAACAAAACTATATGAAGGACAACCAATGTTACTATGTGAAGCTTCATCTCTTGGAATACCTTCATTCTTTCCGAGAGCAGGAGGAATTGAAGAATTTTTCCCTGATGGTTATTCTTTTTCTTATGAACAGCTGAACTATGATGACTTAACAAATAAATTAAATTATTTAAATGATATAAAAATTATTCAAAACCAGGGATATAAAAACAAAGAGTTTATATCTGATTACCTAGATGAAGAAAGTTTAATAAAAACACTTGATAAGGTTATAAATGAATAAGTCAAAAGATTTAGTCACTGTAATTTTAAGTGTTTATAATTCCGAAAAAACAATTACTGCCTCGATAGATAGTTTAGTAAATCAAACTTATAAAAATTTGGAAATACTCATTATAGATGATGGCTCAGAAGATTCTTCATTAGATATATGCAAAAAGTATGAAAACGAATATTTGAATATTAGAGTTTATGAGAATGAAGAAAATATAGGGTTAACAAAATCTCTTAATAAATTAATAAAAAAAGCCAAGGGTGAATTAATTGCTAGACAAGATGCTGATGATATAAGCAATCCTGAAAGAATACAGAAACAAGTTAACTATATCGCTGCTAATAAGTTAGATGCCTGTACAACAAGGTCAGCATTGATTAACAGCAATACAAAGAGGCCAGGATTGTCATACTATATTCCAAATAAAATTCTGATAAAAATAAAAAACCCATTTATTCACGGCACATTGATGATTAAAAAAAATGTTCTCTATGAACTAGGATTATATGACCAAAATTTTTATTACGCCCAAGACTATAAATTATTTACAGATTTAATTAAATCAGGCTATCGAATTAAGACAATTAATGAGACCTTGTATATGTTAAACATACAAAATACTATTTCAACAGAGCACCTAGACAAACAAAATTATTTTGCTGATTGTGTAAGATCTGGTAAAAGCCCAGAATTAAATTTATAAGTATATTTTAGATTGGATACAAATTTTAATTAATTTTTCAAAATCTATCTCAGGACACCAATTTAACTCTTCTTTTATTTTTGTTGGGTCAGAAACAATAGATATAGGATCACCTTCTCTAAGAAATGATTGATCAATATCTATAAATTGAGTCATATTTAGATTGAATTCATCAAATACAATTTCCACAACATTTCTAATTTCATGACCTTTTCCTGAACCAATAACATAGGTATTTGCTTTTCCAGAATTATTAATTTTATATATCGCTTTAGCTATATCTCCTGCGTAACTCCAGTCCCTAATATAGTCCAGACTTCCTAGAGTCAATTTTTGGATTTTTTTATTCCTTATGTCTATTGCACCATTTATAATTTTCATGAAAAGATAATCATTGTCTCTAAATTGAGATTCATGATTAAACATTATGCCCGAAGAAATTTTCCACTCATGCCTGTCTGATAATTCCAATATTTTATAATGATTTTCTAATTTTGCTTTTGCATATGGAGAATTAGGATTAAAAACAGAAGTCTCACTTAATTTTTGATCTTTGCTTACACCAAACATTTCTGAAGAGGAAGCTTGAAAAAAATTACAAAAGTTAGAATTTTCTACTAGTGCATTTGTTAGGTTGTTAAAAATATTTGTTATTTGTGAACTAGTTTTTTCAGGGTTTAATATAGATTCATAAACAGAGCTTGGCCCTGTTAAGTTATAAACAAAACTTGGATTTATGTCTTTAATAAGCCTTTTTGTTTCTTCAAAATTTTCTAGATTAATATTAAGTATCTTGATTTGCCCTTCTTCTTTTTTAGTAATTGAATTTAATTTACTAAAAAAAGTAGAGCTATCATTTTTTCTTGAGATTCCATAAATATTTACATCAGAATGTTTTTCTAAGATTTCAGAACATAGAAAAACCCCATCTTGTCCAGTAATACCTGTTATGAGAACATTTTTCATATATAAGCAGTTTAAAACATGTATTATAAATAAAGATGCTAACTATACACCAAAAAGGATTAGTTTTAATAGCAAAGTAATGAAGATATATTTAAGCAAAATCAATGAATCGTGGATTGTTGATAGGGTAAGAGAAGAATGGTATCAATTCAACAATTCTATCTCAACTAATAAAATTAAACAAGCAGACATTATTTGGGTAATAGCACCCTGGGTTTGGAAAAAAATACCTAAGAGGCATTTAAAAAAGAAAAAAGTTATTTGTTCCTATTACCATTTTGACTTTAATAAATTTGGAGAAAAAGAAAAAGAGAATTTTCTTAACCTAGATCAATATGTAGATGAGTATCATGTAATATCTGAATTAACAAAAACTCAGCTATCAACACTTACCAACAAAAAAATTACCTCGATTCCTTTTTGGGTTAACCAAAATAATTGGTTCGAAATAGAAGAAAAAGAAGACTTAAGAGAAAATTTTGATTTAAGCAAAGAAGACTATCTTGTTGGAAGCTTTCAAAGAGATACTGAAGGACATGATTTAATTTCTCCAAAACTTATAAAAGGACCAGATATATTTTTGGAATTGATTAAAGAAGAATACAAAAAAAATAATAAATTAAAAGTTATTCTTTCCGGCAAAAGGAGAAACTACTTAATTAATAATTTAGAAGAGATAGGCATACCATATAAGTATTTTGAAATGGCCTCATTAGATGTTGTAAATCAACTTTATAATATTTTAGATTTATATTTAGTTACCTCAAGGGTTGAAGGTGGACCCCAAGCAATATTAGAATGTTCAATTACAAAAACCCCAATATTATCAACAAAGGTTGGCGTTGCTCCAGAGGTTCTACATGAAAACGCCATTTTTGAAGTAAGTACTTTTAATAAAGCTAAGGTAGAAACAGAATATGCTTACAAACAAGCGCAAAATTATACAATACCCGAAGGATTTAAGAAATTTATTGATTTATTTACGAGAGTAACAATTGAAAGTTAGCATTGGCTCCAAAGTAGTAGAAGGCCCATATGGCGGAGGTAATTTATTTGTTAAAAACCTATCTTCTTACTTGTTAAAAAAAGGTAATTCCGTTGTTTATGACTTAAAAGATAAAGATATAGATATTATTCTTATAATTAATCCATTAAAGAATTCTGAATCTGGAACATTTAATCATTTAGATGCTTTATTTTATTCAAAATTTGTAAATAAAAAATCAATAATAGTTCACCGTATTAATGAATGTGATGAAAGAAAGAATACAAACAATGTAAACACACAAATCATACAAGCAAACAAGTTTGCAGACTATACAGTTTATGTAAGCCAATGGATATCAGAACTATTTAATGAAAAAGGTTTAGATAAGAAAGATTCAAAAGTAATCTTAAGCGGTTCAGACATCGAAATTTTTAATCAGAAAGAAAAAGCATACTGGAATGGAAAATCAAAATTTAAATTGGTCACTCACCATTGGAGTGCTAATTGGATGAAAGGGTTTGATTCTTATAAAATCATTGATGATTTATTGGATGATTCTATTTGGGCTGACAAAATTTCTTTTACATATATAGGCAATCTACCAAATAATTATAAATTTAGAAATACAGAAGTAGTTCAGCCACTTTCAGACATTGATTTAGCGAAAAAATTAAAATTATTTGATGGTTACATAACAGGTTCAATTAATGAACCATCAGGCAATCATCATATTGAGGCTATGCAATGCGGACTTCCAATTTTATTTATAAATAGTGGAGGTATTCCAGAGTATTGTTCTGGAAAGGGATTAGTTTTTGATAATGATAATCTCGAAGCAAAGTTGGAAATCTTTATTAAAAATTATTCAGAGTATATAAACGAGATAAGAAATTATTCTAACAATTCAGACCGAATGTCTAAAGAATTTCTTGAACTTTTTACCCATTTATTAAGTGAAAAAGAAAAGTTTATTTCAAAGAGAGTAGAAAAAAATAAAGTAATTTTATTTTTTATTTACAATATTTCTAAGTTGAGGAAAACTAGCTTTTTTTATTTTATTAACTTTAAGAAATTTCTAAGTAAAAATTTTCGAAAGCAGAAGTAAGAGATGATAAAAGATAAAAATGTAATGTCTTATTTATTTCATAGTGCATTTATATTGATAGTTCTTATTTTACTTTTTGGAAGGTCATTTGTTGGAATTTACTTATTTAATCTGAGATTAGGAGAATACTTGGTTGCTAGTTCTTTGTTAGTGACACTTGCTGTATTTTTTTGTTATTTCTTTTATCCAGATTCTTTCAGGAAGATACTGAATATAGTAAGAGTACATTTTGCTATTGTAATTTCATTCCTTTTGATTACAGTTTTAACTAATTCATCTTTACTAAATTCTTATACTTATAAATCATCATCTTACATCTGGACATTAGGCTTTTTATACGTAGGTTATTATATTTTTAACTATGTTGAGTTAAACACAATACATTTAAACGTCTTATTTTTTGTATCGTTACTGGTCTATTTGAATTCTGTAACAGTAACTTATGTACCAGATCTATTATTAGATTTTTTTATAAACAACTCGGATAAATTAGAAAGTCTAAAAGGTGCAGATTTAGTAATGGTATTTGTAATAGCTACGTTTTTTAGCTTAAAGAAACTACCTTACAAAAGACTAACCATAGATATATTCATTTTTCTTTCAGCCCTATACCTACCTTTAGTTATGTGGAAAAGTAAAGGAGCTTTTTTAGGATTTATTACTTATGTTCTTTTCCAACTTGTAAATAATAAGCAGTATCTGAGAAAATCTCTTTCCCGCAATATAGTTATTGCTTTTATTTCTATAATTTTATTTTTCTTATCATCTCTCGCTGTTGTTCGAGGTTCTGACTTAGATTATGGATATGAGGAAGTCATACCTGTTGTCGCTAATAGAAAAGTTGCAAATAATGATTGGTTGTTCTTGTACATTGAAGATGGAAGAATTTATTCCTATGATGGCAATGCAAACTGGAGACTCCAGATATGGCAGGATGTGATACAAGACTCAATAAGTGATAGGACCTATTTTTACGGAGTAGGATATAAGGAAATAATTCCAGCTATGGATGACCCAAAGAGACAGGGTTGGGATGGAAAAAATGAAAATGTTCATAATTTCTTAGTAAACAATTATGCGAGAGGGGGGTTAGTTCATTTATTTTTATATTTATATTTGTATTGGATATTTATATATAAATATAAGAAAAAAGATAAATCTATATTAATTTACACACTACCATTTTTTATCACTTCTTTATTTGATGCTTCAATGGAAAATGCACACTTTCCTGTAATATTTTATTTTTTCTTAGGGAGTCTTTTTTCGGAGAGTTTAGATTAACATTATATGATATGAGTGTGCTAATAACTGGAATAACAGGTCAGGATGGATATTACTTATCAAAAATGTTACTTGAAAAAGGTGAGGAAGTACACGGAACTATTCGAAGATCCTCAACAATAAATACTGATCGTATAGATCCTTTAATTTCAGAATATGAAGAAAAAGGGCAATTAAACTTACATTATTCAGATTTACTTGACTCAGCATCTCTTAATTCGTTAATAAATCAGATTAAACCTAAGGAAGTTTACAATCTTGCTGCACAATCGCATGTGTCCGTTTCTTTTAAAAATCCAATATACACAACTCAAACAGGAACCCTTGGTTCAGTAGCATTACTTGAAGCAATAAGGCATGCAGATAGCGAAATTAAATATTATCAGGCTTCTTCATCAGAAATGTATGGAGGGGTTAATAAAGAAATGCTAAATGAAGATTCACCATTTGTTCCAAAAAGCCCATATGCAGCTTCAAAAGTTTTTGCTCATAATATGACAAAACTTTATAGAGAATCATACGGATTGTTTTGTGTTAATGGTATTTTATTTAACCACGAATCTCCATATAGGGGCGAAACGTTTGTTACAAGAAAAATATCTAGAGCAGTAGGTAGAATTTTCCACAACCTTCAATCAAAACTTAGCCTTGGCAACCTAGACGCTTCAAGGGACTGGGGTTTTGCTGGCGATTATGTTGAAGGGATGTGGTTAATGCTTCAAAATAAAAAACCAGATGATTGGGTGCTTGCAACAGGAGAGACACATACGGTAAAAGAGTTTGTAGATAAAGCCTTCAATGTTGTTGGTTTAGATTGGAATGAATATGTTGAGATTTCAGAAAAATACTTCAGGCCAAACGAAGTAGAACACTTATTAGGAGATTCTTCTAAAGCTAGAAAAGAACTTAATTGGAAACCCAAAACAAGTTTTGATGAATTGGTAAAAATGATGGTAGAACATGATTTAGATTTAGCAGAAAGAGAGAAAGTCTTAATAGAGAATAAGTTGATGCTTCCTACCTGGGAGCATCCCTCTACATAGAAATTTAATTATAGTTTTCTTTATACCATTTATAAGTAGCTTTTAAACCAGTATCTATGTCTACTTTAGGGGACCAACCCATTTTATTTATTTCTGTTGAGTCCAATAGCTTTCTAGGATTTCCATCTGGCATAGAGCTATCAAATACTAATTCTCCTTCAAATTCGATAATTTTTTTAATTTTCTTTGCAAGGTCATAAATACTTATTTCCATACCACTGCCAACATTCAGCAAGGAATTACTTGGTTTGTTTAGGATAAGGAATTCTATTGCAGATGCTAAGTCATCAATAAATAAAAATTCTCTTAGTGGTTTTCCAGTTCCCCAGATTTTGAACTCTTTTAAGCCTTCTTTCTTAGCATTGTCCATTCTTAGTATTAAACCTGGAATCACATGACTATCTTTATCAGTAAACCTATCATTAGGTCCATACAAATTAGTAGGCATTAAATTTAAAACTTTATGTCCGTATTGATCAGATAATGAATTGCCCATCTCAATTGCTGTTAGCTTTGCCATTGCATAAGGAGAGTTAGTAGGTTCAAGTTTTCCAGTCATGATGCTACTTTCTTTAATTGGATTTTCAGCTTCTAATGGGTAAATGCAACTACTACCAAGATTGATAATAAACATATTTGAAAAAGGTATAGAGGCTTCTAAAATGTTTACATTTATTTTTAGATTTTCTAATATAAATTCTGTTCTTTTCGAGTTATTGGCATATATTCCACCAACCTTTGCTGCGGCATTAACTAAAACATCTGCATTAGAATTTTCTATTAATTCTTTAGTTTCTTTAAAGTCAAAAAGATTCGTATCTTCACGAGTAGAACAAACTATCTCTGTAAACTTAGTATTTTTACTTAAAGCATTTTTTAATGAAGAGCCTACTAACCCATTGCTCCCTAAAATTAAAACCCTCACAAGAATATATTCTAACTATTAATTTCAATAACTAAATAGTTAATGTGTATTTGTATTTTCTTTATTAAAACTTAACAAACCAAAGATCATAATTGTAATAAATGAAGGAAGATATAATATCGAGTCATCTTTAATAAAATTTATCAAGAGGTATGCCATAGGATAGAAAACGAAATCGTTAATATAATTACGATTTTTCAATAGTCTAATAATAAAAAAACCACAAAATAATAATCCAACTAATCCAAAATACAAAAGAATATCTAACATTGAGGAATGAGGCAGCAGAAAAGAGTCTACATTTTTAATATAATTTTGTGCCGACTCATGATCGGGGGAACTTACTTGAATTTCACTGTAGTGTTTAGATAAGTTGAATGGACCACTTCCAAAAAAGAACTCTAGATTTGTTGGATTATACCTAGTAAAAAATATTCCCCATAATGTTGATCTGTTGATATAGAAAGAGATAGTACTAATAATTGAAACAGCTAAAGTAGTTAAAAATGTTCCAGAATCTTGAATATGAATAAGAGATGTTGACATCTCATATTCATTTGAATAAAGCAAGGCTTCCTCTACTAGTTTGTAATTTGTAAATTTTATCGAGTAAAAAAAGTCATTAATAAATAAGAAAATAATTGTTGGAAAAAATAATATTAAAGAATAAGTAAACGATTTTATAACTGGAATCCTTCGTTCATATAAGAAATAAACAGAACCAATTAAAAATAATGCTATAAGAGCGCTTACATTGTTAGATTTAACCAAACCAAATATTGGAAAAATAATCATAAATAATTCTCCAATAGTAATTTTTGTTTTTGTTTTAATGTGATACATGATGAAGAAGAGTATCGATAAACCATAGAATTCACCAATTGTTTCTGCACTAGGGAAAAACCCCCTCCAAGTATTTCCGTCAACAACATTAAGAGTTGGCATTCCTACCTTATTTTGACCGAAATAGTAAAAGTTTAAGAAGTTGATTAAAGTAGCATTTGCACCGAGAAGCCCAAATACAACGATTAGAGTTGAAGAAGCTAGTAAATTATTTTTAATTAATTCATAATTTAAATTTTTTATATTTTTTTTAACAAATTTATACATTCCACTGAGAGTTAAAAAGAAAATAATTGACCAATATAATAGAGACTCAAAGTTAAAAGCAGAGCTAGAAAATCCAACGATTTTATCCAAGTCAAGAGTGTAATCATAGTTCCTTGAATTCAACACCCAAAAAACAGGACCTAAACCTAAGGCATAAATATAAATAAATTTATTTCTCTCAGCTTCAATAATTGAAATTATTCCAAAGATAACTAAGAAGAAGGTATAGATATGTAGGTTAAATCCATGTAAAACACCGATAAAGAGAAAAAGAAAAGGGAAATAATTTATGAGATTATTATATCTTGTATTAATTAATTCTAAGCAGCAAAATACTGCAAAAAATAAATATAAGTAAATAATTAAGTAGCTTTTTGTTACTTCTAAATCTAGAAAATATAAAGTTTTGGAGTAAAACTCTCTCTCTGCATATATTCCGTAAGTTAGCAATAATGTTGAAATGATACAGATTTGATTGTATCTAAGTCCTAAAAACTCATAAAGAGGTTCATGTTTTTTAATTAAGGAGACTGCAAGGCCTAATGGGATTAATTTAAAAATTAAACTTAATAAACTATTCGTTCCAACGGACAGATAGAAAATATTCCCTACTCTGTCTATTCCAGTTATCTTTCCAAAGCAGCTCATTGATGAATAATTATTTGGCCTTATTTTAAAATGTTTTTGATAAGTTATTTTGGGATTTTTTATTAAAATTTCTGTTAGTGAAAATTCACATGTGTTGATTTCATAGAAGCTAAGATCATCTGTGACCTTTATAGCATTTATATCATCTGAACTATTATTTAAGGACCAAGGAAGAATAGTAAAAAATAGTACCAAGATTATTTTATAAATTAGATTATTTTTTTTAATTAATTTTGTTAAACTAATCATTTTTAATTTTCGAGATATATTTGTTAATGAATGAGTAAATAATAATTCCAAAAATTAGGGCTACTGAAACAGTCGTGTGGTAACCAGCTTCTTTTGTTTCGTAGGGAGAATAATCCCAACCTCCTGAAACATAATGTTCACACTCTATAAAAGAATTTACGAAAACCGTATTTTCTTCAATGTCATATAATCGTATAGTTGGATAGGAAGGGTCATTTGCAAAGACAAAATTTGGATTATTACCAGCATCAGCAGGCTTAAAATTATCTGGGTATTCACCACATATTTTTACTACTGTATCTTTTTCCATAACTAGCCAGCTAATTATAATTGTATAAATATTAAAATTCTTTAGTGATTAATTTACTTTATTGTTTTGATAGTAACTATAATTTTCAGGCTTTTACCTCTATATATTCATTTTTAAACAACACAAAGGAAAAACTAAACCTATATATTATTCACAAAGACGAATCTAATAAAGAAATTTTTCCTGATAAAATCTTAAATCATAAGAATCTTTCTCAACTTAATTTATACAAGTTTGATAGAAAATTTACAAAGTTTCCAAATGTTAAAAATTCGCACGTCTCAGAAGCTACTTATTACAGAATATTTTTTGATAGATATATAGAAGATGTAAATGATTTAAAAACATTAATCTATGTTGATTCTGATATGGTATGTATATCAAATCCCTTTAGTGAAATTAAAAAATATGAGAATGATTTATTAAAAAGCAAATATATTATTTCAGCGAAAACAGAAGATTTAAGTGAATCTGAGAAAAAGACGATATTTAATAATTTAGACCTAACTTCAGGGAAGTATCTAAATGCTGGCTTCCTAATTATTGATGTAGATAAGTGGACAAATAAAAATATACCTTCTGAGCTTATTAATAAAATAGTCGAAATTGAGGATAAAATAATTTATTGGGATCAGGATGTATTTAATTCTTATTTTGATGGGTTATATTTAGAGTTGCCAAACAGTCTCAACACAGATACAGAATTAGAAAGTAAAAATTTAATTAATAAAAATAGTTTGATATTACATTACTACGGTAAGACAAAACCTTGGAACACAAAAGGTATATTAAACAATAAGTCAAAATATTATCAAGATAATTTTAGGTTGCTAGGTTTGGGATCATATCACGTAACACACAAGAGAAGAATTCTATCAATCAAACAGTTGCTAACTGGCATAATTACTTTAAGAATTTTTAATATTTATAAGCCAATTTCTTTCATAAAAGAATTTATAAGTAGCCTATTTAGATAAATTTAACAAATCTTGATATTCAGTTTCTATCATCTTGTCCATAGAGAAATTAGATTTACTAGCCTTAATAGCATTTTCTGAAAGTTTGTTTGAAAGCTCATCATTATTTAAGACTTGCTCAAATATATTTGACAACTCTCCTTCCTTTGCTTGATACAGGATTCCATTCTCTTCATGTTTAATTATTTCTGAATTATTAGGTATGTCTACAGCAAAGACTACACATCCCGAAGACATTGCTTCGAGGGTAGCTTTTGGATTTCCTTCAAATAATGAAGTTGAAATAAAGTATTTATACTCATTTAATAACCTCAACAAATTTTCATTATCTAAATTACCTAGAAAATTTACCGTGGCATTAGATTTGTTTACTTGCTTAATAAGTTTTTCACTTTCAGGACCTGTACCAACTATGTCAATAGTATATTGAGAATTTGAGAACTCGTTAATTAAGTACTGATAATTTTTTTGGGATACCAACCTACCAACAGAAATTATTTTTGTTTTAATTCTTTTACTAAATTCAATATTGTTATTTTCTTTTACCCAGTTATGTCGAACATGAAGTTTTGATTTTTTAAAGATATAGTTTTTAATTATAAATTTATAATCATCAGTACTTGAAACTGTATAGAAATTTGAAACTATTAATGACAATTGTGTTAATAAATAAAATAAAATTCTCTTAATAAAAGACTTCTTTTCTTTAATACTGAATATAAATGGGTCATAACCAGTTCTTACAAAAAGAGGTTTATTGGTTTGTAGTTTTAATAATATTGCAAGCCAAGAGCCGCTTAATTGGTTTGTTTTAATAATCGAGATATCCGATACTTTTTTTCTTATTAAAAATGGAATAAAAAATGTCTTTAGAAAAAGCAAGTACTTACTATTTACAGGTTTTATAAAATCATATATCGGTATTACTTCTATATTTGCGTAATCATTGAGGTATTTTTTTTCACTTTTATCTCCGTAGGTTAAAAAAATAAATTTAATACTATGTTTTTCTGAAAGTTTTTTATAATAATTTAGTTCTCTTTCAAGAATTCCTGCTTCTTCCCAGGTTTTTAGTGAGTAGTTGAAAGTGAAAGTTAGTAAAATATTCATATTATTTTTTAAGGTAGTTTATATAGTTTTTTATATTGAAATATCTGGATAAATAATATTTAGGTATTTTTAATTTATTTTTAATCTTACTTATAGTCAAAATATTATTTAATTTTTTATCAAATTCATAATCTTTATGGCTAACTTTTATTTCTTCTGTTGAATCTACCTTATTTAAATTAATTAAATTCAACCAATATTTTATATTTAATTTTTCTTCTACTAAGTTTTTGTTTTTATCTAGAGATTGTATATCAATAGTTTTGTAATTATTTATAAAAACTGCAGGCAAGTCCTCAAAATTTTTGTATGCTTTATGATTTTTTGTTATAGGAATTGAACCTAAGTATAAACTTTCCCAGAAGCGATAAGTATCATAACCATTTCCCCATGGACATAATACAAATTTATATTTTTGTATATTTTCGTAATATTTTTTAGGATCCTTATGTGGGTATTCAACAACTGCCCACTTTTTTTTATTAAAAAATTCAAATAAATTACTTCTCTCTCTTCTGTTTGTATTGAAATTAAAATTTACGTACAATTTTTCTATCTTTTCTCCTGAGGTTTTCTCTTTGTAAAAATATTTTTTTAAAATTTCTTCATTCATGTAATCAAAAAAAGTAAAATCATTTATTCCCAAAGGGATAGGTGTCAATTGTGGATTTTCATATGCAACATTAACGCTATACCAATGACTTATACACGATGGCTTTTTAGTAAATAGTTTTTTTGTAATTGTTCTATCTGATTGATGTGTTATCAATTTTAAGTTATGTAAGTTATTTATTGATTTAAGACTTTCGAACAATAATTCTACAACTTCAGTATGGCAGAATATTACATCGTTTTCTTTTAGTGTAAAATCTTTTTTAACATACCAAACAGAAGATGCTCTTTCATTTTTAACTTCTTTTAAAATTTTTATATTTTCATCAAAGCTATAAGCCTTATTAAATTCTTTTGTTGAGAGATCTTCTGAGAAAACTAAATTTGAATATTTTGCAAAATTATTTCCATTAATTACTTCAAACTCTTTGTTTTTTGCCATTGAACTAATAATAATTATAGATAGTTCTATTGTTACATTAATTATTAAACATCTACAACCTGGTAATTAAATATTCTATTAATTTGTTATAACTTAGATTAATCTAGTTAAATATAGCAAAAGACCGGTAAAAAAAATGTTGAACAAAATAAGAAAAAACCATTATTTACGCATCCTAGCTTTAGTAGCATTGCTTCTTCTTTTGATGAAAATTGATTATAGAATATCTAGTTTTGGTAATTTTAACCCAACTGATGATGCTGGATATATGTATCATGCTTATTCAATTGGTCTTGATTTTGATTTAGATTATTCAAATCAGATATTTACTGATACTGAAATTGCAAATCCAGGGTTTTATATAAATCAAGATTCATATATACCTAAACATCCAATTGGAACTGGAATTCTAGCCTCACCATTTGTTTTTCTGGGTTATTTATTTGAAAAATTAAATATGTATTTTGAATTTTCCGAGAGAGATCAGGTTTATTTTTTCTATTCAATGTCTTCGATTTTCTATTTTTTCATGTCGATTTTACTATTATCAAAAGTAATAAATAATAGTCCAAAATTTAAAAAAGTCACACCCCTCTTAATTTTTTATTTATTTCTTGGTTCTGGAATAGCCTATTATTCTTTTGAAAGATTTAGCATGACTCATACGTATGAAGTTTTTTCAATTAGTCTATTGTTTTTTATATCTTATAAAAATATCAATGCAGATAAAAATCAGAAAAACTTTATAGTAGGTCTTTTATCAATATTGTTTTTAACTATTAGGTGGGTGAACATATTTATAATATTCATTCCATTTCTTTACTATCTGTTAATTGAAAAAAAAGAGAGTATAAAAAAACTTATAAAATCTAAATATTATATCTCAGGATTACTTGTTGGAATAGGGACTTTCTTGCTTCATACAAAAGCCTTATATGGGGTCTATACACTTAATCCAAAATTTGTTTATAGGAACAATATGTCACTAGGGTTTTTGGACTACAGTGGCTTAGATTCTTATTTTGGTCTTGATATGATTAAGTTGATATTTAAGTCCTTAGGAATAATTTTTTTCTCTACAGAATTTGGCTTATTATTTTTTTCACCAATTTTATTTTTCTTAGGTTACTCACTTATTAAATTAATTATAAAAAAAGAAATAAAAATTATTTCTATGTTGGTTCCAATACTTGGAATACCATTTGCCATAGTAATTTTATGGCAAGCTACTGGCTCCGGATATGGTTATAGATATTTAACTTGTTTGATACCTGTTAGTATTGTTCTCACATATAGATTTATAGATAAAAATTTACTCAAGATTCTTTATGGATTAAATTTTATTAGTATTTATCTATTTTTTAAGTTTGAAACAAATGAACTAACCTCATTACAGCAAGAGGTGAATACTTTTGGGAGATTACACAATTATTCAGGCAAAAATTATATGCAAGGAGTTTTAGAGGGTGCTCTTGAGATTAATACTTATCTTGTGTTTATAATGACCTCTTTTTTTGCAGTAATATTTTTTAAAACTGTAATTTCCTTATTTGGATTAGAAACAATTGAAGATTTAATCAGTAGATATGGATATATGAATGGAGATGTCAAGAAATTCTTAGACTTCACTTTAGATTTTTCAATTATTGAAATATCAGTTATCATAATTTTCTTTTATTATTTCTCAATGAAATTATTATCAGTTAGTAAAGTTGAGATATAGATGAAAAATTTAATTGCAGTACCTTGTTTTAATGAAGAAGACAATATAAACGAATGCGTCGATTCGTTATTAGAATTAAAGGCTTCAAACGATATTGATTATGATATTTTAATTGTTAATGACGGGAGCAAAGACAAAACAAAAAAAATATTAAATGATTATGGAAACAAAATTTCTATAATTTCAAGTAATCAGAATCACGGACTCTCAGAGGTTTTTAATAGTATTTTATATTATTCAAAAAATCAGAACTATGAGGGTTTATTAATTTTTGACTCAGATAATCAATATCCCTATAAGGATATACCAAGCTTATTAAATAAGCTCTATTCCGAAAATCAGGATATTGTTATTGGATCAAGGGACTTTACATCTTTAGATCATTTTTCAAAATCTAAAAAGTTTTTTCAAAAACTAGGTTCTTTAATTGTTGGCTTAAGTTTGAGATTAAATCTTACGGACGTAACGTCAGGGTTTAGAGCATATTCAACTAAGGCTATAGATCTTCTTTTTGTTTCAAATACGTTTACATATACTTTAGAAACTCTATATCAAGCAAAGCAAAATAAATTAAAGATAGCTTCTTATGATATTTCCTATACCAATGAGACTAGGGAGTCTAGACTATTTGATTCTAATTTTGAATATATTGGTAAATCAATAAAAATAATATTTAAATCAATGTTGATATACCGGTCTAAATTAATGATGTTTTTACTAACAGTATTATTTTCTATACCCGGATTTTTATTGATTTCTAGATTTTTCATTAAATATTTTCAATACGGTTACAATGCAGGAAATATTCAATCGCTAATTGTAGGGGTTGCTTACTTTAATTTTTTATTAATTTTTTTCGTTCTTGTTTATATGGTTTTAAGCAGTTATAGAAATAAAGTTTTCTTTTTAAGAAATCTTTATAAACCTAAACATAGTTAATTTTTGTTTTTTATTAAATAAATAGAACATAGATAGCTAAGAAAGTCAGCAATAATTAATAAAATTCTTAACTCAATCAGAAGATTTAAAATATAGGATTTATTAACAAGACCAGAAATAGTAAAAATAAATATTGATTCTTTTACACCTAAACCAGCGGGTATTACGGAAACCAAAATAGATATAGCTGATGAAAATAAATATATTGCAGCATAATAAACATATTCATTTAGGCCAGATGAATAAAAGAAGTACAAAAGACAAGAAAACTGTATAAATGTTGTACATAGATAATACCAAAAGGTTCCAATATCTATTTCGATAAGTTTTTTATTCATAACGAAACTATTAAATGAATAAATAAGGAATAAATTGATAATGAGAATTGTGATAATTTTTATAATTTCATTACCTATCAAGGTAAATTGGAATAACCCAAAAGTTAATCCAAAAAGAACAAGAGTAATTTGTTCGATTGCTGCTTTTCCAAGAAATCTTTTTTTACCAATTTGTTCATAATCTTGAGAAAGCCTAATAAAGAAATTACCAAATTTAATAAATGAATATTTACCTATATGAGATTTCATTCCAAAAAGAAATGTTTCCCTAGTGTCAAGATTCTCATCTTGAGAGAAAAGTTTGGACCAACCAATAGAATGAAAAACATTAGATAGGAAAAATAGAACAACAATCAAGAATTTATCAAGACTAAAATTAATATTTAAATCATTTAAATTTACATCACTTACAAAAAAATTAAATAAATAATAAAAAGCCAGAATGGTTACACCTAGCTGTATAAATCTAAAGTACTTATTGTTCATAATTATTTAAAGTATATATTTAATTTCCCTATTAAATAAGAACTAAAATAATAGTTATGAATTCACATTTGTTTACATTTACTAATCATAGAACTGAACGAAATAGCAATTTTTTTGATTTATACGAAAAAATAGATAGAACATGTATAAATTTAATGGGAAAAAATAAGCTAAATTCAAAAATTATATCTATTTTCAGGTATCCATTATTTTTTATTTTACTTCTTCCATTTTCAATTTTTACATTGATAAAAAATAAAAATGTTGAAAATTATGTAGTTCTTTTCCCTGGTATATTAGAGCTACTATTTTTAAGAATCTTTAAACCTTTTTTTAATTACAAAATCGTTTATGACATGTTCACCTCTTTTCACTTAACACTTGTAGAAGATAGAAAAATTATTAAACCTAATAGTTTGATAGAAAAATTTATTATTTATCTCGATCGATTATTTTTCACTATTCCTGATAAGTTAATTTTTGAGACTTCAGAAATGGAACAATATGTTAAACATTTTTTAGGGATGCAAAAAGAAAAGAGTCTCGTCTTAACCTCATATAGAGACCTGCCAGAAGGATTAGATACAGAGAATTTAATTAATAAGGAAGAAAATATTTATGAAGTAGCTTTTTGGGGATCTTTTGAAAGGATGCATGGATTAGATACTATTTTGGATTCAGCAATTGAATTAGGTAATGAATATAAATTTTATCTTATAGGCGATGGCTCATATTTTAAACATATAAAAGGCAGAGTAGAAAAAGAAGGAATTAAGAATGTATTTTTAACAGGGTATCTTTCAAAGAACATTAAAGATGAAGTTAACTTATATTCTTATATTATCAAATCTGATATATGCCTTGGTGCTTTTTCGGATACAAAGAAAAACAACCTTGTTATACCTGGAAAAATAGTAGAAGCATTTATGATTGGGAAGCCAGTGATTACTGCAAAAACTAACTACATAGAAAACAATTGTTCAGATTCGGTAGTTGCAATAAATCCTGACGACTCTAAGGAATTGACTAAAGCAATTAAAACACTTTCAATTAATCAAAGATTAAAAGAAAATATTGTTAGTAAATCAAAAAATTATTTTGGATCAAATCATTCCAAAGATTATTTTCAAAACAAATTGATAGAATTTCTAACTTAAAACTAATAATTTGTTTTACTAGTATGTGTATTGATGAATTTTATTTATAGGAAAACTCGTTCAGTTTTATATTTGTTAATAAATTTAATTTTATTAATCTTTCTATTTCCTTTCAATAAAAAAGCTAATATAAAACTTCATAATAATTTAAAAAGAGATCAGATTATCAATTTTATAATTGAAAAAAAATATAAAAAGAAGGCTAAATATTTGGAAATTGGTTGTGATTTAAATCAGACTTTTTCAAAAATAGATAATGAATTTAATGTTGGTATAGACCCAGTAAGAGGTGGAAATCTGAAGCTTACTTCGAAAGAATTTTTTGAAAACCACAATAGAGAAACATTTGATTTTGTTTTTATTGACGGTTCACATTTAATTGAAGATGTTTTTTATGACACCTCTCAGGCAATAAGAAATCTAAATATTGGAGGATATATATTGCTAGATGATGTTTTACCTAATAACTTGTTTAATACATTTCGTAGAAGACTTACATTGCATTCATTTCAAGATGCGTATAAGATTCTTTTTTTTCTAAGAGAGTTGGAATTTATTAAAGTATATTTAATTCCAAGTGATCATGGAATGGCTCTAATTAAATTAACTGATAGTCCAAATCTTAACGAATTATTTTATGATTTTGATAACATAGATTTTGAAAGCTATATAAACCTTTTAAATAATAATGATTTTCACAAAATTAACACTGTTAACGATCTATTAGATATGGATTAATCGAGTTACATTGTAGAATTATTAATGTGAAAATTACTAAACTATTAAATTTATTTTTTCTATTTCTTATTAATCTCCTTTTCTATTTTTATGTTTTTTCATTTTTTGCTAATAGAGCATCAAACCTACTAATTTCCTCATTAGGTAATTTCTCTAATGATTTGTCAAACATTGGGTTTCCATATTCAGATAATGTCTCATCCAACTTTATTGTTTTTGTAATAGCTTTTTTAAACACTCTCCTCATTTCAAATTTTATAGATACAGATTTTTACAAAAAAAGACTAGAAAAAATCTTATTAGAGTTCCTTAAGCTTTTCCTAATTAATGCTGGTTCGTTTACTTTTTGTTTATATATATTGCGGCTTTTCAACCTTCCTAGGTCTATTATTTTATTAAGTATTTTTCTTTATCCTTTTTTAATAAGCTTGTCGATATTTTCAATTGGAAATATTCAAAATTTTAAATTAAACAAAGGCAGGCTGATAGTGTCGGTCTCATTTTTTCTAGTAATAGGTATTATTTATGGAATTTCATTAATCAATTTTAATTCCACATCAGTTTCTATAGACAGACAAGAAGGGAATGAGGACTCAGGCTTATTAAATTTTGATTTAGGAGTGAGTGTAAGCACTAACGAACTAGTTTGTAATCCTTGGTCGGGTAGCGAAAACTATATCTCTTGCTTATACGGAATCGAAATAGAAGAAGATATCAATGTAGAACTACAGATTAATAATATTTCAATACATAATGATGAGATCTATCTAGTTATTGAATCTGGCAAGGTCTTAAAGCTAGAGAACGATAGTTACTCAGAGTTTATTAATATCGAAGATAAAGTATTTTACAAAGATGGAGGGGAAGAAGGATTGTTTGATATTGCCTTCTATCCAAATGATGATGATTTCTTAATTAGCTACACAAATTTAAATAACGCACTACAGGTAGATGTCTATTCAAACTACAGAGGCCAAGGATATGACTCGTTGTTTACTCTTGTTGATATACCAAATAATCAATGTTGCCATTTTGCAGGGACTTTAGACTACTCAGAATATTTTGAAGGATTCTTGTTAGCAGTTGGAGACATGGAAGCTAACAATGCTTCAGTATTAAATTCAGAATCAATGAATACAATTTCGCCAAGAGGGAAGATATTGTTACTTGCTTCTGAAGAAAAAATATATGCACCAAAAATTAGCGCAGTAGGCACTTATGAACCACCTGAAAATATTGTTGCCTATGGTTTAAGAAATCCATGGCAAGCAATAGAACACGGTGATTCAATAATTATTCCTGATGTTGGAAACCAAAACATTGAAGAATTAAATATAATTGATTACGACTCGTTTCCAGATGGATGTGATTCAGGAGTATTTATTGGAGACGGTGAAGCTAAAGTCGAAAATTGTTTGGTTAGAACGCCCGTTTCACTTGGATGGCCAATATTTGAGGGCCCATTCTTCTCTAAAGAACTTAATAAGAATACAGGAGGAGATTTACTATTAGACGAAGAGAATGTTACAGAACTTTATTTGTGGCTTTCCGGCCCCAATGATCTTGGAAATTATGATGATAATGAGAAAGCAGACAAGTTTTTAATTAACACCAGCAGGAAACCAAAAGTTTATTACAACCACAGACCTGGTAACGATATTTATAGAGCTGCCATTATTGGGGGAGACGTAATTTCAGATCCAAGCAGCTACTATAATAACTTTTACTTTTTTACTGATTATGTAACTTTAGAGTTATTTGCGTACAACCTGACAGAAGATAAGTTATATGTCTTTCCAGTAATAAACTCATACAACACCAATCCAACAGTACTGAAAGTACACCCAACAGAAAAAGACACTTTAATAGTTGCACTTAAGTCTGGACAGATATTAAATATTAAATTACCTGAAGTTCCAAAACTAGAACCTGAAGACTAAATTAACTTAGGTTGATTTTCCAATAATAAATGATTTTTCTTTTAATTGTTTTTCATAATAGCTATTAGGTATATCTTCTTTAGTTTTTTTAGCAATACAAGCAAACCTGATATCTTTAACGTTATAATTTTCTTTTTCATAGCTTTTTGAAACAAATATTTCTTTAAAGCCAACCATCTCAAGCCAACTTAATATTGCTTTTTTTGACGGCAGGTGGCTTACAGTAGTTGTGTCTCTATATGTCTTTGGATAATGTATTTCAACAACATTTTCATTAATTAGTTTCTTATTTCTAGTTGTAGCGCTTTCTAAAACAACCACTCCACCAAAGTTAAGTTTGTCATAAATCTTTTGAATAAATCTTAGTTGTTCTGGGTTGTGATAAAGGACACCAGTAAAGTAAATTAGATCAAACTTGCCTAAGCTTTCATAATCTTCTTGTGACATGTATAAAAAATTAGCTTGAATAAATTTATAGTTTGATTTTAAATCGCCTAACCATTGTTTATTTATTTCCTCTTTGTCAGGGAGATCAATTAAAACAAACTCAGAGGGAAGAAATTCTTCTAACCTTACAGAATCCTCTCCATCACGTGGTCCTACTTCCAGTATTCTTTTGTTGTTAAAATATTCTTTCCCATAGAGGTCGATTAATTCTTGGTATAAATAATCTCTATATTCTAAGGTATCTTGAGAACCTGAAGTTCCAGTAATCTTTTTATATATTTTCTTTAAATACCAGACAATATTATTAATCATCATCTAATAATAGTTGTTAATGAATACATGTTGACTTTATTTATAATTTGAAATAGTTTTACAAATATAAGACAACTGTTCTTCGCTTAAATTATTTCCAGATGGAAGCCAAAGTAATTTATTGTAAATATTTTCTGAAAATTCTAAGTTATCAGATTTATACATATCCAAGTATTTTTGTGAAGATAAAGCAGGATAAAAGTCTCTAGTTTCTATTCCGTTTTCATCTAAATATTTTTTAATCTCCTCTTTTTCATCTTCAGAATTTAACTCGATATCGAAAAACCACGGCAACTCATTTTGTCTAAAAGGCCTGACTTTAATATCATCAGACTCAATATTTTTTTGATAATATTTAAGCGTCTTAAGTTTTTTTTCAATAAAAAAATCTAATTTTTTAAATTGTGATAAACCTAAAGAAGCCTGGAGATCAGTAATTTTAAAATTTAAACCAAACCCTTCATGCCAATCAGATTTATCTTTCGATCTATTAAAAGTTTTAATTGAAATTAAATAATTATAGAGCTTTTCATCGTCTGTAAAGACCATTCCACCCTGACCCATCGTAATTATTTTGTGAGGTGTAAATGAAAGAATACTTAATTCACCAAGCGAACCACATTGGCTCGATTCATAACTTGACCCTAAGGCATGAGCAGAATCTTCAATAAAAATTATTTCACTTTCTTTACACCATTTTTGAATCTGTTCTCCTTCTCCAGTTCGACCATTCAAGGGTACAAAGAGTACACAATCAATTTTTTCGTTTACTTCTAATAATTTTTCATAAGACATACAAAGTGACTCATCAACATCAATCATTATCGGCTCAGCATTAGCCCACAATACTGCGTTTATTGTTGCGATCATAGTTAAGTTAGGTACAGCTACTTTCATACCATCAGTAATTCCAGCCGAAAGTAGAGATAAATAGATTGCTATTGTTCCATTAGGGACAGCAACTGCATACTCTCTTCCTAGATAACTTTTTATATCGTTTTCTAAATCCTTAGTTACTTTATTCTCAGTAATCCATGAACCAGAAGCAATATAACTATTAACATTTTTAATATCCTCTTCTGAAATCGAAGGTTCTACTTGAAAAATTCTATCCAATTTTAACCCTGGTGCGGTCTTTTTCTGGTCCAAAATATGGTCCATTTTTTGTCTCAATAACAATTGAATCTTCAAGCATAGTGTATTCATGGATTCCATAAAATTGAATAATCATTTCTCCAGAATTAAGTGTTTCTTCAAGAATTAGGCCTTTATCTTTTGTGTAAACCTTAACTAATATCTTCCCTTTACTCACATATACAGATTCAGAAGTGATGTCTGCAGATCTTTCAAAATTGTTGTGATAGTGTGGTTCTAGTTCCTTACCCTTCTTGTAATTCCACACACCTACCTGCATACTCTTATCATCAGAAGTTATAAAATTAAGACCTTCACTACTTGAATCTGGTTTTACAACTGTACAGTAATGAACATTATCTACAATTATTTCATTCAAAAACTTATTGTCCATAATTCTCCCCGTACCATTTGATGGTCTTTTTAACCCCTTCATCAAGACTAAACTTTGGACTCCAATTAATAATATCCTTCCCCATACTACCATCCACTTTTTTCTCAAGAACACCTTCTGGTTTAGTTGTATCAAGATTAAAATTACCATCCCATCCAACATGCTCTTTAATTAAGTTTGCCAAGTCAATAATTGAGATACCTTTACCTATCCCAATGTTGAACAAATAATTGCCTTCTGATAAATCCATACAGCTTATTAATGCATCAGCACCATCTTCAACATAGAGCCATTCTCTAACTTGCTTACCACTACCCCACACATCTACTGTTTTTTCATTATTTAATTTTGCTTTATAAATTTTATTGATTAGTGCACCCATTGCATGAGAACGATTTTCTTCAAAATGATCATAAGGTCCATACATGTTTGACATAATTACTGAGCACGATGATAAGTTATGTTGAGCGTGATAACTTGAACCAAGAGCAATGCTCATTCTTTTAGCTAATGCATAATAAAACACTGATTCATGTGGTGGCCCCTCCCACAGGTCATCCTCTTTGTAGGTGTCAATGTGTCCTGGATATACACAATTTGGAATTGGGTTAATCAACATCTTTACTGATTTTTCTTTAGAAATCTGATAAATATTGTTAGCAATCTTTGAATTAATTGAAAGCATTTCGGCAGGATATTTATACCCATACGCTATCCCTCCAACAAAAGCAGAACAGTTAATAACATATTCAAAATCTAAATTATTAACGTAGCTTCTCAATTCGTCAATATTAGAAACATCGCATTCATTTTTTCCGCTAATTAAATGAACTTCATTATCATTATTAATTTTTTCAAATACATTCTTCCCCAAGAAACCTGAAGAACCAACTAGTAATATCTTTCTCACTTTTTTAATTTTAATAACATTAATAATCTATTTAGCTGTAACATTTTTCTAATGAAGCAAATTTCTTATATATACAAGAGTGGTAGGACAGAAAGACTAAAGGAAAGCAGTATTCATGCAAAAGAGTTCTACTATTCACTTGAGTATTTTCAAAAAAAATATCCAAATTTAAAAATTATAGAAGACAAAGATGGACTGAATAATAAGTATATATTTATTGATAAGCTTCTACAGAAATTTAAATTGCCAATTCATCTTAATAAAATAATTAATAAAGAAAACTTAGAAACTATAAAGAATTCCGACATTATTTTTTCTACCAATCCAGGGTTGGCTATTACGCTTTCTCCATTTTTAAGGAAATATAAAAAAAGAAAGAAAATAAAATTTTTAACAATTAATTCAGGAATATTTACGAATATTTATAGTTCTAAAATAGGGAGTAATCCATTTAAAAATATCTTTATTAAGTATTTTTTAAAAACGGTTGATTTTATTGTATTTACATCTAGAACTGAGCACAAAGCAGTTTCTAACATTTTTAGTAAATTTAATAAAAAATTTCTTTACCAGTCATTTTGTATAGATAGTGATTTTTGGTTTACTAAATTAACTAAATCAAAAGAAAAAAATGGAATATTGTTTATTGGTAATAATTTAAATAGAGATTTTTCGAGAGCAATTGAGATTGCAAGAAGGTTGCCAAATATTGAGTTTAGATTTGTAACTTCTCAAATTAATAAGAGCAATAAACTACCAGAAAATATTACTTTAATTAAAGGTGACTGGAATAAGAATATTTTATCTGACACTGATATTAAAGATTTATATAAAAAATCCCGGCTAGTATTTCTACCGGTTGAAGACACATTGGTTGCTTCCGGCCAGAGTGTTGCAATGCAATCAATGGCTACAGGCACGCCTGTCATGATCTCTAAAACATCTGGTTTTTGGGATTTTGATAATTTTATAAATGATACAAATATTTTCCTACTAGAAGACAACTCTATTAATTCTTGGGTTAGTAAGATTAATGAGGTTTATGAAAATTTTGATTTACTTGATAAACTATCAGCAAACGGCCAAGAATTAATAATAAACAAATTTAACTTAAATAAATTTAATGAAAAACTTGAAGAATTATTTACAGAGTAAAAAATGAAAATACTATTAAAGATAAAGTGGTTAATTAAAAAAACTTACCTATACCTAATTTTTTATAAAAAAAACAAAGTAGCAAAAAGTAGATCTCCTCATGGGGTTTATGACTTTGATTTTTTAAATACTGTATTTGAAAACAGCAAATTAATTAAATCAAATATTGATACCTATAATAATTTTGATTTAAGATATATAAAAAAATATAATCTGGATGACCTAACTAAAACATCAATTCAAAACTCAAAAAATCTAGTTAACAGCATAAATAATGAGTATTTTTCTAATTTAAATGAGTATGGGTATGGAAGGAAGATATTAGATTTTGAAGGCTACAGTGATTTGCCATTTATTGATAAGTTTCATTTGTATCCAGCTAATGTTTTTGTAATTAATGAAATATTAAGGCTTCAAGAAGATGAATACATTAAAAATGGTTTAATAGTTGACTACCCATCTGGTATAGGAAATCTATTGTTTTATTTAAGTAAGTTTTTTCCAGTTGAAAATTTAATTGGAATTGATGATTTTTCTCAAATTTCAAAAAAAGATATTCAAGACTATCAGAACAAAACATCTGTTATTGAAATTAATAAATATGAAGACACAAATTTTGGAGATGTTGATGTTTTGGTATCTATTGAACTGACTCTAGATGTAATTATTGAAAATATTCTTAAATTAGATTCAAAATATTTAATTTTTGAAACAATGTATGTGTCACGATTTAGTGACATAAAAAAAGCATTAGAAACTTCCTATGTAGTTGATTCAATTAACGAATCAATTGTTGTTTATAAACATAAATAATTATCTTATAAATTTAAATAAAGATAAAACTATTTACCTACTTATTAAATTACCTTCACTGTCAGTAAATTTACCCAAAACAATAATTACGAGATCTATAAGGGTCCAGATACCAAACACTCCTAAAGTTAAGAGGTGTAATATTCCAGTACCTATTTTTCCAACATAGAATCTGTGTACACCGAGAAACCCAACAAAAAAACATAGTAATAATGTAGTAACCCAGTCTTTGTTATCGGAGACACTTCCACTTTCTCTTGTATTTAAAAGCGAATCTTTTTTCTTTGCAAAGTCTTCTTCTGTAATTACACCATCATCTAGAAGCTTTTTATATTTCGCTATTTCTTCTGCATTTGACATAAAATTATTTTAGTGACTCTTAAATTTTTTTTAGAATTTCCTTTATTTTTTTATTGTACTTTCTTACATAAAGACTTTTAAAGTAAATGATTAATTTATACAGTTGTAAGAAGCCCTTATAAGGCTTTGTCCTCTTTCATTAATTAAATATTCTCCACCTAGTTTATTCACCAAGTAACCAAAAGACATTTTACAATCTGGATCAGCAAAAGTAGCACTACTTCCTCCAAAGCCAACATGTCCAAAAGCATTCGGACCAATCATAAACGAACCACCTTCTCCTTCAAAAGTATCACGATTGTCCATATGTAACATAAACCCCTCAGAAAAATTAGTAGGTAAAAGAAGCATTTTATCTTTATCTGATTTTACATTTGATTGGCTTAATCTTTTAACAGAGTTCTTCGATAAAAGTTTTTCATTGTTTTGAGCAAGGGGAGTAAGCATTCCTGCTAATGACCTAGCATTAGTAATTCCTCCAACGCCCCCTAATTCAGATCTATAGGTTTCCGCAGCATTGTAATCATATCCACCAGTGTTAGTTAGAGATAGTCTCTGCATTGAATTTGGATTATTTCTAAAAGCCTCTGCAAAACCACTTGGTTTATCGGAAGGACTAGACCTAAAGGGTGTTACTTTAGCTACCCTTTTATCTTCAATTTCAGGTAGCCCAATCCAATAATCTAAATCATATGGCTTGCTTATCTCATCACTAAAAAACTTACCTAGAGATTTTCCAGAAATTCTTTTAATAAGCTCTCCTATTAACCAACCAGTGGTCATCATGTGGTAACCAGTCTCTTCACCGGGTATCCAAAAAGGCTCTTCGTTCTCTAATAACTCAACCATATAGCTCCAATCTAAGAAACCCCCTTCTTTAACTTCAGTTCTAAGCGCAGGAAGGCCGGCTGAATGATTTAATATCATTTCTACTGTTGTATCTTCTTTTCCATTTTTTCCATATTCAGGCCAATATTTAGTTACTTTTTCTTTTGCGTTAAGCTCTCCTCTATCTATTAACAAATGTGCACAAAGAGCAAGCGCTGCTTTGGTGCTAGAAAAAGCAACTGATAGAGTATTTTCATCCCATTCCTCTGTTCTTTTTTCGTTTTTATGTCCTGCCCAAAGATCTACTGTGATTTCTCCATCTACAACAACACAGACAGATGATCCTATTTCTCCATATTTATCAAAGTTTTGTGCAAAGGTTTCCGCAACCTCTTGAAAGTCTTCGTGATAATTTCCTTTAATTGGAACCGATGATTTAAACTCGGTTTCAACTTTTCTCATTTTACTTATCTTTTTCTTTCAAAATAATAAAGAGAATTATGGATTGAAATGTTGCTATGTATCCGACTATTTCAAAACCCATTATGTAATTCTACTTCATCCTTGTAATGTAAGAATTATACGGAGAATTTCTTATGAACAGTGAAAGCAAAGATTTATCAAAATTAAAACCTATGCATTTGGGTGAGTCAATCCTTTATTTTGGTATACCCGCAGTTATAACTGTTTTATGCGTATTTAGGTTATTCCCTTATTTAGTAGAGCAAGGGTTTTCTACATTTGTTAGCTATATGATTGCCTTGGACATTCCATTAGGAATAATGCTTATTGCTTCATTAGTTGCTTACTGGAAAGAAGGGAATCCAATTACTTGGCCAGCTCTTAGAGACAGATTCAGGCTTAAGTCAATGGAACGGAAGGGGTGGTTTTGGACTTTTGGATTATTTATATTTATGTTAGTAACTGCTGGAGCATTATCCACATTAATGTTGTCCGTAACCCCTGGTTTGATTGAAAGTGGCTTACTTGTAATACCTGAAAATACTCCGTCATATATTGACCCAACTATTCCTCAGAATCTTGAAAGTTTAAAAAGCCAGGTGGGTATAGAAAGTATAGGAAGCTTGTCCCTAGTTCTTTTTACAATGTTCTCATTAATATTAAATATTTTAGGAGAAGAGTTTCTCTGGAGGGGATACGTTCTTCCCCGTCAAGAATTAGCATATGGTAAAAAAACATGGATAGTTCATGGCATCATGTGGACACTACTTCATGTATTTAAGTGGTGGCAGATGCTTGCACTTCTACCCGGTGCTCTAGCATTGTCATTTGTAGTACAGAGGTTTCAAAATACCTGGCCTGGTATTATTGCTCATTTATTAACCAACGGCATAGGAATGACAGGAGTTATATTAGTAATTATCGGTTTAGCTGGTTAGTTAAAGTAAATTTATTGCTTGTCGAATAACTTCTATATTTTCGTTTCTTTTTTCTTCTTCTAGGGAAAGTAGCTGTAGATACACAGCGTTAATACCAACTTCTTCCCACATAGTAAGAGTTTCAGCTACCAACTCAGGGGTTCCATATAAATAACTTCTTTCTTTCCAATTTTTTGCAATTTCGTCCTTAGGTTGGGTTAAAGCTTTTGCTGTTGTAATTAATGATTCATTGAGATTCTCTTCTGATAATCCAACAATAGGAGGGCATGCAGTTGTTACTTCTAGAGACTCGACATCTCTATTATTTTCTTCAGCAACAGTTTTAAATAAATTAATACTATTTTTTAACGTCTCTTTGGGACCAGCATAAATATTAAATTCCTCAGCATACTTTCCAGCTAACGTAGGAGTTTTCACCTTCCCACTACCCCCAATAATTATTGGGATATCCTCAAGTGCTGCAGGTTCAACAGGAAATTGTTCTAATTGATAATACTCCCCTTTAAATCCATTTTTATTTCCAGATAGTGCTTCCCGTATGTAAATAAGAGATTCTTCAAGCATTTCAAATCGTGTTTTAAGGTCTGGAAAAGGTATCCCATATAAGTCATGCTCAATCTCTAACCATCCAGTGCCTACCCCTAGTCTAAATCTGCCTTTTGCCATTTCATTAATAGTTGATGCCATTTTTACTAAAACACTTGGATGCCTAAATGTAATTGGTGAGACAAGTATTGAATATACCATTTTTTCAGTATCTCTAATTAATCCAGCACTTGCCGTTAACAAATCTAAAGCAGGAGCTGAGTCGTCTTTATTGTTTCTTTGCTCACCTACTATGTAGTGATCTGGAAAACCGATACGATCAATTTTATTAGCTTCTGCCCATTTAGATAAATTCAGTAACGTCTTGTAGTTTCCTCTTGCTTGCAAGTATATTTTCACTTCTTAATTATCTCAAAAATGTGTGTGTAATGTGTATCTTAGAACTATCTATTAGCTTTACGATTTTCGCTAAATTCTCCCATTAGGCATCTTGGGGTAAAAGGAAATGAATCAGTTACTATATATGCATATTCATCAGCGATAATTGTTCCATTACATTCGTCTAATAGTCCACTATTTTGAAAAAATATCCAATCTGAGGTGTATGTTCCATCAGGTGTAGTTCCTTCTAGGTTGAAAGTTTTTGTACCGGAGCGATTTAATGACACCCTGCATTGACTACCTTTGCGTAGATCATCAGAAAGTTTATAGCTGCTTTTATATGAATTGGACTTTGAGTAGTAAATTAGAAAACCATCTTTTGCAAAACCTATAAGCACTAAGTCAGAATCTTCTTGGAAGGATTCAACAAGCAACTGTGATATACCGTGATAATGATATTCACCAGAAGGCTGTACGTGAGCATTATTAAAATCCATACCAAGCATAAATTCATTTTGCAGTCCTTCAACTTTAAACACTTCACCAGAATCACAAGTAACAGTCTCAGCTGTTCCGGGTTCAAACTTAACTCCATTTAAAGCAACACCAGATTCTCTAACGCTAGATGCAACACCAGTATAAATACCAATAGCAGGAAAATTCCATATCTTACTTTGCTCTGAAATTGTATTTGGATTTCCAGCATTGGGAAAGTTTCCTGTAGAGTGGTTTGGTAAGGCATTGCTGACTATAGTGCGAACCCCATTAGATATACTGACAGTCACTTTCGTTCCATAATTCTCGTCATAAAGAATATAGTCTGACAGGTAATTTATTGAGGATTCTGTTAAATTTTGATCCAAGGAAGAAGTAGTTGTTTCATTAAAGCTTATTTTATTTTCAATTTCCGCATCTTTACATGGATCATGATTTTCTGGATGTGTTTCTTTTAACATTTCATTAAATTCATCACTAGTTACATGACAAAGCAGGTATAAGCCTGATTCTTCTAGAAATTTCATAATATCGTGGTGTATGTCTTTCCCCCCTGGGTTTTTTGCTAAATCATATATTCCTTCTCTTCCGTAGTAATTATCTTTTGGAGTCTTTCCTTCTGTAAATGTTGTATCTTTGATTCCTCTTATTGCTAACTCATATGTAAGTATTTCCCAGTAAGATGCTGAAAGCGTACCAATGTCGTACATAAGTGCATTACGTATTGGGAACATAATAGCCATGACATGATGAAAGGCCCTCTCATCATCTGTTAGTGAACTTTTATCTGACTGTATAAGTTCGTCACCTTCAAAGGCTGGAGTGCCTTTAGCTTCTAGTATCTTTCCAGAGGAATCTACTGCCACAGCTTCTTCCAGTAAAAATAGAAATTCTGTTTCTCTATTAATAATTTCATTAGTACCAGGCTTAAGTCCTGTCTGGTGGGGTATTCCTGTAAAGATACAGAACCCAAGGGGGATAAGATTACAACTATAATTACTAGTTGGCTTCATTTGAGTTACAGAGTTTTCAACAACAGTAACAGTATTAGTTTCTTGAACGGTTGTAGTTGTTGT